>NZ_PPCE01000011.1 GCF_002913715.1 Campylobacter concisus | reverse complement strand
CCCCTTCTGCCACCAAAAGCCAAATTTTCACTATCACAGCTCAAACAATAAATTTAATCACCTCAAACACGGCGGATGACACCCACTTCTTCTTAAACTAAAGTAAAATTTATAAAAAACCCTACTGAAAAGATCCTTGCCAAATTTCAAACACTGCTTAGCTTTGCTATTAAAAATGCAGTTACAATGCAGTGGACCTGCTAGCAAAAAGGGATTTATTTCAATGTAAAAAAATGTGAAATTGTTTAAAAATTTGCGTGATTTTTGAAAATCGCTGATATGTTTTTTGCCAAGATTAACGAGCTTTATGCATGGGACAAGGCATCAGCGTTTTTCCTTTGTAGTGAATTTTTGCCGCATTATAAACGCTATTTGCCAAATTTTTGTTTAAAGTCTGGGCGCTACTAAATTTCACGCCCAAAGTTTTTAGTCTTTTTTGCCTTTATTTAAAGATTTTAGCTTAGCGTCCAAATCAGCTGTAAGCATAGTAAAGACCTTATTTGTAAGCTCCTGAGTTAAATCCTTGGCCTCTTGCATAGTCTTTTGACTAAATTCATTTAAGAGTTTGTCCGCTTTTTTCTTATCTTTTTTATAAAGTTTGACGTACTCATCTTCAAATTTAGCCTGTTTTACCGCCAACTCTTTTTCAAATTTAGCGTAGGCCTCTTTTACCACTGGCGAATACTTCTCATAGTCAGTCATCACAAGGGTTTGAAGCTTTCTATAAACCCAGTATATTGAGGTGTCATCAGCGTCGTATGAGCCATCTGAGTAGCCTTTTATAAAGCCATCAAGTCCCTCGTAATACGGCAAATAAACACTAAGATCAGCCATACCAAGAGCGACGTAAGTTACGCGACCGATCTCTTTTGGTAGCCAAGGGCGCACCTGCATGACGTGAGACTCGTATGTTCTAAAGACGCTTATGGCGCGGTAGACGTTTTTCTTATCTTCATCTTTACTAGCGTAGTTATCAAACGGCGTGCCGTTGTAGTGGGCTCTCATCGCAGCTTTTAGATCCTCAACGCTTAGCTTTTTCTCTGGTTTTAAAAATACTGGGAATTTCTGACCATCGGCAAAGTCTTGTTTTAAGCTTGGGTTAAACATACTTTGAACCCAGCAAACACGTGGATAGTTGTAAGTCACATCTCTCTCATCGTCTCTTGTATAGGCCTTTGTAAAGTTAAATTCGCCATCTTTTGCAGGATCATAAGTCTTATTGTCGATCGCAAATTTGATGACATCTTTTGCTCCCATGAAATTTGGATCATTCTCTTTATAAGCGTGAAGTCTGCCTTGATTTGCAGTGACGAAGTACTCATCTTGCGGGATCTTTGAAGCGATCCATTTGTGGCCTGTACCAGTCTCAAAGTACCAAAGCTCGTTTGCATCAATAAATACCACACCAAAGCCCTCACCAGCGCCTTTTGTCTCAACTATCTCGCCAAGGAGCTTAACACCCTCTTTTGCACTCTTCATACGTGGCAAAAGCACGTCTGGGATATCATCCTCTGTGATGCCACTCTCTTCGTTATATGGATCGATCTTTAAAAGCTCGTCTTTTGCGTAAATAGTCTCAGTGCCACTTAGTCCAACGCCAGCCTCATTGTAGCCGACCGCTCCGTGAAGTTTTGTGTGAGAGTTTGCGATGGTTGTGTATCTCATGCCATCTTTTGGAAGTGGATATGTAAAGTCATTTGCGCCGTCATGTGCCTTTGAGCTATGCATACCAGTTTGGTTTTTCTTTGCTGGATGGATCAAAAAGACTTGAGCCTTTATAGCCTTGCTATCAGCGCTCCTGGCAACCAGCATGGAGCCGTCATTTGAAGCTTTATCTCCTACTAAAATGGTAGTGCATGCCAAGCTACTTGTGCCTAAAATCGCACTCATAGCAACAATTGATGCAAGAATTTTGCCTTTCATTCTTTACTCCTTTAGTGAAATAAATTTCTTATATGTGATTATATGCCAAATTTAATAATTTAATTATAAATTTTAAAATTTTTTTAAGTTTAATGTAAATTTATTGCAAATTTTCTCTAAGTGAAATTTAAATTTTCTAAAGGTATTTTCGCTATAATCCAAAACTTACGCAATTGCGTATAAAATTTCAAAAAGGATTAGCATGCCAAAGATGAAAACCGTTCGCGGTGCTGCTAAGCGCTTTAAAGTAGGTAAAAATAAGATAAAAAGAGGCTCTGCTTTTAGAAGCCATATCTTAACAAAAAAACCTAGTAAGCGTATGAGAGACCTTCGTGGCCCACACTATGTGGATAGCACAAACGTCTCAGCCGTTCGCAAAATGCTCGGCGTATAAAGCAGCTTAGATTTAAGTTTTTGACAAAAAAGTCATTCAAACTCCCCCAAATTTAGGGGCAAGACTCACTTAGTGAGCGCCAATTTGTAAAAGGATAAATATGGCAAGAGTAAAAACGGGCGTAGTTAGAAGAAGACGCCATAAGAAAGTTTTAAAGCTAGCACGTGGCTTTTTCAGTGCTAGACATAAACACTTTAGAAAAGCTAAAGAGCAACTAGAGAGAAGTTTAGTTTACGCATACCGCGACAGACGCCAGAAAAAACGTGATTTCAGACGTTTATGGATCGTTCGTATCAACGCAGCTTGCAGACTAAACGACATTAGCTATTCAAGATTTATCAACGGCTTAAACAAAGCTAAGATCGAACTTGATAGAAAAATTTTAGCTGATCTAGCTATGAATGACGCGAAGGCATTTGCGGCACTTGCAAAACAAGCAAAAGATGCTTTGAAATAACACCTTTTCTCCGCTTCGGCGGAGATCTTCTTTTTTTTAAATTTCTATTCAAATTTTTATTAAAATTTATTTTTCGAAATTTTTTTAATTAGTTATTTTGTATTCAAATTTTAAATTAATACCACTATAAAATTTTACTTCATC
Source organism: Campylobacter concisus (assembly GCF_002913715.1). Classification (NCBI taxonomy): domain Bacteria; kingdom Pseudomonadati; phylum Campylobacterota; class Epsilonproteobacteria; order Campylobacterales; family Campylobacteraceae; genus Campylobacter; species Campylobacter concisus. Next base: position 14,948 of record NZ_PPCE01000011.1, on the reverse strand, counting down.
AGCTAGGTGCAAATTTAGTAATATAAATTTGAAAAATTTGCTTACCATTACTAGCCAAACTAGCCAAGAGCAAGTATAAAACTCGCTCTAAATAGCTAAATTTCAATACTCGTATCAAAGCAGTGTTTCACCGCTCCACTAAATAAAATTTTGCCGCTTTCTAGTCTAAGGCCAAGTTCCTCGCCACTTTTTGGATAGACTTTTAGGCATTGCGCTGCGTTTAAATTTAAAGTAGCGCCGTAAAAGCAAGCCGCCATGCCAGTGCCACAAGCTAGCGTCTCGTCCTCTACGCCCTTTTCGTAGGTTCTAACCTTTAAAACTCCACCCTCAAATTTGGCTAAATTTACATTTGCGTTGTACTTTTGGCGAAGCGCCCTGCACTCTTTGACGTCAAATTCATCTAAATTTTGCGTGAAATTTACAAGATGAGGCACGCCAGTATCGTAAAAATACCAAGTTTTGCCGCCTTCATTTAGTGGCTCGCTTAAAATTTTTGGACTTGTTAGCACAACCTCGACACACTCATTTTTAACACTTGCCACAACCTCGCCGCTACCAGTTAGCAAGACAAATTCGTTTGAACTAACAAGACCATTTAGATAGGCATATCTAGCAGCCGCGCGCGAGCCATTGCCACACATCGCAGCGTAGCTTCCGTCGCTGTTGTAAAACTCCCATTTCACGCCCTTTTCGTAAGGCAAAAGTACTATTAGCCCGTCAGCTCCCACGCCGTTTGTTCGGCTACAAATTTGCCTTGCTAGCTCGCTTCTGTCTTTGCTCAAAAATGTATGAAATATGACAAAATCATTACCGCTAGCGTTGTACTTTGAAACTTGCATTATTTTTCCTTTAAAATTGCTCTACTTTTTGCCAAATTTATATAAGCTCAGCCATAAATTTGCCTTAGAAATTTCTCTAGTTCTTGCTCTAAATTTTCTTTATCACCACTATTATCTATGATAAAATTTGCTTTTTTTCGCTTTTGCTCGATATCCATCTGAAGCTCCACTCTTGCTTTTGCATCCTCTAAACTTAGACCGTTTCTGCTCATTAGACGCCTTAGTAAAAGCTCTTTTGGTGCGTAAATCACGGCTACATTTTTAAACTCAGCGTAGAGATCCTCTTTTTCAAAAAACAAAGGGATATCGACAAAATAAACCTGTCCCAAGCACTCAAGCTTTGTAGCGCAAGATAAAATTTCTTCCTTTATCTTTGGATGCAAAATTTGCTCTAAAATTTTTAATTTTTTTGGATCATTAAAAACAATGGCACCTAGTTTTTTGCGCTCTATCTTGCCAGTCTCATCTAAAATTTGCTTGCCAAAAAATTCCACTATCTCACATTTACAAATTTCAAGCTGTTCATGAGCGATCACGTCCGCATCAATCACGCTAAAGCCTCGCTCTTTTAGCAAATTTATAGCCGTACTTTTACCGCTAGCAATAGAGCCTGTAATAACATAAGCGTTTGGAAATTTCTGCAAACTCGCTCCATTTTTGAAAATTGATGACAATTTTAGCAACTTTTGGCTAAAGTTTTAAAAAATTACAAAAAAGGGCAAAGATGATAAGCTATAAAGATGCTGGAGTGGATATAGATGCTGGAAATAGCTTTGTTGAGGCGATAAAGCCTTTCGTAAAATCTACACAAACACCAAACGTCATAGGTGGCATTGGGTCATTTTCAGGAGCAGTCAGACTACCAAGTGGGTATAAAAATCCAGCTATTTTAGGCGCGACCGATGGCGTTGGCACGAAGCTTCGCCTAGCTATCGACGCTAAGAAATTTGACGGCGTTGGCGAGGATCTAGTCGCAATGTGCGTAAATGATCTCATCTGCAACTTCGCCACACCACTCTTTTTCCTCGACTACTACGCGACTGCAAAGCTTGAGATAGAAAGCGCCAAAGAGGTAGTAAAAAGCATCGCAAATGGCTGCAAAAAGGCGCAATGCGCACTTATTGGTGGTGAGACAGCTGAGATGCCATCGATGTATGAAAAAGGCGACTTCGATCTTGCTGGATTTGCCGTTGGTATCGCTGAGGCTGATGAGATCGATAGGAGCAAATTTGTAAAATCTGGTGACGTTTTAGTCGCACTTCCAAGTAGCGGTCTGCACTCAAATGGCTTCTCTCTTGCAAGAAAAGTAGTTAGCGAGCTTGGACTAAAATTTGATGAAAAAGTAGGCGATAAAAAGCTCATCGACGTACTTCTTGAGCCAACTAGAATTTACGTGAGCGACTTTTTAAGATTAAAAGATAAGATCACAGCAATGGCTCACATTACCGGTGGTGGCATAGTTGAAAACTTACCTCGCGTCTTCCCTGCTGGGCTTGGCGCAAAGGTGCAAAAAAACGCTATAAAAACGCCTGAAATTTTTAAAATCATCGCTCAAAAAGTAGAAGAAAGCGAGATGATGAGAACCTTTAACATGGGCGTTGGCATGATATTGGTTGTGCCAAAAGAAAACGTAGATGCTGTCCTAGCTAGTAGCGATGGCTACGTGATCGGTGAAGTAGTAAATGGCAAAGGCGTAGAGCTAGTTTAATGCAAGAAAATAGCAAAAAACGCTTGCTAAAGACCGAAAATAAGAGCTTTTTTGATCTTAGTATTTATGAGTATATAGGCTGTTTTGGTGTACTAGAAAGCGATATCAAAAAACTTGATCTCTATAATCACTGGCGCAAAGTCTCACGCGCCTCTACTATGCTCTGCGTCACACATGATAATGGTAAGAGCGACAGCCTAGTCTATCTATACGACTGGGAGAAATTTAGCCGTATCTACATAAATACAGGAAATTAACTTGGCAAAGCAAAAGGCAAAAATCGCACCTATTTGGGCTAGAGCAAAGGCCTTTGTTATCGATCTTTTTATCATCGGTATGCCGATATTTTATGCGACAACATATCTTGTGCTTGATGGCAAAGAGGCATTTTTGCATAACCAAATTGCCATTTTTGGTGCAAATAGCTTGATCTCACTTATAATGTGCCTTTTTTTTAGCATAAAAGCACAAACTCCAGGCTATAAAGCACAAGAAATTTATCTGATAAACCTAAAAACTGGCAGAAAACTAAGCTTTTTTCACACCATCTTGCGCCAAATTTGCTTTGCCTTTGCTGGCTTTAGCATACTTGGGCTTTGCCTTTGTTTCTTTAGAAAAGACAAACTAAATCTGCACGACATCATCACTCACTCAGCTGCCGTGCAAAGATCAGAGGGATAAATTTTACTTCGCTCCATGCCAAAGTAGGCGATTTTTACCAAGTTTTGTATCTATGCTCTCTTTTATGATAGAGCAAATATACTCTTTTGAAAGTTGTATAGACTCCTCTAGGCTCTTGCCCTTTGCTAAAAAGCAAGCAAGTGCAGTTGAGAAACTACAACCAGTTCCACTCATCACAAGCGGATTAACAAGTGGGGTTTTAAAATTCCTTAGTGAACCATCTTTTTTATAAAGTGTGTCTATACTGCTATCTTCGCTGATATGTTTTTTTACAATGACGTCACAAGGCAAATCTTTATAATCATCACCAAAAAGTACATTTGCCTCATCTAAATTTGGAGTAGTTACTGTAGCTAAGCTCATTAGCTCTTTTAGCTTTGCCAACGCACTATCTTTTATAAGCTTGTGTCCGCTTTTTGAGACGCAAACTGGATCAAGCACTACTTTGGTGTTTTGAGCTAGTAAAAACTCACGCACCACTTCCATAATCTCTTCACTAAATAACATACCTATCTTAATCGCATCAAAGCTAAATTCTTCCGCAAGCGTATTTAGCTGATCTTTGACAAAACTAGGCTCTAAGCAAACTACACTCTTTACAGCATCCGTAGTCTCAGCAACCAAAGAAGTTACCGCTGTTGCACTATAACAATTAAGCCTAGCACATGTTTTTATATCTGCTTGAAGCCCAGCTGTGCCACTATTGCAAGAGCCTGCGATGATTAGAATTTTTTTCATCGTTTTCCTTTGAAATTTTTGGCTTATTATAGAGGATATTAGATAAATTTGAGTTTTCTAAAACAGAAGAAATTTGAGCAAAAAGCTCAAATTTATGAAAGTTTATTTAAGTCGTTATCGATATCTATATATATCGTAGTTGCATTAAGATTTGTATGCTCAAAGCTAGGATCTATCTGCTTATCGCTCTCTTTATGTTCGTTTATTTTAGTCAAAAGATCATCTTCTCTTAATCCATGCTCATTTGCTAAATTTGGATCTATTTCATTAAAACTAATATTTACGCTAGCCTCATCACTTAGCTCTTCTTGCTCTAAATTGGTTGCGCTAAGGATATCATCTACTTTTTCATTTATATGATCTAAAATCGATACATAATCATTGCCAAGAAGTGCTTTAAACAATGCGTCAGTATCTATGCTAGACTCACCAATATCATCACTTACTACGCTACTATCTAGCCAAAGAGTATCGTATCCGTTTATTGATATATCTTGTCCATCATTCGCAGTGATTGTAATACTTGAGCTTTCACTCTCGCCCTTTATAGCCTCTCCGATATATACTTTATCATTTACGTCTAAAACTCTTACATGATCATTTTGGTCTATCGCTATAACATCAGATGAAACGCTTTTAACTATACCAGCTACTGCTGCCATCTTCTTTATTCCTTATTTTTATTTGTCGGTATTTTAGTATATTTAATTACTTTTGTATATTGTACTATGGTACAAGGTGGCGATAATTCTAAATCATTCAGATTTTGTGATTAAAATATATCCACTCTCGCTGATGTTTTTAAATTTTACACCAAGCTCGCGTTTTAGGCGAAGTATCACATTTTGGATAGCCGCCTTGCTAACATCGCTCTCATAGACAAATTCTTCTATCATCTCATAAGTAACTAGCTTATTTAGGTTATAAGCAAAGAGCCAAAATATCTTATTTTGCAAAAAGCTAAGATAAATTTCAATGCCGTTTTTATAAATTTTCTCTCTTTTTAAATTTATACTCACCTCATCACTTAAATAAACTAGCTTTTCATCTCGTTCAAAACTTAAACTAATAAGCATTGATCTAAGATCCTTCATATCAATAGGCTTTTTTAAAAAAAGCATCGCCCCTTCCTCCATGCTTTTTATCAAATTTTCATCGCTATCATAAGAGGTAAAGACGATAAATTTTTGGTGTGGCTTTGTGCGCTTCATCTCATTCATCATCTCAAAGCCATTAAGCACTGGCATATGAATATCGCTCATCACGATATCAAAACCTTGCTTTTTAAATTTCTCCACGCCATCTTGTCCATTGCAAGCACCAATTACCTGCTCGCAATAAGGTTTAAGCCCGCTAATAATAAGCTCTCTTGCCATATCATCATCTTCAACTACCAAGACGGACGTCTTTTTTAAAATTTCTAAGACTTCTTGCATTTTAGTCCTTTAAATTTATATCAAAACTTAGCTCAAATACCGTTGGTTTTGCGTTATTTACGAGTCTTACGTCACCATTTAGCTTTTCTTGCGCTAGCTTTTTAGCAAAATAAAGTCCTATGCCATTTCCTTGCTTTTTGGTGGTATTTAGCCAAGTAAAAATTTTCTCACTCATTTGCTCGCTTACACCATTTCCATTGTCATAAACTCCGATGTAGCACTTATCTTCAAAGCTTCTAAATTTTATCTCAATGATACGTTTTAGTGGCTCATTTTTGTAGCTTTCGACAAGTGAGTCTTTTGCGTTGTGTATTAGGATTAGTAAAATTTGTTGGATTATATTTTCTATCTGACGAACTTTTTGTTCATTAAAGCCACTAAATTTTACACTCACATTTGCACGGCTTAGCTCTGTGTGCATGAGAGTTATTAGGTTTTTAACGCTTGTTTGCACCTCAAATTCGCTCACATTTTCAGCGCTTTTGTAAAAATTTCTAAAAATTTCAATAGTACTTGAAAGAAGTTTGACCGAGCTTTGCCCTTTTTCAAGTAAATTTATTAGCTCCTCATCGCTTAATTTACCTTCCTTTTTTAACATTATGCACGAGCTTAGCATTAGTTTTAGCGAATTTACAGGTTGAATGAATTGATGATTTATACCACTTATTAGCTCGCCAGCCTCACTCATTTTGGCTCTATGAGTCAGCAAAGTTTCATACTCATCTTGTATCTTTTTTATCTTGTTATACATAAAATTATGAAGAATATTTGCTAAAAATGTGAGCGCAACGAAGGCAAAGAGTAAGCTTAGAGCATTTTTTAAAGCTTCTTTTGTTAAAGCTGAAATTTCCTCTTCATTATTTGTGCCAGCTCCTATGAACCAATTTATCGTTGGTATCTCAGCTACTTGGATTAAATTTTGTCCTATTTTTAAGCTTGTAATATCTTCATCTTTTAAAAACAACTCTTTAAATTTCTCCTCGATCTCTTTTTTTAAAGCAAGATCAGGTATCGATGTTAAAATTTCACCGCTATGAGTCACTAAAAATGAGTAAGAATTTGGCGCAAGACTAAAATTTTTAATGCTATTAAAGATATTTTCTATACGTACGACGCCACAAAGTGCTGCTTTAAATTCCGCTTGTTTTGTGACTGGAACGCATAAATTTAGAGTTGAGCCTTTTAAAATTTTATGTTTTTGCATGAAATTTACGCTTGGGGCATTTGTATTTTTTGTCTCCACATACCAGATAAGCCCTGCTCTTTCACTCTTTGGCATAACTTCTTCTAAAATTTTCTCTCCATCTACAAAAATTTCTCCATCATCCCTTAAAAGCTGCATTAGATCAAATTCTTTTGCGTTTTGTTTAAAGAGCTTTATAAAGCCAGCTATCTTTTCATCGTCATCTACGATGCCTGCATTTTGTATAAATTTTGACGCACGAATGAGTGAATTTATCCGCTCATCAAGCCAAATTTGAAAGTTGTTTACGATATTTTTGCTAACTGCTATGTTATTTTTATCAGATAGCTCTATGATTTTCTCTTTTGCATTGCTATAAATATTTAGCCCAAGAAGTATTACAAAAAGGCTAGCAAGCAAGATGATGGCGTAGATTTTAATATTTTGTGATTTTAAATTAATACCCATATGCGCAGTATATCCTAAGTTAGCCCAATTTTGGGCTAACTAAATTCATTTTAAAAAGGATAAAAGCTTTGAAACGAGCATAAGTGCAAGCACTACAAAACAAACACCAAATCCGAGCAGCGTACAATCAGCCATCGACATAAATTTAGATGATGGCACAAGATACCAGCCGTCCGCATAAAGATCAACTATGCTCTTTTGCAAATCACTTAGCACCACGCCATCAGGCACCATAGGGCTGTCATATCCGCAGTCGCCTGTTGGCATAAACCAGTCAGGCGCCCACTTTTCAAGCGGCAAACCAAATGGATAGTGTGGCTCAGTAGAGCAGCCCTGCACGCCAAAAGGATCATCGCCATGCACTGCATCGTGAATTTTAGCTAGCTTTACACTATACATTATGCCCTGCACCGCTCCCCAAAAGGCAAAAACGTAGCCAACTAGAGCAAATAGCAAATTTTTTGGGTTTATCATAGCGATCACGCCACCAAGTGCCATACATAAAAATGCAAAACGTATATAGACGCACTGCTCGCAAGGAGGCATATAAGCGTAGTTTTGAAAGAGCGAGTGCGCGATAACGACAAGCCCAACGCTTACAAAGACTAGGATCGCCCAAGAGATGCGTGAGTCTTGAAATTTAGCCATTTTTCTAAAAAAGCTCATGTGACACCTTATTTTTTAAGAAGCTCTTCGATGAGTGCTGCCATGCCGTCAAGCGAGCTGATTGATTTTGTCATGATGAGATATTTGCCATTTACGACAAATGCTGGCACACCTTGAATTTTAGCCACGTCATAGCTCTCATCCCACTTTTTAAGTAGCTCAGTCACTTTTGGATTAGCTAGCTCTTTTTCGTAGTCTGCTTTACTAACGCCAGCAGCCTCAAGTCCAGTCTTTAAAAAACCCTCAGTATCTTTGCCGTCACTCCAGCGCTCTTTTTTGTCATGATAAGCCTTGTAGTAGGCAAATTTAGCCTTTTTAAATAGCGAATTTTCATCAAACAAGCTCACTCCCTTTGCCTCATCCATAACGATAAGCACGGCAAAAACCTTGCTCGCAACCTCGCCATAATCGCCCTTTGTCTTTAGGTGAAATGGCTCGTATTTTAGTCCAGGAATTTTCTCAACTACCTTTGGAGTGACGCTCTTGTCGTACTTGTAACAAAATGGGCAAGCGTAGCTAAAAATTTTAACTAGCGTATTTTGTCCCGCGCTTAGTGGCTTTTCAAGCTTGACGTAGTCCTCACCCTCGCTAAATGCACTAGCACTAATCACTCCAGCCACCGCAACAGCAAAGATAGCCTTACTAAATTTAGATAGAAAACTCATAACAATCTCCTTTAGATGATTTATTTTGAGTTATTCTACAACCAAGCTCAACCGCAAATTTAACGCTAGAATAAATTTTGGCTGAAATTTATAAGATATCGCATTGATTAAAAATTTAATTTTTACTAGAACTTATCTCATTTATTGCTGATAATGCATTCAAAGCACTTGGATAGCCTATAAATGGTATAAGTGTCGTAACAACGCTTATTAGTTTGGCTCTATCGTTACCGATACCAAAATTTGCAGCAATGTGCCCTAAAAGCTGTGGTTTTGCAAAGCCAAGAGTCGTGATATAGACAAATGTCAAAAGCTCCCTAAGCTCTAAGCTAAGTCCATCTCTTGCATAAAAATCGCCAAAGCAGTTTTGCGATAAAAACTCCATTATATGCTTTTGATCATTTGGCATTGATGCGATAAATTTATCAACCGATGGGAAGAGTTTTCTTTGTATCTCAAGGCCTCGTTCGCCTCTGCCTTCTCTTGATTTTTTAGGCATATTTTCAGGCTCTATATAGCGCTCATTAAAAATTTCATCAGCTAGAAATATATAATCTTCTACCTTGCCAAGCCCAGCATAAGGCACTGCTTGATATAAAATTTCTCTTATCTCTTTTGCTGATATGCCTACATTTAAAGCAGCCCTAATGAAGCTTTTAAATGAGCTTTTTGCGCCTTTACTCACGCAAAGAGAGGCGATGATAACCGAAAGCCTTGTTTTTTCATCAATATTTATCACTTCACTAATATCGCCTAAAAAATTTAAATAATCCTCTAAAAAGCTAGCATTGCTCTCTTCAAGCTCACTTTTTGATTCAAACCAATTTTCATAAATTTTCTTTGCATTGTAAGTTAGTGTCATAAGTTTTACTCCATTGTTTGGGGCTGATTATAAGTGCTAAAGCGTAAATGCCAGCTTAAGGTCCAAAAAGGCAAAAATTTTTAATATAAATTTAGGTTTTAAGCCATTATAAAGTTTATCGTGATTTTTATGTTATAAGATTTTATTACAATTACGAAGGACGCAATATTTTTTATTACTCCTTTTACCTATTTTAAGCCTTGGGCGTTCCAAGGCTTTTTCTAAATTTTATAAGCTTTATGAGTAGAGTTTATAAAATTTATCCAAAGGAGATGTTATGAAAAAGACTTTGAGTTGTGTTGCACTAGCCTCTGTGTTTTGCTCTAGCGCTTTTGCGATAGGCGGTCCAAGCGGAGCTAAACTTGACTACGCTATAACAGGAGCTATCGGCGAAGTAGTGGTAAATCCATACGATACTGCTCCACTTACAGCAGTCATCAAAAATGGCGGCTACACACTAAGCAATGCCAAAGTAACCATTGTGCCAAAACAAGGTGGTCAGGTGATAAGCTACAAAGTGGCTGACAAGCATCTTCGCACACATGGCGGCATCCCAGTTTTTGGCATGTATCCTGACTATCAAAACACCGTTGAGGTCGAATACGACAAGAGCTACAAAGGTAAGACCGAGCACATAAAAGAGAGCTATAAAATTTACGCCCCAGCTATCTACCTAGAAAGCTCAGGTACACCAAATCAAAAGGGCGCACTATTTGACAAGATCGAGGTTACTAAGCCAGCAAGCGCTAAATTTGCAAACCGCCTCTACTACGTAAATAACTTTGTAAATAAAACAGGCAAGGGCACAAAAGTCGTTTGGAACAACCCAGCTGGCGGTGCGATCGAGTGGAACTACAGCCCAAATAACTTCATCCTTGATACAAAAGGCGAGGTTAGATGGTATCTTGAACCAAGTAAAATTTACGATCTAAAGCAGCCATTTCACGCTGGCGTGATGATGGGCTTTAAGCAAAATGACGACGGCGCTATGACTTGGGGATATGGCCAAAGATACGCAAAATACGACATCATGGGTAGAGAAATTTTTAACCGCGAGCTACCAGCTAGCTACAACGACTTCTCTCACTCGATGGACGTAGCACAAAACGGACACTACTTCTTGCGCGTGGCAAATGCCGACTATAAAAGGGCTGATGGCAAAAATGTAAGAACAGTGCGCGATGTGATCGTTGAGCTTGACAGAGATGGCAACGTAGTTGATGATTTTAGACTATATGAAATCCTCGATCCTTACCGTGATATCGTGCTAAAAACGCTTGATCAAGGCGCAGTTTGCTTAAACATCGACGCTAAAAAAGCAGGCCACACAGCAAGCTCTGACGAGCTTCAATCTATGGATACGCACGATAAATGGGGCGACATAGTTGGCGCAGGCCCCGGACGTAACTGGGCGCACGTAAATAGCGTGGATTACGACCCAAGCGATGATAGCATCATCATTTCAAGCCGCCACCAAGACGCAGTTATCAAGATCGGCCGCGATAAACAAGTAAAATGGATCATGGGCGCTCACAAGGGTTGGAGCGATAAATTTAAAGATAAACTCCTTCAGCCAGTTGATAGCAAAGGCAACAAGATCGTCTGCGAAGATGAATACTCAAAATGCCCAGGATACGAGAGCGACAAAGGTGGCTTTGACTGGCAATGGACGCAGCACACTGCATTTAGGATAGATAGCAAGTCTAAAAAAGGCGAAATTTATCTAAGCGTCTTTGACAACGGCGACACAAGGGGCATGGAGCAACCAGCTATCGCTGGCATGAAGTACTCTCGCGCAGTCGTTTATAAAATAGATGAAAAGAAAAAGACCGTTGAGCAAATTTGGGAGTACGGCAAAGAGCGTGGCAAAGAGTGGTATAGTTCGGTTACTAGCCTTACGCAGTATCAAGATGACCTTGATAGTGTGATGGTCTACTCAGCCGTTGCTGGCATGCAGTTTGACATCGCAAAAGGCCGCCCAGTAGGACTTCCTAGCCCACACATTGATGAGTTTGAGTGGGGCGCAAAAGAGCCTAGCATCGAGATAAAGATGACAAATGCTATGGGCTATCAAGCGTTTCCATTTAGCTTGCAAAAAGCTTTTGAGAAATAATCTCTCTTTTCTCCCTTTTTTGCCAAGTGCAAGAAGGGGAGTCCTTGCTATAAATTTAATCTATCAATAATAGACAAAAATTCACATTCGCTCATAAATTTTAAAGCTCTAAATTAGAAATTTATATTGTAAAGATATTGTTTATTAAGGCGATAACATATAGTATTAGTACTTATATATAAAAATATATATTTAACATAAGGAGAAAAAATGAAAAAATTTTTCATGGCTTTAGTAGTGCTGTTTGCAAGCCTTTTGCTTAATGCAGCTGAGTTTAGAGATGTCAAAGATATTACTGGCGACGTCGTAAAAGTTCCCGCGAAAGTAGAAAAAATCGCTACGCTTTGGTATGCGAACAATCAAATCATATTAATGCTTGGTGGCGCGGACAAGATAGTAGCAACTACCGATCTTATCAAAAACAACAAATGGTTTGCGCACGTTTATCCTAGAATTTCAAGCATACCAAACGGCGTAAACGGCAAAGATTTGCAGGTAGAAGAGCTAGTTAAACTAAGCCCAGACGTCGTTATAGCCGCCGATAAAAAGAACAAAGAAGAGCTAACTAAAAACGGCTTTACCGTGCTTTATCCGTCATTTACGAATCATGCGGATATGAAAAAGAGCGTATCTATAATGGCTGAGGTCATAGGAGGCGACGCGCCGAAGATCGCTCAAAAATTTAACGAGTATTTTGACGGCAACCTTAAAAAAGCACTAAGCAAAACAGATAAGATCGCTGCGTCAGACAGACCAAAAGTACTTCACATAGCTGATGGTAAAAATTTATTCAAAGTTGATGGCACAAATACGATCATAGACGAGTGGATAAGGGTCGCAGGCGGCCAAAACGCGGTTCAAAAAGCAGGAAATATGCTTGAACTAAACGCAGAAGAGATACCTAACGCAGATCCCGACGTCATCATCGTAGGCAGAGCTAAAGCTCCAGAAATTTTACAAAAGATATACGAAAATCCTATCTACGCGGGCACCAAAGCCGTCAAAAATAAAAAAGTTTACGTAAATCCTACCGGCGTTTTTAGCTGGGATAGATATGGCGCCGAGGGAGCACTGCAAATTTTATGGGCGGCTAAGATATTACACCCTGAAATTTTTAAAGATATAGATATAGTAGCTGAAACGAAGAAATTTTATAAAGAATTTTTACACTATGAGCTAAGCGATGATGAAGTAAATTACATCTTAAATGGCTTAGACCCAACTGGAAAATAATTTATCCTTATGGCGGTAAATTTATCTACATTTACCGCCAAATTTTAATCCATTTTAAGCCTTTGTTTATCATCCAGACTTACTGATTAAATAACTAAAATTTTGTAGATTTGATGCTAGTTAAAAATATAAACAATTATAAAAATTTAATGATAAGAAAGAATATCCCAAAGGAATTTCCTTTGGGATTAAAGCGTTTTGGTTTAATTTTTAAAGATCAACGTGTACATCGTTTTTAACTTCGATTGTAGTTGTACCATTGCTATAAAGAGTATAGCCTTCGTTTGAGCTTGGATGACCATTGTCCCAACCACCATCAGTAAGTTTTAGCCTATCACCTTTGTCACCATCTATTCTTAGTGTACTCTCATTACTATCACGTAGTATATCTTGAACATTGCTAGCTGTAAGAGTTAAGTTTGTGTTTTCTCCATTAGTCATATCTAGTCTTTCGATATTTCTTACATGACTAAAATCTATGCTATTGTCAGCAACTTTTAATGTATCATATCCGGCTCCGCCGTCGATAGTCGTATTAATCAGCGTTGCGCCTTTGTCTACTATGATAGTATCATTACCGGTTTCACTCATTACGCTATCACCATATATAGAAGAATTTTCAAATCTAGCTCCAGCTTTGATATGGATCGTGTCATCACCGGCATCGCCCTCTATACTAGCGTTATCAAATTTTCCAGAGTTGACAAAAATTTTATCACCTCCTACTCCACCGTGTATGCCGCCGTCTTTAAATTCTGCTCCGTTAACATTTATTATATCGTCGCCAGCATCTGCATATACATTAGCTTGATTAAATTTAGCTCCACTTTCTAGAGTTATAGTATCTACACCATTTCCAGCAGCTATATAAGAGAAGTCTTGGAATATAGTGCCGTCTTTTATAGTGATTGTGTCGTTACCATCATCTGTTCTTAACTCGGATAAACCTCTATTATTGCTATTCATAAACGTAGTATTGGTAACCTCTACTATATCGTTATCAGCTCCGGTATTTAAAGTAGAGCTATCAAATACTATACGATCTTCATCAGTAGCACTCTTACCTTCGATCTTTATAATATCTTCTCCGGCACCAGCGTTTATAGAAGACTTTTCTAATTTTGCTCCAGAATTTATATTTATTTTGTCGATACCACTACCCATATCAACAATAGAATCTTTAAGTGTAGCATTACTTACTGTTAGTGTATCAACACCTTCACCCATATTTGCTGTAAATTTTGCTGTGGCTCCGTTATGTATATTTATCTCATCATCTCCACCATTGCCATCTATTGTTCCAGTCACGGTAAAATTTCCGGCAATGTCTATAACATCTTTATTATTGCTGCCAGCAATTTGTCTAACTTTCGCTTCACCATTTTGGTGAAAATTCATAACTTGCTTACCCAAAGAGTCACCAGACAAGATAGTTACGCCATCTATCACAGCGTCTCCAGTCACATTTAGGGTAGTTTTATCAGTTGTTTTACCGCTGTTATACGAAGAAGCACCTAGTTTTAAAAACGCACTGCTTACTTCGGCATTACCACTTATGTTTACTTTATCATCAGCTCCAGCACCTGCACCAATGAAGCCACCTTGGACTTTGGCATTACCGTTGATATTTATAGTATCGTTATCTAGATCTCCAGTAACGTAGCCTTCTACTCTAGCACCGTTTCTAACGTAAATTTTATCATCGCCGTGTCCGCCCTCGATCTTTTCGGCCACAGTGGCGTTATCTACCATTATAGTATCGACACCTTTATCGCCGTGCACAGATTTTACCTTAGCCTTATCGCTTATTGTTATCGTAGAGTTACCCGAGCTCACATCGCCGACTCGAGATACCTCGGTATTTTTTCCTGTGACTAATATAGTGTTATTTCCAGTTTCGTTATACATGTCGGCGGTTTTAGCATTTGCGCCGTAAACCCAGCCAGCTACTTTAGAGCCACTCTCTACAGTAATAGTATTGCTACCTTGATCTCCAGAAATATTACCTCTTACGTTAGATTGGTTTTGTACAGAGATCGTATCATCGCCCTCGCCGCCTACGATAGCCTCTTTGATATCATTACCCATATAATCTTTAGCAGCTCGTCCACTTACCGTAGAATTATTTACGGTTATACCATCATTTCCAAAACCACCAAAAATTTCTACTGCCTCAGCACCGTCTTTTAGATCAACGTTATCGTTTCCAACTCCACCATATACAGATTCTATTTTTGCGCCGTCTACGGTTATTTTATCTGCATTATCCGATCCAAACACTTTTAAATTTGGATTAGGATTTACTATCTTTGCTACTGAGCCATCATCTGGATAGTTTGAAGCTTTTGCTGTGCTA
>NZ_PPCE01000010.1 GCF_002913715.1 Campylobacter concisus | reverse complement strand
AATTAACATTATTTTTGCAGATTATATTTAGAAATTATACTTTTTTAATTTTTTGAGAGTATAATCGTTAAGAATTTATTTATAGAAAGGAATTTAATGTCAGTAAAGCAAGAAAGACGTAGCTTTATCGGCCTTGCGTTTGGTGCTGTGGCAGCTGTCGGCGGCGCTATGTCACTAGTGGCTGTTAAAAAGACTTGGGATCCACTTCCAAGCGTAAAAGCTGCTGGTTTTACAACAGTTGATCTAAGTCCGATCAAAGATGGAGAAATGAGGCAGGTTGAATGGCGTAAAAAGCCTATTTTCATCCTCAAAAAAAGTCCTGATATGGCTAAAAATGACAAAAGAGATGTTGTCGTAGGGGATGCTAGATACGTAGTTCTTATCGGACTTTGCACGCATCTTGGCTGTATACCTGAGTATAAAGCAAGCAAACAAATGTTTGTATGTGCCTGTCATGGCGGCGAATTTAATGCCGACGGAATGCAGACATACGGACCTCCTCCAAGACCACTTGATATACCACCATTTAAGATTGATGGAACCAAGCTAGTTCTAGGCGAAACAAGCCCAGAATACGAAAAATTAGTAGCAAAAGCTTAGGAGGATAGCAATGTCTTTAGCTCATAAATCAACTGGCGTTATTGACTGGCTTGATCAACGCCTAGCTTTTACAAAACTTATAAAGGTTCTAGTTAGCGAATACTGGATTCCAAAAAATATAAATTTTCTTTGGGCAATGGGCGTTATTTTAACAACGCTTTTTATGCTCTTAATCGTTACTGGTTTTTTACTTTTAATGTATTACAAACCAGATGTAAATTTGGCATTTGATAGTGTAAATTATACTATCATGCAAGAGGTCGAGTATGGCTGGCTTTGGCGTCATATTCACGCAGTTTCGGCTTCTACGATATTTCTTATTATGTATATTCACTTGCTTACTGGACTTTACTATGGTTCATACAAAAGAGGCAGAGAAGTCATTTGGATAAGTGGTATGGTGCTATTTATCTGTTTTTCAGCAGAGGCATTTAGTGGTTATATGCTCCCATGGGGACAGATGAGCTACTGGGCGGCAACTGTTATTACTCAGCTTTTTGGCGGTGTGCCAGTTATTGGCGATGCTTTAGTTGAGTGGATTAGAGGTGATTACGCAGTTGGCGACTCAACACTTACTAGATTTTTTATGCTTCATGTTTGTTTATTGCCACTTGTAACAATAGCTGTTTTGGTTATTCACTTCTACTCTTTAAGAGTTCCACACGTTAATAACCTAACAAGCGAAGATATAGACTTTGAAGTAGAGGCACAAGAGTATCTACACGGCGATAGAGCGAAATCTAAAGTTATACCATTTTGGCCAGGATTTTTGGCAAAAGACTTTATGTATGTATCATTTTTTATGATATTTGTCATCTATCTTGTTTGCTATCACTTCAATTTTGCAATGGATCCTATCAACTTTGAGCCAGCAAATCCACTAAAAACCCCACCACATATATATCCAGAGTGGTATTTCTTGTGGCAATATGAAATTTTACGTGGCTTCTTCTTTGATATAGCTGGAATTTCTGCTTATAACATCGGTCTTATCGCGTTTGCGTTTGCAGGTGTTGCATTTATGCTTATACCTCTTCTTGATAGAAGCGACCTTGTAGCTCCAGCTCACAAAAGACCACTATTTTTTATATGGTTTTGGGTCTTAGTTGTCGATCTTATCGTTTTATCTATATATGGTAAGCTCCCAACAGGTGGTTATAATGACTGGATAGGGTTTTATTCATCATTGCTATTCTTGTTCTTATTTATAATTGCGTTGCCAGTTATAACAATACTTGAAAGAAAGAGGGGCTAATTATGAAAGAGCTTAAAATTTTTGCCATTGTTGTTATTCTTTCAGGTGTTTTATATTGGGGTATCGAGCCTTATGCTCACACAAAGCTTCACCCTCATACTGCAAATGCTGAGTATAACTTCTCAAAAGAAGATACTGACTATGCAAAGCACTTTTTAGAGCAAAAAAAGGCAGCTCTTGAGACTGCTAAGGCTAGTGGAAATAAGGCAAGCATAGATGCGGCTACAAAAGATGTAGAAGTAGCACAAAAAATTCTTGATGACTATACAGCATTTTGGAATGACATTAACTCTATCGACCTTACAAAAGGTGACGCTACAAAGGGTGCTGATACTTTTGTAGCAGCTGGATGTACAGGATGCCACGGTATAGAGGCAGCAGGTATGCCAGCTGGTATGGATGCTGAGACAGCTAGTCAAAGCTTTGGTGTAGTGCCACCAGATCTTAGTACCGCTGGTAAAATTTATGATGATAAATTCTTGGCTGCACTCATTAAAAATCCAAATATGGCTTTAAAGCTAACTCATAAATTTAACGACGAGCATCCATTTCCGATGACCGCATTTATGGGTGCTGGTGGTGATATAAATGCTGAGACTGCCGATATAGTAGCTTATTTGAAAAAGGTATCTGCTGATTATGAAAAGGCAAATAATAAGATCACTGAAGAAAAGGTTTTCGCTGATGCATGTCAAAGATGTCATGATATGAAATATGACAAAAAATATGCATTTAGCAATAAAGTAAGCCTTGCTGCTTATATGGGCTCAAATCCACCTGATCTATCTATGATGATCCGTTCAAAAGGTGATGAGTATTTACATAAATTTATAAACGATACTCAAAAGATGCTACCAGGTACTGCAATGCCAAGAGTTGGCTTAAATAAAGCTGCTGAAGACGACGTGGTAGCTTATATCCAAAAAGTAGGCGACAAGAAGAAGGCTGAGCGCGAGAGCACAGGGCTTTATGTCATGATCTACTTCTTTATATTAGGAATTTTTGCTTGGCTTTGGAAACGCAAAGTTTGGAGCGAACTACACTAAAATTTAAGAGCCTCTTTGGCTCTTAAATCCTCTCTGGTAAATTTACATATATAAATAGGTATTCTTTAAATTTATTCTTTTACAAAATTTAATCAAGCAGTCTTGTAAATTTTAAACTTTCATTCACTCGTAAGAGCCGACTACTAAAATCTGGCTTCACTTACCGCTTAGCTCAAATTTTAGAACCGAAATTACTCATTAAAGTTTGATTGAAATTAACAAAACTGCATGCAGTGCTCTAGCACTAGAGCATGCCCTTTGAACGTGTCAGGGAAGAGGGATTGTTAAGGGAGAAGGGAGTTCTTTTGCTTTGCTAGCTCGCAACTGCAAGCAGACCGTAATTTAAGCTCCATTCTCCCTTAATGAAAGAATAGGATATAGTCTATACGCTTTACAAATTTTAAAATTTAATTCTCTCGTAAGAATTTGACTATTGATTTTAGGTCCCGCAAGACTTGCCACTAAAATCAAAGCCGAAATTACTCATTTATGAAATTTAAAAATTTGCCTAAAAACCTAAAGCAGTAGTATACCTATACTACCTTGTAAACTATGAATACACAAGCGTTTAGGTAGAAAATAGAAATATATCTGAGTTTTAATGGTCGCTATTTAAATAAATTTATTTTAAGCAAATCACTCACCAAAACCCACCAAATTTCACAGAAATAGTAAAATTTAGTTCCGCATCAATCCTATTTAAATTAAATTTCCTTGGCGATCTTGCTCATTTTATTGAGCAGTTTTTCACGTTCATTTGGCTTTAGGTTTCCGTATTGAAGCTTTGTTATCATCTGCATGAAGTCAAATTGTTTAAACATTTGTGCATCGCTTTTTAACTCTTTTTCTAGCTGTTTATAAATTTTTTCAGTCTCTTTATTTGCTTTTTCTAAATTTTGTAAAAAGCTTCCAGTTGCGCTCATATCAAGGTCGTTTTTTGCGGCTTTATCGATGACATTTTTTAGATTTGCTAAATTTTCAGAAATTTTCATCAGCATTTCCTTTTGGATTTTAAAATTTAGAGCAAATTTTATTCCTAAATTTTCTCCCACCACTTTTTCCTAGGCTGATTTTGTGCGGTGAAAACTTCTCCGATCATTGGCGTTGCGTAGTTTAGCTCAAGTTTTGTCGCTGCCTTTTCAAAACGCTTGATCGGCTCATCCCAAGCATGATAAGATAGATCAAATTTGCCCCAGTGCACCGGCACGCCAAGCCTTGCACCAAGATCTTTTAGTGCTTGCGCTGACTCCTCTGGCCTCATATGCACGTAAGACCAGCCATCGCCATAAGCACCATTTTCGATAAAAACTAGATCAAAGGCGCCAAATTTCTCATTTATCATCTTAAAATGCTTGCCGTATCCGCCATCTCCGCTAAAATAAAAGCTAAAGCCAGCCTCTTCAACCGCCCAGCCACCCCAAAGTGTCGCGTTTCTTTTAAATGTGCGCCCGCTAAAGTGCCTTGAAGGACAAAACGTGAAGTTTAAATTTCCTATTTTTTGCTCACCAAACCAGTCAAACTCATAAATTTTGTCTTCATCAACGCCCCATTTTACAAGGTGAGCTTTTACGCCAAGTGGCACTAGAAATTTGCAAATTCTATCTTTTAGCTCGAGTATCGTTTTATGATCAAGATGATCGTAGTGATCGTGCGAGATGAGGGCGATGTCGATCACATCTGGGTAGTCACTAGCGGTGATAGCATGCTCGTAGATAAAGGGCTTACCGCCAATTGGTAGTGGAAATGCTCGGTGCAAAACTGGGTCAGTGATGATAGTTTTGTCATCAAGCTTGCAGATGAGGCTAACGTGCCCAAGCCAGATAAACTCGCCGTTTTTGAGGGCTTTTGCATCAAATTTTAAATTTGGCAAAGGCTTAGTTGGTAGCTTGCCTTTTGGTGGGAAGAGTGCTTGACGGACAAAATTTAGCATAGACGCTTGCGGATTATTCTTTACCATATCAATAGTGGGCTCTAAATTTATAAAAACTTTGCCGTTAAAATTTGGCGAAGCTTCTATGAGCTTTTGGCTCTTGGCGTCTGGCACGCCACCAAAAACTGGGGCAAATTTCATAAAAAGAAACACTGCGACAATAAGCAAAACTATAACTATAAAAATTCCCATAAAAAGCCTTTTAAATTTAAAGGTCGGATTATATTTTAGATTTTTAAATTTCAGTTTTATTTAATTAACCCAAGCTTAAATAATTAACTTGTAAATTTAAACTTGATTAAGATATTTTTACTCTTTATAGGAAGATTTTATTAATAAATATTATCCTTTAGCAAATAAATATACCTAAAAATCGATACTTAATAGATAATCTTAAAAATATATAAAATAAAAATTTAATTTTAAAAATACAAAATTTGTCAGATAGATGACGGAATTTATTCATTATAAGTTATAGAATTATTACAAAAATTAGGAAGGAGCGTTTGAGATGTTAAATAAAAATTTAACTATCTCTATTTTGGTGACTAACCATCACTTTAAAAGTGAGCAGGGCAGTTTAGCCTTGTTTAATGGGAGGAATTTATGAAAAAACATAAATTTGTGATTGCCGATTATAAACGCTGTATAGGATGTGCAACCTGCATGGCTGCATGTTTTAAGAGCGCTTATGAACGCGGCAAGCTGTCACGTGCAAGGCTAAGTGTGCTAAGAGAAGCTACTGGCGTTATGCCAACTCAGTGCAGACAATGCGACGATGGTCCTTGTGCGAATGTGTGTCCAACTGGGGCATTGCGATTTAATGATAATTGCATCGAGCTTCATGAGGAAATTTGTATAGGCTGTAAGATGTGCACGATCGCTTGTCCTTACGGTGCGATAAGCTCAAGTGCAGAGCTTATGCCTTCAGTAAATTACGCTGTCGAGCCAAAGTATAACCTTGAGATAGAGTCACAATCAGGTGCAAAAAATATCGCTGTTAAATGCGATATGTGCTTTGGTCGTGAGAACGGACCAGCTTGTGTTGATGTCTGTCCAACGAGTGCTCTTGTTATGATTGATCCAGAAGAGGGCAAACATAAACTTGGCAAGAGGATAGACTATGAAGCAGCGAATAAATTTGCTACTAAAATTTTAAATGGACAAGGAGCATAAGATGACTACGGTTTATATGCTATTTCTTGTAAGTGCCGTCGTTAGCATCTTGCTTTATTGTGCTCCAAAGGCCGCTGTAAAGGTTGGTTTTGGTCTAAGCGCTTTAAGCTGTTTTTACGCGATGTGTCACTTTGTTGCAAATATGGGAGTAAGCGATAGCTTTGCTCTTATGGATGGCTTTTTGTACTCGCCAAAATTTGCGCTAAATCCACTTGGAAATTTCTTTAGCTTTGTCGTTGTTTTCATTGGATTTGCAAGTAGCGTTTATGGTATGAGCTACGCTGAAGAGTACATCAAAAAAGCAAATGTTGGCGTGTTTGCATGTTTGTTTAATACATTTATACTCTCAATGCTTCTAGTAATTAGCGCTGATAATGTATTTTGCTTTGTTGTTTTATGGGAGCTTATGACTCTTATCTCATCATTTCTTATCATTGTCAATGACGGTAAAAATACACTTAAAGCGGTTATGGTATATCTTGGCATCGCACAAATCGGTGCATTTTGTATAACCTGTGGTTTGCTTATCACAGCCTACTATGCAGGAAGCTTTGACTTTAGCGCATTTATGGGTGTTAAGATGCCATTTGGCGCTTCTGCTGCTGTATTTGC
The DNA here is from genome assembly GCF_002913715.1 of Campylobacter concisus. Taxonomy (NCBI): domain Bacteria; kingdom Pseudomonadati; phylum Campylobacterota; class Epsilonproteobacteria; order Campylobacterales; family Campylobacteraceae; genus Campylobacter; species Campylobacter concisus. Next base: position 136,533 of record NZ_PPCE01000010.1, on the reverse strand, counting down.
ATTATTTTTGGTCGGCTTTGGCAGTAAAGCTGGTATGTGGCCATTTCACGTTTGGCTTCCACAAGCTCACCCAGCAGCACCATCAAATGTTTCAGCCCTTATGTCAGGCGTTATGATCAAAGTTGCTCTATTTACACTAGTTAAATTTACACTTTACTTACCACTTAGTACATATTTTGGCCTTACAATACTCGCTCTTGGTGCAGCTAGCTCACTATTTGGTGTTTTATACGCTCTTTGCCAACACGACTTTAAAGCCTTGCTTGCTTATCACTCAGTTGAGAACATAGGCATCATCTTGCTAGGTCTTGGTACTGGCATTTACGGCGTTGCAGCTGGAAATTTAACACTAGCAGCAGTAGGTTTTCTAGCAGGTTGCTACCACGTAGTTAACCATGCTATATTTAAAGGTCTGCTTTTCCTTTGCGCTGGTTCGGTTATCCACGCTACTCACACACAAAATATGGACATCCTTGGCGGTCTTGCTAAAAAAATGCCATGGACAAGCCTTGGTATGTTTATAGGTATCATGGGTATAGCAGCTTTGCCTCCAGTAAATGGCTTTGTTTCAGAGTGGTTTACATATCAAGGTATGCTTCAAGGCGCGATGGGCGAGGGAACATTAGTTAGATATGCATTTACACTTGGTGTCGTAGCTCTTGCGCTAACAGGCGTTTTGGTCGGCATGCACCTCAAACTTTACGCTGTTATCTTTGCAGGTACTCCAAGAGATCAAAAAATTTGGGAAAATGCTAAAGAGAGTCCAATAGGCATGGTTCTTGGTATGATCATCTTAATGATAGGCTGCGTTGGCTTTGGCCTTGGCGCAAACTACATAGTTGATTACATCATGCAAGCTGTAAATTCTATCGCTATAAGCGACTATAAAGCTAGCCTTGGTGCTATAAATGTAACTTCACCTATAGGCAGTATGATCTCAACTCCGCTTATCGCTTTAGTTTTATGTGCGACTATGATTTTGCCATTTATCATCCTTGCTGTTATGAAAGCAAATAGAGATAAACCACGCGAGACTGATCCTTGGGCATGCGGCTTTAAATATAGCTCACGTATGCAAATGACAGGTGGTCCATTTACAGGCGATCTTAGAAAGATCATGCAATGGCTATTTAGAGCTGATAAAAAGATCGTTACTAGAAATTATTTTGACGCGGTTGAATATCACAACCATCCAAAAGATATCTGGTGGGGAATGTTTTATGAGCCAGTCATCAAATGGTGTATGAAATTTGCCGATAAACTAGGCATCGTTCAAAGCGGATACACAAACATCTATACGCTTTATATCCTAATTTATCTTTGTGCCATACTTGCTGTGGGCTACTTTTTAGTTTAGGAGACGAAAATGCAAACTATACTTTTAATGATATTTCAAGTAGTCGTTATCGTTTTGGTAGCTCCTTTGTTTGATGGTATGGCAAGAAAACTAAGAGCTAGACTTCAATCAAAACAAGGTAGCGATTTCTTTCAAACATATCGCGATATTATAAAACTCTTTAGAAGAGGAAGAACTGTGCCTGAGTGCTCACACTGGGTATTTAGATGGGCTCCATTTTTCCTTTTTGCAACTTCAGCTGCAGTGCTAGCTGCTATACCTATAACATATAGCAAAGATACTGTTTTTGGAGCATATTCAGATATATTTGTGATCCTCTATCTTGGCGCATTGCTTAGATTTGTATTTGGTGCAGCTTCAATGGATAGCGGCAACCCATTTGCAGCAACAGGCGGCGGCAGGGAGCAAATGCTGGGTGTATATGTTGAGCCAGTTATGATCATGTGCCTAATCGTAGTTATGCTTGCAGCTAAAACATCAAATTTAATTGAGATCCAAGAGATGGTAAAAACTGGCGTTATAGGATATCAAATCCCAAGTTTTGCCGTAGCTTCTATCGCATTTTTATGGTGCATGTATGTTGAAACTGGTAGAAAACCATTTGACGTAGCTGAAGCTGAGCAAGAGCTTCAAGAAGGCTTGCTTGGCGAGTATGCAGGTAGCGACCTTGGTTTGGTTCAAGCATCACTTATATTAAAACAGTTTGCTATGATCGGACTTTTCCTAACTATATTTGAGCCATGGAATTTTAGCAATCCTTTCTTAGCTATTATCGTTTTTGTGATAAAAACTGGAGTATTTTACGTAGCGGCTGTCTTTATAGACAACTTTGGACCACGCTTTAAAATGACTTCATCTTTACGCAAAAATGCACTTGGTGCACTTGCTATCTCGTTTGTTGCACTAACACTTTATGTAGTAGGAGTGTGAGATGCAAACACTTGATATTTTAGCCATTTGCATGATCGTAACTTCGCTTGCGGTTTTTGGTCTTAGAAGCTTGAAACTCTCAATCATCGCTTATGCGATTGAGACACTACTTTTAGTTAGTATATTTTTCTTGTTATCTGAGAAATTTAACGCCGAGCAGCTCAAAACTTGGGCGATCATTGCATTTTTTACCAAAGTTTTGCTTGTGCCAGGAATTTTATTCTGGCTTATCAAAAAACTTGGCGTAGTTAGCGAAGATGAGCCAGTTGGTGGATTTTTTGTAAGTCCTGTTATTGCTATGGGATTTTCTCTAGCTCTTTCAATGAGTATCCACCCTATATTTTTAAAATTCTCTCTTATCAAAGAAGAGATCATGCTAATAGCAGCTGGAACGGTCTTTATGATGGGAATTTTTGGCTTCATGCTAAGAAATTCATTTATAAAACAAATTCTAGCTTACTGCTTGTTTGAAAACGGTATCCACCTAAGCCTTGCTCTAATGGCTTATAACTCACATGAGTTAGTCGAGCTTGGAATTTTAACAGATGCGATATTTGCCGTTATTATCATGAGCGTCTTAGCGATTAGATTTTATAAAGCTTATGATAGCTTAGATACTTCTAAAGCTTCAAATTTAAGGGGTTAGAGATGGATAGTTTAGCTTTAATACTTATCTTACCGCTCCTTGGTGCTTTGGTCTTGTTTTTGAGTCCTAAAAATTATGCCGTATTAAGCGGACTTCACGTTTTGTTTTCTGCTGCGACATCGGTGGCTTTACTTAACAATGTTCTTAAAGTCTTAAGTAGCGGAACTTTTTATAGTTTTGATAAATTTTTATTTTTAGATAGCTTGGGCTGTGTTTTCTTGGTGCTTATCGCTGTAACTGGATTTATAGTAAATTTCTACTCTATCCACTACATGAGATGGGAACTTGAAGACGGACACATCCACTTAAGTGATCTTAAAAAATATTATGCATTAAGCCATGTATTTATCTTTACAATGACTTTAAGCGTTATTTGCAACAACGTTGCGTTTATGTGGGCAGCTATCGAGGCAACAACTCTTGCTTCAGTATTTTTGGTCGCTATCCACAAAGACCAAAAATCAACAGAAAGTGGCTATAAATACATCGTTCTTTGCTCAATCGGTCTAGCATTTGCACTTTATGCGACTGTTCTTTTATATTCAGCCACATTTAGTACTCTAGGAGATGGCGAAGCTTCTATGCTATTTTCAAGCATAATGGCAAACGCTAAAAATTTAAACCCAGATGCAGCAAAGCTTATCTTTGTATTTGCTCTAATTGGTTTTGGTACAAAAGCTGGTCTTGCTCCAACTCACACTTGGCTACCAGACGTTCATGCTGAAGGTCCAGCGCCTATCTCAGCTTTGCTATCAGGCGTACTTTTAAAATGTGCGATGCTAGCACTTTTAAGATACTACGCTATCACAGCTCAAGCTGTTGGATTTAGCTTTGTTGAGGGCATAATGATCGTTTCAGGAACTATCACTCTTTTTGTAGCAGGATTTTTCCTAATCAGACAACACAACGTAAAAAGAATGTTTGCATACCACTCAATCGTTCATATGGGTGTTATCGCATTTGCACTTGGTGTTGGCGGTAAATTTGGTCTATTTGCAGCGATATTTCACTGCTTAGCTCACAGCTTTACTAAAGCTTTGGCATTTTGCTCAACAGGCAACATAGCAAGAATTTACGGCCACAAAGATATGAGTAAGATGGGCGGCATGGTTAAGATCGCGCCAATTACAACTATAATGTTTGGCGCGGCTGTTTGCTCACTAGTTGGTGTTCCAGCATTTGCTATATTTGTTAGTGAGTATAACGTCTTTGTCGGAGCTATCACAAGCGGTCAATATATCGCAGTTGTGCTATTTGCTATTGCACTTGCAGTTATTTTCATAGCTGACTTTGCACACTTTAATATGGCAAGCTTTGGCGAGCCAAAAGGTGTGGTTGTTCATAATAAAGAGATGAGTTTGTTAGAGAATTTACCTCTTATAGCACTTTGTGCCCTTATCATAATCTTTGGCGTATGGCACGTAGATAGCTTTTATACGCTAGTAGATAACGGTGTTAATATAATGATGGGAGCTTTAAAATGAGAGGCGATAAATTTGTTGAAATCCTAAAAACTAAAGTAAAAATTTTAGAGGTAACTCGTCAAGCAGACGATCAAATCACAGTTTTGGTTGATAGAAATGATCTTCCACTAGCTGTTAAAACACTTTATTATGATATTGGCGGCTTTATAAGCACGATGATACCAAATGATGAGCGCCAGATAAATGGCAGCTTTGCTCTTTATTATGCTCTTTCAATGGAAGGTAGCAAGATGACTGAAGCGGATGATTTTGCACCTGAGGATAAGTGCTTTATTACTGTTAAAACGCTTATTCCTGGAAGCGATCCGACATTTCCATCAGTTACTCCGCTAGTGCCAGCTTGTGTTTGGTATGAAAGAGAAGCTTATGATATGTTTGGTCTTGTAGCCGAAGGTTTGCCTGATAAAAGGCGTCTAGTTTTAAGTGATGACTGGCCAGATGGACTTCATCCACTTAGAAAAGATGCGATGGATTATCGCTACCGCCCTGATCCAGTTGACCATAGAGATGAGCCTGATTCTGAGTTTTTGTTCCCAACAGGTGATGCAGTAGTTGATGTGCCACTTGGACCACTACATATTACTTCAGATGAGCCAGGTCACTTTAGACTTTTCTGTGACGGCGACGAGATTATCGACGCTGACTACCGCCTCTTTTATCAACACCGCGGTATGGAAAAGCTAGCTGAAAATAGAATGAACTATGATCAGATGGGCTATCTTGCAGAGCGTGTTTGTGGAATTTGTGGTTATGCTCACGCTATCGCTTGTATCGAAGCAGCAGAAAAAGCTATCAAGCTTGAAATTCCACTAAGAGCTCAAGCTATACGCGTCATCTGTCTTGAGATCGAGCGTCTTCACAGCCACCTTTTAAATATTGGTCTAGCTTGTGAGGTCACTGGTAACTACAACGCTTTCATGCATATCTTTAGAGTTCGTGAGTACTCTATGGAGCTAGCTCAGCTTGTAACTGGTGGACGTAAAACATACGGCAACGTCGTTATGGGCGGCTTAAGACGTGATATGACAAACCAAGAGATCAAAAAAGGCATCGAGATCATTAACAAACTTGACGTTCAAATTTCAGAAATTTGGGACGCAGTTATGGAGGATAAACGCCAAATCGGACGCTGGAAAGGTGTGGGTATCTTAGACCGCCAAATAGCACGTGACTTTAGCCCAGTTGGTCCAAATATGAGAGGCTCTGGCTTTAAACGTGATAACCGCTACGATCACCCATACGACTTTTTTAAACAGATAGAATTTGAAGTAGCAGTTGAGCATGGTTGCGACGTTTTTGCTCGCGAGATGGTTAGATATAAAGAGCTAAAAAGCTCTATCCACATCATCCGCCAGTGCTTTGAGCTAATGCCTCAAACTCCGATCATGATCGATCCTGTCACTATGATCAAACCTGAAAATTTTGCACTTGGTCATGATGAAGCACCACGTGGCGAGAATGTTCACTGGATCATGCAAGGCAGCGCTCAAAAAGTATATCGCTGGAGATGCAGAGCAGCAACATACAACAACTGGCCAAGCCTAAGATATCAATTCAGAGGGAATAACATAAGTGACGCTGCGCTTATCGTTTGCTCACTTGACCCTTGCTACTCATGTACAGAGCGTGTTACTTTGGTTGATGTAAGGACTAAAAAAAGTAAAATTTTAACAGAAAAAGACCTTAAAAAATTCTGTCAAGATGGCGGGGTTAGTAAGAAGGATTTAAGATGATGAAGTTATTTGACATCACAGAAAAATATGGAAAGGCGACATACGCCTATCCATTTGAGCCATATATTGTTCCTGAAAATTTCCGCGGTCAGCCAAACTATACATACGATCTTTGCATAGGTTGTGCAGCTTGCGGTATCGCTTGTCCTAGTAACGCAATAGAGCTTAAGATGAACGATGAGCAAACAAAGCTTGTTTGGGAATTTGACTGCGGACGCTGCATATTTTGCGGTCGCTGCGATGAGGTTTGCCCAACTGGAGCTGTAAGACTTAGCGATAGCTTTGAGCTTGCGGTTAAATTTGACAAGAGCGCTCTTATACAAAGAGGTGAGCTCGAGATGCAAACTTGCAAATGCTGCGGCAAGCCATTTACACCAAAAAGGCTTATAAATTTCACCCTTGAAAAGCTTGGCACAGCAAATTTACTCCCAGGCAGACTCGAAGAGGCAAAAGACTACCTTTATATCTGCCCAGAGTGCAAGAAAAATCAATCTGCTGAGAGGCTAACAAAAGGCATTGAGGAGGCTATAAAATGAGTCTATATCAAGTCCCAGAGGACATAAAAACAGCAAATGATCTAACTGCAAAGCTAGAGCATCTAAAAAATATCAAAAGAAGCTTTAGCGTTTATAGGATCGACTGCGGAAGCTGTAACGGCTGTGAGATAGAAATTTTTGCAGCTATTACGCCGATGTGGGACCCTGAGCGTTTTGGTTTTAAGCTTGTAGCAAACCCAAGACACGCTGATATTTTGCTTTGCACTGGTCCTGTAACAAGACAGATGTATTATCCACTTCTTCGTGCTTATGAAGCGACTCCAGATCCTAAGATCGTAGTTGCTCTTGGTGCATGCGGAAGCAGTGGTGGAATTTTCCACGACGCTTATAGCGTTTGGGGCGGCATCGATAAGATAATCCCAGTCGATGTCTATATCCCAGGCTGTCCTCCACATCCAGCAAGCATTATTTACGGCCTTGGTATGGCTCTTGGTATCATCGATCAAAAACTTCATAAAAAAAGCTATGAGGAAGATAACACATTGCCACCTTCAGTTGAGAAGTCAGTCATAGGTGATATTTTGTTTGAGCGCGACTTGCAAGCTGAAAGCAGAAGGCTAATGAGCTATATCTTTGGTAGAATCCTTTTTGAAAAATATATGAGTGCTATCAAATGCTCAAAAGATGTCCATGACCCAAGCATTTCAAGAGAGGCTGTGCTTACAGCTATTAAAAAAGAAGAAGATCCTAGATATGCTGAGTGCATGGGGCTTTTGCATAATGATGTCTATCTAAAATATGCAAAAGCTGATAAAAGCTTTGCGATAGACGTTGATAGCGAGGTTTGGAGTAAGAGATGATACAAGTTTATAAGCTTACAAAAAGGCATATGGATGACAACGATAAGCTTCCACGCGAGCTAAAAGAGATAAAAATTTTCTCCACTTGCGTGGGACATGGCGTTGGCACGATAGATTTTAGCGAGAAAATTTTAGAGCTAAGCGATGAGGAATTTGACGAGATGATCAAAAACTCAGGCGAATACGTGAAATTTAAGATCGGAAATTTAAGCAAATATTTTGAAGTTGAAATTTTTGCCGAGCATATCGCTAAACTCTTGCCGCAGCTTTGTGAGTGTAAGCTTAAAGAAATTTTGGCAAATTTAAAAGAGGGATATATCGTGCTTAGGAAGGATTTTTGATGAAAAAGGCCATCCTTTGCATCGGTAATCCTATGCGTGGCGATGATGATGTGGGCAATGAAGTAGGTCGCATCGTAGAAGCTGAGCTAAAAGAGTGGAAGGTCTTTTTTGGGCAAGATGTGCCTGAGAATGAATTCTCGGCCATTAGAGAATTTGCGCCTGATATCTTGATAGTAGTCGATGCGATGAGCGGCTTTGATGAGGATAAGATAGAGTTTTTTGACCTAAGTGACGATAGAGACTACATCTACTCAACTCACAATCTACCAACTCCAGTGCTTTTAAGCTACTTGCGTAAAATTTGTCCAAAGACGCTGTTTTTAGGCATTAGTGTCTTGCTCGAAAATGTCTTAAATTTTGAAGAAGGATTAAGCGAGCAGGCTAAAAAAAGTGCCAGAAAAGCTTTTTTAAGAATTGTAGAGATTGATAAAAATTTAGTCGGTTAAATTTAGTAAATAGCTAAATTTAGTCTTTTTGGTTACTAAAGGCAAAATTTGCTTTTAACCGCAAGCATTGATTTGACTTTAGTGATTTTGCAAAGTGTTAAACTTTGGTCGCAAAGATGAGCTTGGCTCATGTGCGAGATTGAAAATAAAAAGGAGAATGTGATGTTAAATCCGGCAGAAACCGCTCAAGCGGTCTCAAGCTCTATGGAGCATAAGGCTCATATGCCGCTTACTAGTATTATTTTTCTTGCTATCATGGCTGGAGCTGCTATTGCTATGGGTGATATTTTTTGGGCTCACTCGACAGTTGGTATGGCTGAAAATCAGTCTATTGGCCTTTCAAATTTTATCGGCGGTATCACATTTAGCTGTGGTCTTATGATGGTTGTCTTTTATGGCGGACATCTTTTTACAAGCTCAGTTTTAAGTGGTGTTAGCGCATATGAAGGAAAGCTAAAACTAGGTAAGACTATCGGATACTGGGCTATCGTTTGGATATTTAACTTCGTTGGCGGCGCACTGATTGCGTATATGTACTACTACTCAGGCTTGCCACTAAAGTATGATGGCTACATCTTGCAGCACTTTATACCAGCTGGCATTGGCAAGATCACAGCACCATTTCATGAGCTATTTATCCGCGGAATTTTTTGTAACGTCTTTGTTTGTATGTCTATTTGGACTGCGACAAGTGAGAGCAATCTATCTGGTAAATTCTTTGCCATTATGTGGATGATCGGCGCATTTGTGGCTTGCTCTATGGAGCACTGCGTGGCAAATATGTTCATCATAACTGAAGCTATTATCTCAAAAGCTCACTATATAGCAGCAAACGGCGGAGATATCGCTGCTGCAGCTGCGGCTCTAGGACATGGCATCACGGCTGAAAAGCTAGAAGTTTTAAACTGGGGAAATTTCATCGGTAAAAACTTAGTTCCAGTTACGCTAGGTAATATCTGCGGCGGACTTTTCTTTGTTGGTTTAGTTGGCTTTATGGCAAATAAATTTGATATGAAGAAAAAAGCTTAAAAATTTTAGTCTTTGCTTCTTGGCAAAGACTAATCCTCTAAGACTACTCTTTGCTAGCCATTATAAAAATTTCTGATTTTTAGTTTGTGTAACTTTCAAGTTTTTCATAATCAATTATTAAAAACTCGTGTGGTGTGATCTTTCTTATGATGTCGTCTTTTATAAGCTCATTAAAGGCAGTTGAAGCGCTTTGGCGTTTTAGCCCCACAAAGCTTGAGAGCACCTTTAGAGAAAATGGTAAAAATATGTAGTGATATCCATTTTGTTTTAGATCCTGCTCCTTTGCAAGCTCGATCAAAAAATTTGCAATCCTGCCTTTTGCATCTTCAAAAAGTATTGATTTTATGATCTGGCGTTGCACGATTACTGCATTTAACACAGCTTTTAAAATTTCATCTGCGACATTTGCATTTGATAAAATTTCACCTATTTTGTTTAAATTTATAGCATAAATTTCAGCATCTTCAAGTATTTCAAAAGCGCAATTATCATCAAGCACGGCGATGTTGCTCGCTTCTAAATGATAAAGGATAAATTCCTCTCCATCTTCAAAAAATGAGAGCTTTGCACAGCCACTTTTTAAGATGATGATCTTGATCTCTTCTGTGTAGATTATGCTTGTTTTTGGTAGCTCTTTATACTCAAATTTATCAAGCTCATTTTGAGTTAGGATCTTTGTGATTTGTGTTTGCAAAAGACCTAGACGTGATTTTTTCATTTTTCTCCCAAAAAATGTATAGAGCCTGATTTTACTTCACAAAGCATTTAAAGAAGTTGAAAAATATTGCTTTTAGTTTAAGAATCTCAATAATTTTTAAAAGTAGTATTAATTTTTCAATTTGGTTGCATAAATCGCAACCAAATTTTTAAAATCCATGAAGCTGCTTTAGCTTCTCATCGATTGGCTTTTTAAGTCCATCTTTCGTCACGCTTACGTAAGTTGCAGTAGCACTAGTAACGTGTATAGTTTCTCTATATCCGCCCGGATTTAGCCTAAGGGCGGTTACTTCTATTTGCGTTGTTATCGAGGTTTTACCAACAGAGATGATTTTAGCGTAGCAGCTTAGCACATCGCCAACAAAGACAGGTTGCTTGAAAATGATCTCTTTCATAGAGATCGTCACAACGCGTTCAGGAGAAATTTCTCTAGCGGCCTGAGCACCTGCAAGGTCGATCTGACTCATTATCCAACCACCAAAAATATTTCCAGCCGAGTTTGTGTCCTTTGGCAACATAACTTGTTTGATACGTGGCTCACCAAAATCCTTTAAAATATCCATTTTTTGCCTTTTAGATGTTAAAATTTTTGGTTGATTGTAGCAAATTTTAAGGCTTTATGCTAAAATCTTGCAACTTCAGGGGATGAAAATATGAACAATTTTAAAAGATTAAATGAACTCACAAAAGAGCAAAAAAATAAGCTAAATGCTATTTATAAAAATTTAGACGATGATATCATAAACGAGGCTGTTAAAATTTGTGGCCTTGCTGGTACACCAAGCCAAAAACTAGCTCTTGCAAGAAGAATAGTAGATCTTAAAGTTGATCCGCTTCAAAATGAGCTAAAAAAGCTAAATTTAGGCGAAGACGAGCAAAAACGGGTGCTAAATTTAATGTATGGCTACGTTAGAAATTTATATGAAAATCTGCACGCCAAGCTTTTAGAAAAGGCCAAGGAAGAGAAAATTTTAGATCAGTTTAACCAAGCCTTTGTGCAGGCTATGCACGAGCTTGGCCTAAGCCTAAATGCGTGGCAAATTTCATGGCAGGATCGTATTATCGACACTACAAACAAAGAGTTTGAGACTAAATTTAAAGATCTAAGCCAGGCAAATGAGTTTATTACTAAAAACGGCTTATTTCAGTGTGACGCTAACGGTGTAAGGGCTGATAGAACGTATGGCGCAGTTTGTAAAGAAGGCGAGAAATTTAGCTTTTTGCCTTACGCACTTGCCTTTAAAGATGAGGTGAGAGAGCTTAAAAGTGTCTTTGCTAAAAATCTTGAAATTTTAAGAAATTTAGCCCAAAATGACGAGCAAAAATCATACATAAAATACCTTGAAAAGCTGCAAAATGCCTTTTGCGAAGAGGATAATGCAAAGGTGATAAACGCTTGGCAAGAGACTGAGATAGCGTGGATGGATGTAAAAGGTGCGCTTCAGCCAGGCCATCCGCTAGAGTACTACGAGGATGCCTATACGCACGCAGTCGCGCTTGAGTGGGACATCAGACTTGTTGATAGCGAGGGCATAGATGAGCTTAAATTTAAAGAAAAAGTGGCAAAAACTTATAAGAGCGTTTGCGAAAAGATCAAGTTTGATAATGCTGAAACAAACAAGGCAGTTAGCGAAAATATCGCTAGAACGCAGCTTTATATAAGCGTGCCGATAATTTATTATGGCGCCGAACTAAACGGGCTTTTTAGCGCTCAAGTCGTGCCAAATGATGAGAGTGTGAGCGCAAAATGCGGTAAGAAAATTTTTGCCTTTGTAAATCACGTCTATGAGGATGCAAAGGCAAAACCGTTTATGAAACTTAGTTCGGAAATTTTTAGCAAAGAATTTTTGGATTTTGGCAGAGAGATTTTATTTTTAAAGCCAAAAATTTGGAAAAAAGTCTATGAAATCTCAACGATTGGCCATGAGTTTGGACACATACTCTTTATCGGGCTTGACACCGAGATGATGATGAATAAAAGTGGCGTCTTTAAATTTATAGAAGAGTATAAGGCGACGACTGGCGGACTAGTAAATTTTTTCTTGCACGAAGAGGCGGAGTATAAAATGGCCGTCTTTCATGAGCTAATAGCCCGTGCTGTTGGGCTTATCGCGTGGCGAAAGGTCAATGAGGTGAGGGCTTATTACTGCGAGGGACTCATACATCTTAGCTTGCTTTTTAGGGCTGGCGTGCTTAAATTTGATGGCAAACTAAGCGTGGATATGAGCGAGCAAGCTTACGCTAAATTTAAAGAAATTTGCTTAGAAAACTACTACGATCTAGCGCGAACATACGCTAAAAAAGTTGATGCGAGCACATTTTTGGAGAAATTTTGCCAAAAAGATGAACTAAGCTATTTGCCAAAAGATGAAGAGTGTAAGAAATTTGTTGAGCATTTTTACGCTAGATACGAAGCTATCGGCAACGACGTCGATGATAGTGGCGAGTGGCAAAGATGGCAAAGTTTAGCCAAAAAGGCAGAGAAAGATATATAAAGACGGAACATGATAAGTAAAATAAGCAACGAAAATCAAGTATCTTTTGTATTTATGTTGATACTTTTTTGTGTATATGTTGTTAGTTATTTTATTGCTAGTGGTTTTTATGAAGACATAATTACTACTCTATTTGATTTTATGATCACATTATTTATCTTTTTAAAGCTAAAAGAGACAAGAAATTTAAAAACATATTGGATATATATATTACTAGGCCTTACTTGTTGGGTAGCATCAGACACTATGTGGATGCTATATAATAAGGTTGATTTTCTTAAACAATTTCTTTCTAAAGTCAATTTTATACAAATCTCATACGTAGTTTCATATTTTATGTTTGCATTTTCTGCTTTTTATATTTTGATCAAAAATTTGAAAAATTTATTTTTAATGCAAGTATTTGTGGACTCAGTTTCTATTTCCGCAATATATTTTAGCTTTATGTGGTTTATGATTTTTGATAGAAATTTAACTCAAGTTTTAAGTCAAAAAGATTTTTTTAATCTAAGTTACATTGCCATAGATTTATTTATGTTTTGTACTTCATTTGTTGCGTTTTTTTCACTTAAATTTTCAAAAAGAAGACTATCTATACTTTTATGCTTGATAGCGCTTATTGTAATAAGCACTTATGACGTTTTTACCACTACAATGGATTTTTGGATAGATGAAATATCCTTTTTTGGATACGACATTGTGTTTAAGAGTTCATTTTTTATGTTGTTTGTTGCCACGCTTCATTTAAGAGAGGGTGAGGCAAATCTAAAATTTAGGGCACTCAGAAACGATTTTGATAAAATTTTAATACAAAAGCTATTTGTTTTCGCCGTATTTTTGACGATTATGATCTTGTACTCTTGGAAGATAAATTTGACATGGTTATTTTCTATTTTAGTTACTTTGCTTGCATACGGAGCATTATCTTATACATTTTCTAATGTTAGAAAGATGGATATTTTAATTAAACGTGAAATACATATCAAAAAAGTGTTAAATAATCAGATAGAAAGTAAAGTAAAAGAGCTTGAAGAGACAAATAGGCACCTACAAAGGATCAGCAAATATGATTATTTGACAAACGCTCTAAATCGCCAGTATTTTATCGCAAGGCTTGAAGAGATGATAAAGTCAAAGGCACTTGGCGAAAAGATAGATATTTATAGTATTGACATAAACCATTTTAAAGCGATAAATGACTCGTATGGGCATTATATCGGCGATGATGTAATAGCAAAGTTTGCTTCAAATATTGAGTCAATATTGCCACCAAACGATTCCTTATTTGCAAGGTCTGGCGGCGATGATTTTATCGTTGTTGTCAAGCAAAATGAAAATGTGCATTGCAGGGAATTTTTGCATTATCTACTAAAAGCTATTTCAGAGCCAATCGTTATAGATGATTATAAAATTGTACTTGATGCGAAAATAGGGATTAGCTCGACACAAACTAGTGAAATTTTGGCTGATGATTTTATCATGCAATCAGAAGCAGCACTAGAAGCAGCAAAAAAAGATGCATCTGAAAAGTATGTTTTTTATAGTGATATAAAAAGCATTATTCAGGATAGAAACTACATAGAAATATTGCTAAATAGCATAAGCTTTGATGAAGAATTTGAGCTAAAATTTCAGCCTCAGTATCTAATAGAAGGTAAAAAAATAGTAGGAGCAGAGGCTCTTGTTAGGTGGAACTCTCCTATAAAAGGTCCGGTAGATCAATCAAAATTTATCCCAATAGCCGAACAAAGCTCTATTATCAATGCGATAGGAAAATGGGTGGCAAAAAATGCTATAAAACAAATGGCCTTTTGGAATGAAAAATATAATACTAATCTAAAAATAGGCATAAACATCTCACCAAAACAGATTGATAATATAAATTTTGCATATAAATTTTTAAGCTATATAGATAGATACGACATCGATCCATCTTGTGTAGATGTTGAGATCACTGAGGCCAGCCTCGTTAATGCCGAAGAGATGATGCAAAGCGCGTTATCTGAGCTTTCTAATAGAGGAATTTGCATATCCATAGATGATTTTGGTACCGGTTTTTCATCGATGAATTACATCAAAAAATATCCTATGAGTCGTCTAAAGATCGCTAAAGAGCTGATAGATAATATTGCTAAAAATGATATAGATAAAGACGTAGTAAAAAGCGTTATAGCTTTAGCTAAAAATGTGGAGCTAAAGACTATTGCTGAAGGTGTCGAAGATGAAACCCAGCTTGAAATTTTAAGAGAGCTTGGATGCGATGAGGTGCAAGGCTATCTTTGGGGTAAGCCAATGAATGCAGAGGATTTTGAAAAGCTTATAATAAGTGCTATTTAAGCACGCTTTTTGCGCTAAAATTTTCAAATTTCAAAATATCTTTATGGCAAAGTTTGGCCAGCTCATTTATCATTTTTGAGCTAGTTTCATCTTTTGGGATTATTAGATGAATCTTTTCTTCTAAAAAAATGATAAAGATATTTTTTAGTTCATAAATTTCACTAACTTCATTTAGGTCAAATTTTTCATTTTCTTTGGGTTCGCCTTCATAATAAGCCAGAAATTTCTCATTTACTTCAAAATTCATTTGCTTTTGAACATCTGAAATTTCAATTCTCTTTAATGCAGCTATGCGACTTCTTTTTAAAAAAATAGGATAAAAAATGATCCAAAATATAGCAAAAACAGCTCCGATGACAGTAAAAATTTTACTTTTTAATAGCATATCAGCAACAAAACCAGCTATGATGGCTTCAGTAAATATCATAAATGTGTTTATAAAATACTGCTTTCTTGCCGCCTTTGAGAAAAATAAGATAAAAGATTTATAATCTATTAAATTTTGTCCATTTATGACGATATTGCACTTCATAAGATACCTTTGTGAATTTTAAAATTTTTGGGAAATTATAACCAAAAGCAAAGTCAATTTTTGTATAATTTGGACTATTTCTTAGGAGAGGGACACTATTTTTTTAATATCAAAATCATCTATAACTGGCATGCGAAAATGGATCTTAGTTGCAGTTGTAGCGCTATTCGTATTTGCACTATTAGCATCTTTACTAGACTATAATCTAATTGGAAAAATATCTATTTTGCTTAGTTTCTTTATGATAACTTTTGGCATTTATACTTCAATGGATAAAGTAAAAACCAAAATAACGCATTGGCTTGCAATATGTTTTGGTGTTTTTTTGTGGTCTATTTGCGATGCATTAATGGTGTTAAATCAAGATATACTATTGCGGGCTCATAGTTCTTATGCGTATCTTGATGTGTTTTTTACGTTGCCGATGATATCTATTTTAGCTGGCGTTAGTATATTTTTGTATTCAAAATTTGCAGCCAGTCAAGAAAAACTAGCCATCATTATGGATAGCATAAGTGTCTTTTTTTTAATAGCAATGTTAATATATGGTATTTTTGATGAAGTAGATATCTTATCGATGATAAATAATAGATCAAATATCGTTTTTCTCTCTATTGTGGCCATAAATTTTCTTATACTTTTTATCACTTTAAGCGAGGTTTTTACAAGCAGTTTGCTTCATATAAAAATTAGCGGCTTTTACCTTATATCGGCTAGTATTTTATTTACGATGCTAAATTTATTTATTTTTTATAGTCAGATCTCAAATGTAAATTTTGGCCATAAAATAGATTTTTTATATATCGTTCCTTTCTTCTTCTTGATGATAGGAGCTTTTCATTTAAAAGCTAAAAATGAGTATGTTACAAATACCGATAAAGATATCTCAATAGGATCAAAATGGCTACCAATAATAATAGTTTTACCTTTGCTATTACAAGAAGATCTAACATCTTTTAGTGCGCTCATCTCACTTTTTGTTTTAGTTGTAAATGCTATTGTTAATTACTATGTTAAAAGCTCTATTGCAAGTAGAAAAATATTAGATTATGAGAGAAATCTTCATAGAGAGATGGAAAAGTCGATGCATGAGCGAACCAATGAACTTATGCTCGCAAATTTAAGACTTCAAGATATGTCTGAGAAGGACTATCTAACAGATCTTGGTAATAGAAATTTTATAGTAAATGAGCTTGAAAGAATGTGTAAAAGCATTTCTGAAGATGAGGAAATCGCAGTTTATTATATAAATTTAAGCCGTTTTAAAAGCATAAATACATCTTACGGGCATGAAATAGGCGATAGAATTTTAAAATTAGTTGCAAAGAGAATACTTGAAGTTTGCAATAGGCAAGAAGCCATAGCAAGGATTAGTGCGGACGAATTTATCGTACTAGCAAAAATGGAGATAAATAGTCATACAAAACGTTTAAATCTTGGTATTGCCTTAAAAGATGTTATTGAAAAACCAATTCAAATAGATAGATATCACTTTGGGCTTAAGTGCATAATAGGCATAGACGTAGCAACAAAAAATAGCACGGCAAATCCAAGAAATATTATAAAAAATGCAGATATGGCAATGTATTACGCCAAAAAAAATCCAGCTTTAAATCCTATGGTTTATAGCGATAAAATTAGCAATGAAATGCACCTAAGCTCAAGTATCGAGATCGCACTTAAAAAAGCTAATTTGCAAGAAGACCTTCATGCATATTTTCAACCAATATTTGATCTAAAAATCGAAAAAATGATCTACGCAGAGGTTTTTTTATATTGGAAATCAGAAAAATTTGGCTTGATGGAAGCAAGCAAATTTATGAAAGAGGTAAATGTAAATAGCGATATTTTAAACGATATTTGCTCGCTTTTAGTTTCAAAGACTATAGAGTATATAGATATATGGCAAAAAGAAAAACTCTTGATACCAAAAATAAGCATAAATGTTGCACAGATTCAAAATAAATCAGAAAAATTTGTTTTAGATTTTATTTCTAGCTTACGTTCGCATCATGTAAATCCAGAGCTTTTTGAAATAGAATTTGGCGAAGAAATATGGACAAATAATTCTAAAACGCTCGATAAAATTTTTTCTATTCTCAAAGAAAATAATATAGATGTTTGTATAGATAATTTTGGCTCTGGATATACTTCATTTATTTATATTAGAAAATATGGTGTTAAGCGTATAAAAATAGCGAGTGAATTTGTTGCTCAAGCATCAAATAGCAAAATAGATGCACAAATCGTATCTGCAATTATTGATTTAGCAAAGGCAATGAAGATAAAAGTTGGCGCAAAAGGCGTAGAAAAAGAAGAAGATATTCATTTCTTAAAAGAGCTTGATTGTAACGAAGTGCAAGGACTTTTTTTATCTCGTCCTATGAGTGCAGAAGAATTTGAAGACCTTGTAAGACAAGATCCTCAAATGATAGCTAAAGCTTAAATTTCAGCCTTTATCTCTTCGTTTGATTTTACGACCATACCTGAGCCATGGATCACGCTTGGAACACAACTGGTGCAGATATCAACTTCTTCGCCATTTTTATGAGCGTGGATAAAAACTGCATTTGTATCATCACTGCTTTTTAGTCCGCAAACATTGCAAACCACTAGATCTTTTTCTCTCATTTTTTCTCCTTTGAAATTTTTGCCTATTTTAGCTCCTAAATTTTATACATAAAATGATTTAAGTCAAGCTTACCTCGTGGCATTTAATAATTTTTTGTTATAATCCTTTAAAATTTTTAAAGGCCTAAAATGAATGAAAGAACGATTATTTTAGAGATGTTAAAGATGCAGCAAAGTCTAAATGATGAGACAAATGGGCTTGGCTGGGAAAATGGTTATACTAATAAAAATAAATTAATCAGCTGGAGGCGCTGCATATATATGGAGTGTGCTGAGCTGATTGATAGTTTTGCGTGGAAACACTGGAAGAGCATAGATGCTAAGACTGATGAGCAAAATTTACGCATAGAAGTTGTTGATATTTGGCACTTTATAATGAGTCTAGCTTTGCAAATTTATAAATCAAAACAGCTTGGGGATATAGAAACTTTAGCTGATGACATCTGCCAGTCAAGCGGTTTTGGCGAGTTTTGTAAAGAGCCACTAAAGATCGAAGATGAGAGCATTTATGAGATAATGAATGATGTTGAGATGCTTATACATGAGTGCAGCGGGTTTGACTACGATATATTTGATATTTTAAAAATTTACTTCTCTATGTCTTTAAAATGTGGCGTAAATTTATACTCACTTTATGAGTGCTACATCGCTAAAAACGTGCTAAATCGCTTCCGCCAAAATAATGGCTACAAAGAAGGTAGCTATAAGAAAAATTGGAACGGACGCGAAGATAATGAAGTGATGAGTGAAATTTTGTCAAATGGCGTTAGTAAGATAGGTGAAATTTACGCAGCACTTGAGCATGAATATAAAAAGGTGAAATGATAAACCTTCTTCGACTTGGCTTTAAAGATTTTTTTACAGCCAAATTTATAACGCTATCCATCTTGCCGCTTTGCCTTAGCATTTTTAGTCTCACGTGGCTTACGATCTGGAGCGGCGGTGAGATATTTGGCCTTTTAAGTGATAGTGCTAAAAATGAAAATTTTGCCTTTTTGGAGGCAAACTCGGCGCTCTCTTTTATTGCTATTAAAATTTTAAGCTTTAGTGCCACAAAGTGGATAGTTAGCATACTTTTTTACATTTTAAGCACCTTTTTAACGATCATTGTTAGCATCGTGATCGCCCTAATCGTAGCTGGCTTTTTAACGCCAGTTGTAGCTAAAGAGATAAACAAAAGGCACTATCACTACATTCCAAAAAGCGAGGCTAGCACGGCTAGAGTGCTAAAAGTGATGATGGTTGAGATCTTGAAATTTCTTGGGATCTTGCTCGTCTGCCTACCACTTTTGCTTGTGCCGTTTGTAAATTTTTTTATTATCAATGTGCCGTTTTTTTATATCTATTACAAACTTTTACTGATAGACGTTGGCTCAAACACTCTTGATAGTGATAAATTTGAGCTAGCACTGCTTGAAGGTGGCGGGATAAAATTTATAGCTTTTACGCTTTTGTTTTATCTCATCTCGCTTGTGCCGCTTGTGGGACTATTTTTTCAGCTTTATTTCGTGATAGTCTTGTCGCACCTCTTTTTTGAGAGAGAGGCGCTTATAAAAATTTAGAGCCAGAAGGCCCTAAATTTAAGCATAGTAAGATACTTTGTTACTCTCATCAAGCAAGGTATCAAATAGCCTTTTTGTAGCACTTAGTAGATTTTCGTTCGCATTATTTTGAGCTAGAAGTTCGTCAAACATCTTTAACATATTGTCATTTATGAAATTTTTGTGATTTAGATCTTTTGCGTCAGGCAGCATCTGCTTGATCTTGTTTGAAAAATCACTTATGCTTTGGCTGCTACCAGCGATCTTGTCGCCCTCTTTGACGTTTTTCATAAATTCATCAACTTGTGGGCGAATTTGCTTCATCGCCTCTTCGATCTCTTTCATATCTTGCTCGTCTATGCCGTTTCCTTTATATAAAAACTCATAGCCGTATTCGTGCGTGAGAGTAAGACTTCTTTGGCTTGAAGTACCATTTTTCTGGCTTGAAAACTCCAAGCTTTTGTTGTCATACATCGAAAAGCTTATCTCATCGCCTGAGCTAGTTTTCATCGAAAAGCTCATGTTGTTGTAGCTTCCTTGAGAGTAAAAATTTGTTTGCATTTTTAAATCCTTTTGAAGCTAAATCGGCAAAATTTTAATTTCATAAAGCAAAATTTTGTAAAATGCGTCAAAAAAGGACGGGCGATGTGTTGTTTTGGGACTAGGATCTTTTTGCTTATGCTTATCACTGTTTTAAGCTTTGGCTTTGCTAGGCTCTATCCAGTTTTACCAGTCGTTGGCTATTATTTGATACTTGCAAATTTGCTCTCAATTTTGATGTTTTCGCTATTTTTTAAAGGGCTTTTGCCAAGCTTTGTAAAGGTTAATGCGATCCACTATTTTTCGTTAATTGGTGGCTTTTTTGGGGCATTTTTAACAATGTTTGCTTTTAAAAAGGTCACAAAAGATAAATTTACTCTAATAGAGCTTATTATTTTCGCGCTTTGGGTGCTGATAATTGCCGTAGTCATCTTTAAATTTCAAACCATTCTTGACATTTTTAGGGGAATTTAGATGGATGAGAGGATAGTTAAATTTCTAAAAAAGATGCATCTTGCAAGTGTCTGCGCCATCGATGATGATGGGCAGCCTTATGCTTTTAGTGCATTTTACGCCTTTGATGAGCTAAATTTTAGCCTTTTGCTAGCTAGCTCTGATGAGAGCTCACATGTTAAATTTTTAAAAAACTCAAAGCTTGTTGCTGGTACGGTCGCTCTTGATACAAAGATTGTTGGCAAGATAGAGGGCGTACAGTTTCAAGGAGTGATGAGGGAGGCTAAAGAAAACGAAATAGAAATTTATTTCAAAAGGTTTTTTTATGCAAAAGCAATGGATCCAAAAATTTGGTGCATAAATCTTGAAAAACTAAAATTTACGAGTAATGTTCTTGGTTTTGGCAAAAAGATAAAGTGGGAAAAAAGCGATAAAATTTAGACGTTAAGCTTATATAAGCTACAATCGTTGAAAAATTAGAAAAATAAGGAGAATCTATGAAATTTAGCGGAAAAAACGTGCTAATAACAGGTGCAAGCAGAGGTATCGGTGCACAGATTGCAAAAACGCTTGCAAATATGGGCTTAAAAGTGTGGATAAACTACCGCTCAAAGCCTGAGATAGCAGACGCTTTGCAGGCTGAGATCGAGCAAAATGGCGGCAAGGCTGCTGTGATAAAATTTGACGCGACAGACGAAGATGAGTTTATAAAAGGTATAAATTTGATAGTTGATAGCGACGGCGAGCTAAGCTATCTTGTAAATAACGCTGGCATCACAAACGACAAGCTAGCACTTCGCATGAAAACTAGCGAATTTACAGATGTAATAAATGCAAATTTAACCTCAGCTTTCATAGGATGTAGAGAGGCTTTAAAGGTGATGAGCAAAAAGCGCTTTGGAGCGGTCGTAAACGTCGCATCTATCGTTGGTGAGATGGGAAATGCAGGGCAGGTGAATTATTCAGCCAGTAAGGGTGGACTAATCGCTATGAGTAAGAGCTTTGCAAAAGAGGGTGCAAGCAGAAATATACGCTTTAATAGCGTAACTCCAGGCTTTATCGAGACTGATATGACGCATGGACTAAGCGATGAGGTGAAAAAAACTTATAGCGATAACATCCCGCTAAAACGTTTCGGTAGTGCTAGCGAGGTGGCTGAGGCAGTAGCATTTTTACTAAGTGATCACGCAAGCTACGTAACTGGAGAGACGCTAAAAATAAACGGTGGACTTTATATGTAATGAAATTTCAGACAAGTTTTGCAATTTAAAATAAATAAAAGCGTAAATATTATAATATAACAGACATTTTTTATAAGGAGACCTTAAAATGGCAGTATTTGAAGACGTAAGAGACGTAGTTGTAGAGCAACTAAGTGTAGATCCACAAGCAGTAAAATTAGAGTCTAAAATCATTGAGGATTTAGGCGCTGATTCACTTGATGTTGTAGAGCTAGTTATGGCTTTAGAAGAGAAATTTGAAGTAGAAATTCCTGATAGCGAAGCAGAGAAATTAATAAGCATTCAAGACGTTGTAAATTATATAGAAAAACTAGGCAAATAATTTAAATTTGCACAGTTTGATTTAAGGAGATGTATTGAAACGAGTCGTTGTAACTGGTATAGGCATGATAAACGCACTTGGTCTTGATAAAGAGAGCTCTTTTAAGGCAATTTGCGAGGGTAAAACAGGTGTGAAAGAGATCACGAGCTTTGATGTAAGCGAATTCCCTGTTAAAATTGCTGCCGAGATAACTGATTTTGATCCAAATAGCATTTTAGACGGCAAAGAGGTGAAAAAAGTAGATCGTTTCATACAGCTTGGCATAAAAGCATCTAACGAAGCTATGGCTGATGCGAATTTTAAGGAGTTTGACGCTCACAAATTTGGCGTTAGTTCAGCAGCTGGCATAGGTGGTTTGCCAAATATTGAGAAAAACTCAATCACATATTTTGAAAAAGGTGTAAAGAGAATTTCGCCATTTTTTATTCCATCGGCACTTGTAAATATGCTAGGTGGCATAGTTTCAATAAATCACGGACTAAAAGGTCCAAATTTATCAAGCGTAACAGCTTGTGCGGCAAGCACTCATGCGATATCACAAGCTGCAAAATGCATAATGATCGGTCAAGCAACAAATATGCTAGTTATCGGTGCTGAATCAACTATCTGTGGCGTTGGCATAGGCGGTTTTGCAGCAATGAAAGCACTCTCAACTAGAAACGATGAACCAAGTAAGGCATCAAGGCCATTTGATGCAAACCGCGATGGCTTTGTAATGGGCGAGGGCGCTGGCGCACTTGTGCTTGAAGAGTATGAGTCAGCTGTTGCAAGAGGCGCTAAAATTTACGCTGAAGTAGTTGGATTTGGTGAGAGCGGAGATGCACATCACATCACATCACCAACACTTGAAGGTCCATTAAGTGCGATGAAACAAGCACTTGATATGGCAAAAGGCGTAAAAATAGACTATGTCAATGCGCATGGTACTTCAACGCCAGTAAATGATAAAAATGAGACAGCTGCGCTAAAGGCTGTTTTTGGTGATAAGTGCCCACCAGTTAGCTCAACCAAAGGTCAAACTGGACACTGCTTAGGTGGTGCTGGTGCGATCGAAGCTGTCATATCTATAATGGCAATGAGAGATGGCATCATCCCTCCAACAATAAACTACGAAACGCCAGATCCAGAGTGCGATCTAGACTACGTTCCAAATAAAGCTAGAAAAGCTGATATAAAAGCTGTTATGAGCAACTCATTTGGCTTTGGCGGAACAAACGGCGTCGTGATATTTAAAAAGTTGGATTAAGATGTCAAATTATTTAGATTTTGAAAAGAGCATAAAGCAGATTGATGAAGATATAGCAAATGCTAAGATCAGAGGCGATGAACATGCTGTTGAAATTTTAAATAAGAACCTATCTAAAGAGATATCAAAAGTATATAAAAATTTAAACGAATATCAACGTTTACAACTTGCTCGTCACCCAGATAGGCCATACGCTATTGATTATATAAATTCATTTTTAGTTGATGGCTATGAGATCCATGGCGACAGGGCATTTCGCGACGACCCAGCAATAGTCTGCTACATCGGTTATATTGGAGGCAAAAAGGCTGTCGTTATAGGTGAGCAAAAGGGCCGTGGCACTAAAAATAAACTAAAAAGAAATTTTGGTATGCCTCACCCTGAGGGTTATCGAAAGGCTCTTAGAGTTGCAAAAATGGCTGAAAAATTTAATCTACCCATTTTATTTCTCATAGACACTCCAGGCGCATATCCAGGTGTTGGAGCTGAAGAGCGAGGACAAAGTGAAGCTATAGCTAGAAATTTATTCGAGTTTGCAAATTTAAAAACTCCAATAATTGCTGTTGTTATCGGCGAAGGTGGAAGTGGCGGTGCTTTAGCTATTGGTGTGGCTGATAGACTTGCCATGATGAAAAATTCTGTGTTTTCAGTTATATCACCAGAAGGCTGTGCAGCGATACTTTGGAATGACCCAGCTAAGCAAGAGCAAGCTACAAAATCTATGAAGATAACGGCTGATGACTTAAAAAATTTATCACTTATAGATGACGTGATAAACGAGCCGATAAATGGAGCTCATAGAGACAAAGAAGGTGCTGCAAAAGCACTTGCAAATTATTTTATCTCAGAGCTAGCTGAGCTTGAAAAGCTTGATATAAATGATCTTGTAGCAAAAAGAATAGAAAAAATTCTCTCTATCGGAGCATTTGAAGAATAAATTTATAGTCACAATAATTTTATAAGAATACTTATCAAATTTGTTTGTGGCATCATCTACCAAAATACTAAAACAATTTAAAAATCAATATAAATTTTATCGCTTTAACAGCCATAATTTTTACACTAGCTTTTATATCTTTAAGATTTAAACACTAAAATTGTTAATATCAAATCCACATAAAGAATATTAATGAATAAATTTTAAGAAAAATATATCACTCTTTCAAAAGAATATTATAAAAATAATGGCAATACTTCTAGTATTGAGGCACTCTATCAGTTTAAAGAAGAGTTGGAAAATTGTGATGACATTTGCGCAAAGTATGTTTTGGTTGATGTTTATCAGCTTTTATCTATGAGAAAGAGTGCTTACGACCTACTTTTAAAGATACATGACAAAAGTGATAAAAAACAGCTAAAGGCACTTGGCTATCTAGTGCAATTCATTGACGAAAATGATAAATGGGCACTGCCTCGCCCAAAAAGTAGAGGTCAAATTTTGGCTCAAAAAGACAAAGCCACCACGCTGCCAAAATTTATCTACCATCCTAATCCTTTAAGAACCGGTGCATTTAAAGATGATATGAACATAGTGTGTGAGTGTTGTGGCAAAGATACTGAAGTCTATTATAACGGTAGCATTTATTGCGAGCAAGATATTTCGTATCTTTGTCCTACTTGTATTTCTAGCGGTAAGGCTGCCAAGAAATTTGACGCTACATTTGTACAAGATGCTGACAAACTAACTACAAGTGATACTAAAAAGAATGACGAACTTTTTAGAAGAACCCCTGGCTACGAGAGCTGGCAGGGTGAGCATTGGATAGTTTGTTGTGATGATTATTGCGAATTTTTAGGCGACGTTGGCACAAAAGAGCTCGAAGAAATGGGCATAGCAGACGAGGTTTTTGAGGACTACGCAAAAAGAGCCAAATATGACGATAAAATGCTACGCGAACATCTTGTTAAAGCTGGCGATATTGCTGGATATTTGTTTCGTTGTTTGCATTGTAAGAAGTATCATATATACGTTGATGCTTGTTAAAGAGGAAAATATGGATATTGCAAAAATTTCTAAAGGTTGTAAAGAACGTGGCCTGGATGAACTTTTTAAACTTTTATCGCCACTAGCAAGAAATGCCATAAGGATAGATACGCAAGCTAAAAATGACGATGATATCGCCGTTGGAGCGTCTAAATTTGGTGGCTTGCCAGATCTGCCAGATAGTTTATCATGGCCTTCAAATGAAAATGGTGCTTTGAGTTTTGTGGCACAGATAAATTTTGCTGAAGCTAGCAAATTTGACATTGACTCACTACTGCCAAAAAGCGGAATGCTCTATCTCTTTTATGATAGAAATTTGCGTGTTTGGGGCTATGATCCTGTCGATAAAAATGGCTTTGCAGTGATCTTTTCTGATGTAAATGATGGGCCACTTTCTTGCAGGAGAGCGGAGAGTTTAGAGGGAGAAAATTCTGCATTTAACGCACGCTTGCTTAGCTTTGAAAATGAGATAAATTTGCCAAATTTACAAAGCTCGATTGTGCCATTTAGCAAAATTAGTGAGGCTGAGTGGGAGGCCTATCACGAGGTTATTGAGCCAAGCTGGCAGTCTAAAGAAAATAAGCTCCTTGGGCACTCCGATAATGTCCAAGATGGTATGGAGCTAGAGTGTGAGCTAGTTACAAATGGGCTTAGTTGCGGTGATAGTAGTGCTTATCACCACCCAAGAATAGCAGAATTTGAGAAAAATGTTGCCCAGTGGCAACTACTTTTACAGATAGATAGTGATGATGAGGGCGATATGGACTGGGACGGAGAGGGCAGAATTTATCTGTGGATAAAGAGGGATGATCTGGTAGCACGCGATTTTAGCAAGACGTGGCTAGTTTTGCAGACAAGCTAAGACTGCTAAATTTATAAAAGATAAAAATTGAAATTTATAGAGAAATTTTATACTAGAGTTACCCAATAAATTTTTATTAGCATTTTTGGTGTGATTGCCAAAATTTCACTGCCATTTATGCCACTATCTACTTAAATATATAAAATAATCAAAGATGGTAATGCCCAAATTTAGGCAAAATTTAGTAAAATCCTTAAAAATTTTAAAGGCAAAATATGTTTAATGGCTTGATTCGTGAGATCGCACAGGTTGTTAGTTATTCACAAAATATTTTAAGGCTAAAGGCAAATTTTCGTCCAAATTTAGGCGATAGCATTGCCGTAAATGGTGCTTGCTTGAGTGTGATAAAACTACATGAAGATGGCTTTAGTGTGGAGCTAAGCGCAGAGAGTAGGGCAAATATCGCGGTTGAAAATTTAAAAGAAAGAGTGCATATCGAGCCAGCGATGAAGCTAGGAGACCGAGTAGATGGACATTTGATGCAAGGGCATATCGATTTTATCGGTAAAATTTCAAATATCAAAAAGAATGAGAATGGGGTTGATTTTTATATCGACTTGCCGCGCGATGCTATGAGTTTGATGTCAAATAAAGGCTCGGTGGGTGTTGAGGGCGTGAGTCTAACCATAAATGAAATTTTGCCAAAGGGTATAAGGCTCACAATCATACCAATCACTTTTAGAGATAGTCTTTTTGGCACTTTCAAGGTCGGCAGGCGCGTAAATATCGAAAGCGATCTTTTGGCTCGCTACGTAGCTAGGCAGCTTTTTTGCAAACAAGATAGTGGCCTT
The DNA here is from genome assembly GCF_002913715.1 of Campylobacter concisus. Lineage (NCBI taxonomy): Bacteria > Pseudomonadati > Campylobacterota > Epsilonproteobacteria > Campylobacterales > Campylobacteraceae > Campylobacter > Campylobacter concisus. The sequence goes on along the minus strand of NZ_PPCE01000010.1, from coordinate 109,518 downwards.
AGCTGGGATGATGTTGAGCGAATTTCTAGCCTTTATTAGGTGGATAAAATGCGTGAAAATTTAGAGATAGTCTTTGATAAAAATGGCGTATTAGCTGGCTTTACAAATAGATTTGGCGGTGTGAGTGAGGGTGCTTATGAGAGCTTAAATTTAGCAGATCATGTTGGCGATGATCCGCTAATGGTCGCACAAAATCGTAAAATTTTAGCAACAGCACTTGGCATTATGCCTGTTAATTTAAAATTTATGAGCCAAATCCACTCAAATAAAGTGGAAATTTTGCAAGATTTTAACGACGATCTACCTCCATGCGATGGTGTGATAACATCACTAAAAGGCGTAGCACTTTGCGTCTTAGTCGCAGACTGCGCACCTGTTTTGATAATAGATGAACATCTTGGCGTAGTCGCAGCTGTGCATGCGGGACGCGCAGGTGTTACTAGTAAAATTTGCACAAATGCAGTGGGGCTAATGACGAGTGAATTTGGTTGTCGTGCGAATAATTTACGCGTATTTATAGGCGCAAATATCAAAGTGCAAAACTACGAAGTAGGCAAGCTAGATCTTGGTGAATTTAACCGATACAAAAAAGATGGAAAATTTGATATAAACGCAGCTTTATTAGACGAATTTGCTAAGCTCGGGGTAGAGCAAATATCGCTAGATCCTCGTTGTACTTTTGAGACGGATGAATTATTCTCATACCGCAAACAGAGTAGGACCGGGCGTTTTTGTGGGTTTGTGATGAATAGAGCCACATCGATAAATACTAAAAAATAAAAGTAAATTTTTAGCTTCATTGCTTGACTGTTAAAATTTGCCAGCTAAATTGTATTGAACGTTTTGATATTTAATTTGATCTAAAAAATGGCTAAATATAATAATTTTTAGCTACAATTTGACATCAAATCTCAAAAAGAACAACAAGGAAAATCATGAAAATAGGTAAAATTTTGACCGCCATTATGTTAACGGGAGCCTTTTGTATGGTGCAAGCACACATGTTTTGGGTAGATGGAGCTAATGATGAAAAGCTAGGAAAATTTATCGCAAACATGGGTTATAGCGACGATTTTCCAAAGCTAGAGCCTATTATGGCCGAACGCGTCCATCTTTTTGCGCCAATTACTATAATAAGTAAAGATGGTAACAAAAAGAAGCTTATACAAAGTGGCGAGAACTACCGCTACGAGGGTAAAAGATTAGACAAAGGCACATATATCTTACTAGCACAGCAAAATCCTATGTATTCGCTTAAAAAACGTAGTGATGGCAAGTGGCTAATAGACAAAACTAAGCTTGATCTAAAGGATCTAAGCGATATACAGATTTGCCGGCTGATGACGATAACATCTAAAAGAGTCTTAAATTTAGGTGAAACAAACGACTTCGTAACTAAACCTGTTGGAGTTAAAATCGAGATCGTACCGCTACAAAACCCAGCGGAATTTAGAGTAGATAAGCCTTTTAAATTACAGGTTTTTGCTGATGGAAAGCCGCTAGAGCGAGCCAAACTAACTGGTACTTTTGCTGGATTTTTAGACCATAAGCACGCATTTTACGGTATGACTGATGAACAAGGCATCACTGAAGTGTTAGCTCTAAGACCAGGATTTTGGGTATTTGAAGTGATTTATGAAAGACCTTATCCAGATGCTGCGAAGTGTGATAAAGAGACGTTAAAAACGACGCTTAGTTTTGAGATAAAAGAATAAAAGTTTGATATAAATTTGATTTCGAATTTATTATAAATTTTTTATAATCGCTTTGTAATTTTGAAAGTAGAGAAAGAATGTCTTACGAAAACTTTAAATCAAAAAATCCTCTTGTGCTAAAAATCACTACAAACGCAAGAAAATTTGGCGTAGAAACACTACAAAACGAGGAGTTTGTAAGCATTCTTTTAAATGTCAAGAAGCTTGAAATTTCATCCGAACAAAGGCATGCATTGGCAGAAATTTTTGCTAAGTTAATAAAAATCGAAGAAGACTCACAATTAAGTAAATAAACTTTAGTTTAAATTCATATTATTTTAAGTATAATCCCCCTTTATTTCACACACGACAATCCTAAATTTGGTTGTGCGAAAGCATTAATGGTCGTGGAGGATAAAACTAAATTCAAGGCAAAATGCCTAAAACAAGGAGAAACTCATGGTAACTATGAGAGATTTATTAGAGTGTGGCGTACATTTTGGTCACCAAACACGCCGCTGGAATCCAAAGATGAAAAAATTTATCTTTGGCGAGAGAAAAGGTATCTATATTATAGATCTACAAAAGACTATCCGCTACTTCCGCTACACTTACAACATCGTTCGTGACGCAGCTGCTGAAGGCAAGTCAGTGCTATTTGTTGGTACTAAAAAACAAGCTATCGACGCTATAAAAGAGTATGCTGAAAAATGTGGAATGCCTTATGTAAATCACCGCTGGTTAGGTGGTATGATGACAAACTTTGGTACTATCCGCCAGTCTATCCGCAAACTTGAAGTCATTGAAACTATGGAAGAAGATGGTTCGATAAATTTACTAACTAAAAAAGAGGCTTTGATGCTTCGCCGCAAAAAAGAGAAGCTTATAGCAACTCTTGGCGGTATACGCAATATGAAAAGCCTACCTGATATGATATTTGTTGTTGATACTGTCAAAGAAAAGATCGCTGTTCAGGAAGCAAATCGTTTAAAAATTCCAGTTGTAGCACCTATTGATACAAACTGCGATCCTGATGTTGTTGATTATCCGATCCCAGGAAACGACGATGCGATTCGCTCTGTTCAGCTTTTCTGCCAAGAGATGGCTGAAGCTATCAACGAAGGTAAATCACTTCTTGAGCAAGATGGTGGCGAGCAAGCTGCTGGCGAAGAAGTAAGCCAAGATGAGAAAGACGCAGTTGTAGCTGAGGCTATGAGTGAAGAAGACTTTGGCGAGGACGAAGAGTAATGGAAATAACTGCACAAATGGTAAAAGAGCTCCGTGAATCAACTGGAGCTGGTATGATGGACTGCAAAAAGGCGCTTAGCGAAGCAAATGGCGACATGGAAAAAGCTATTGACATCCTTCGTGAAAAAGGCCTAGGCCAAGCTGCTAAAAAGGCTGACCGCCTTGCAAGCGAAGGCTTGGTAAGTGTTGAAGTTTGCTCAAAATGCAAAAAAGCAACTATCAGTGAGATCAACTCTGAAACTGACTTCGTTGCTAGAAACCCACAGTTTCAAGCACTTGCAAAAGATGCAACAGCTCACATCCAATCAAGCGGCATAAAAACAGTTGAAGAGCTAAATGCGAGCACTTTAAATGGTGTTAAATTTGAAGATTACTTCAAAACTCAGATTGCAACCATCGGAGAAAACCTTGTAGTTCGCCGCTTTGAGACTATTAGCGCTGATGATAAGGGCGTGGTAAATGGCTATGTTCACTCAAATGGTCGTGTTGGTGTACTTATTGGTGCAGCTTGCGAAAGCGCTGAAGTTGCAAACAAAGCAGCTGATTTTATAAGAAATTTATGTATGCATGCAGCCGCTATGAAGCCAAGCGTTATAAGCTACAAAGACCTTGATAAAGAGTTTGTTGAGAAAGAATTTATCGCACTTCGTGCTGAACTTGAAAAAGAAAATGAAGAGCTAAAACGCCTAGGCAAGCCACTTCATCACATTCCTGAGTATGCTAGTCGCTGCCAAATAGGCGACGCAGAGCTTGCAAAAGCTACAAAAGAGATCGAAGAAGAGCTAAAAGCTGAGGGCAAACCTGAGAAAATTTGGGACAAGATTATCCCTGGCAAGATCGAGAGATTTTATGCTGACAACACAGTGCTTGACCAACGTCTTACACTTTTAGGTCAGTTTTATGTAATGGACGATAAAAAGACTATCGAACAAGTTATCGAAGAGAAGAGCAAAGAGCTTGGCGGTAAGATTGAGATCGTAAAATACGTTCGTTTCGAGCTTGGTGAAGGCTTAGAGAAAAAAGTAGATGACTTTGCTGCAGAAGTTGCTGCTCAAATAGGCTAATGGAAATTTTAAGAGCGTCTAATCTAGGCTTTGCGTATGATTATACGCTCTTTAATAATATAAATTTAACTCTCAATCAAAAACAAAGCATCGCGATAACCGGCGTTAGCGGTTGTGGCAAATCAACGCTTTTACACATACTTTCAACACTTTTAAAACCAAATTTTGGTGAGGTCATCTATCAAGATAGATCGATCTATGAGCTTTCTCAAAACGAGCTTTTGGCCATTAGAAGGCTTCATTTTGGCATTATTTTCCAGTCACACTACCTTTTTAAAGGCTTTAGTGCTTACGAAAATATCGAGCTTGCTAGTATCTTATCTGGTGAAAATATAGAAAAAAATGATCTTGCATCGCTTAAAATTTTAAATGTGATAAATCAAAAAGTTGGTGAGCTAAGCGGCGGTCAGCAGCAACGCGTTAGTATCGCTAGAGTGCTTACCAAAAAGCCAAAGATCATCTTTGCAGACGAGCCAACGGGCAACCTTGATAAGCAGACGGCAAATGAAGTGATGCAAGTTTTATTTGACTATATAAATGAAAATAACGCTGCCCTTGTTCTAGTTACTCACGACAACGACCTAGCCGCTAAATGCGACAATTCATACAAGCTTGAGAACAAAGAGCTTGTGCAAATTTCTTAAAATTTAAAAACTAAAATTTATTATTTTATCTTTTTGCTTGCCTGATTAATAGAAAGTTTAGACTACCCACCAACATGTTTTGTATTATTCTTATCAGCCTTTTGTTTTAAAAATTCCTCTTCTTCTTTTGTAGGGTTATAATCATCTTTCAAAATTTTTTCTTAGTATCAATCTCTTGCTCAAGCATCTTATTTTCATAAATTTTTATATATTGGCTTCCAGTATTCAAGGTAATTTCTAAAGCCAGCGCTATATCCTGCATCATAGTGGTAGCTTACACATTTTAACTCTTTATCACTGCCAAGAAGTTTTTTATAGTGGGCGTGCATATTTTTTGAGCTCGTGCTGATATTTTATTGCTACCTATCACATTTGTATGACAGCTAGTGCAGTCATTATCACCGATCTCTTTAAATTTGCTAGGATTATCGTCTTGATTTTGATGGCAAATACAATCAAAGCTTAGATACTCGTGATGAGGCTTTAGCTTATATTAGGCTCTTGGCTCGTTGGAGACTACTATTTTTGTTACGTTTAGATCGTTATTTGTATGTCAGTGCTAATCTATTAAGATAAATTAATATAAAAAGTATGCAAATAATTACCGATACGTTATTCTAAAGAAATTTATAAGTGAAATAGTCGGACTTTATATAACTAGAGAAATTTTTGTACTTTATGATGAGGCAGCAGGACTTTAAATCTCCTCTTTGATTTTTTTATAAAGCTCTAAAATCTCATCTTTTTTAATGATAAAGCTATTTTTATTTGCTATTAGATAAGCTGAGCTTTGCATAATATCACCAGCGATCTTTAGTCCATTTTGCTTCATGGTTGAGCCAGTCTCGACTACATCAACTATTGCATCGCTTAAGCCAACTAGTGGTGCAAGTTCGATCGAGCCATAAAGCTTGATGATCTTTACAGCTACGGCTTGTTTTGTAAAATAATTTCTTGTTATATTTGGCATTTTTGTGGCTATTTTTAGCTCTGGCTGGTTTAGGTCTAGCTCGGAGTCGTTTTTTATGCCAATGCAAACTTTGCATTGGCCGATTTTTAAATCCAGTAGCCTTACAACATTTGGCTTGTGCTCTTCAAGTACGTCAAGCCCCACCACACCGATATCAGCTGCACCTTCAGTGACATAAGTTGGGATATCTTGGTTGCGAACCATTAAAAATCTAAAATTTCCTTCTTCAAGGATTAGTTTTCTATCTTCAAATAAAAAACTTGAGCCAAAAATTTTTCTAAAAATTTCTAGTGTTGCCTCGGCTATTCTTCCCTTTGGTAGTGCTACTGTTATCATATTATCATATCTTTCTTTTCAGTTATTAGCTTTTGCATGGCACGAAAAACTAGCATCTTGTCGCAAATAGCATTTTTAAAAAATTTTGACAAAAAGTCGCCATCTCCACCAGTAAAATAGACTTTTTTGTCACCGGCTAGCTTATCTAGTAGAGTTATTATTGGTTTAATAATGCCATAACTCACAGCATCGGCTGTTTTTTGTGGTAGTGCATCTATGTCAATTTGTGAATTTATAGTGATATCAAGTCGTGGTGAGATGTTTTTGTAGGCATTTAGCATACTTGAAATGCCTGGTAAGATATATCCTCCAAGGTGAATAGAATTTGCCATAATATCAACTGTTATCGCACTTCCAGCATCAACAATTACGCCATTATTTATAGAGTAACATGCAGCGATTCTATCTACGCCTAGACCCTGATATATCGTATCAATAGTAAAAAATGGTTCTAAATTTACAAACATTTTATTATCTTTTAAAAGATTTAAAATTTCATCATTTACGGATATAAAATATACTTTTTTTTCTGGTTTATAGCTTTTAAACTCAGAAATTTTCATACGTGAGATTTTGCCACCTTCTAAAAATGTAGCGTTTGTATTGCCTATATTACACAAAATCATAACATCGCCAATTATTGTCTTGTAGCTCTTTTAAGGCTTTAGAACAAATGCCAGAGCTATAAAATATAGTTTTTTTTCTTAGGTTTGTTTGGAATTTCATCTCTATTTTTTTAGAAATTTCTTCAAGCTCCAAAGCCTCTTTGCGTAGCAATCTACTTTTTGCTGTTCTTAAAAAAACGAGATTATAAAAGCTCTTATTGTCCACTCCCCAAAAGATATCAAGCGTCTTTTTTGTGCTAAATTCACTTGTATTAAGTGCTTTGATATCTTTTAAAAGGATTTTTTTGGCTTCAAAAAGCTCCCAAATTTTTTGGTTCATTGTCCTAAATTAACAAGCTCATTATCATAATAAAAGGCACCATTGCCCATAAAGCTTTTATCTTTTATCTCATCGCTAAATTCATAAATTTCAGCTCCACTGAGGTCTAAATTTGTTTTTATAACGTAGCCTGTTTTTTCGATTACGTAAAGCTTATTATTGATAATAGTAGCTGCTGAGAAGATGGCAAATTTGAAATTTACTTTATTTTGCTCTTTTAACATAAGATTTGTTCTTACGATCGTACCATCTTTTTTAAAGATATAAATTTCATCGTTATTAACCAGTACATCCTTGATCTCACCGTCATAATAAACTGTTTGACTTGGGTTAATGACGATAAGTTTTTTAGCTGTTGCTGCAATTAGATTATCGCCCTCAACGCCTAAAAATATGATGTTATTAAAGAAATTTTCAGAGCTTACGACCACGTCACGTAAAATTCTACCAGTCTCTTTTTGTACTATGTAAATTTTGCCATCTAATGCCGGATATACAATCAGTGAGCTCATAAAAAATGGTGCTACGACCCTTGAATCAACCGCTGCTATATTAGACGAGCTATATTCCATTATTGTTGTTGCGGTATTTATGTCTATTAGATAGATGTGGTTTGCCGTGCTGATAGCTGCTAATAGGTTTTGATCAAGAGAAGCAGCAACGATTGCTGTTGGAAATTTATTGCTATAAACGCTGTGTCCACTAGGATCTGTCACATTTAGATCGCCATTTATACTAGCTGATATGATAAAGCCGTTGTTTTCATTTAAGAAATTAAAATTTTCAGGCAACTTGATGTTTGTATTTAGACCGTTTTTGGTGATGATATTGCCGTTGTCAAGAGTGGCGCCATTTGCATTTGCTGATTTGATATAAGATGGCATATCTTTTGACAAAGAAATTTTGCCAGAGGTTTGAGCTGGCTCGAAATATTGTCTTTTTGTGCCACATCCGCTTAAAACTAAAGCCAAGGCAAAAGCCAAGAAAAGAGTAATTTTTTTCATTATTTTATTCCCTGATAGTGTTTTAAATTTTTAACTAAAGTTTGAAGTTGAGAGTCGAGTGAAATTTTATTAAACTCATCATTTGCTTCTTTGATTTTGTTTTGTTTTAAAAGCTCAAAACCTTTTAAAAGTGTGCTATATTCGCTTAAAATTTGATTGTTTGCATTACCATTTTGTGAAAGAATGATATCTTTTACTATAGGATTTACTTTTAAATTTGCAAGCTCGCTAATACCATTTGTCTCATTTTTATCAAGCTTTTGCTGAAGTGAAAAAAGCGCATATAAATTTGGTTCTTTTTCTTTTAAAATGTTTAAGGCATTTGCATCGTTTGGATTTAAAATGAGCTTTGAGTAAGCCAAATTTGCATCTTCAATTCTATTATCATTTATTATTTTGTTCGAATAGAATCCAATAATTGCAACGACAGCAACAATAATGGCAATTATCATAAATTTTTTATACTTTCTAAAGAAACGCTCACCTTTGATCATGCTTTCTAAAAACTGTTCTTGAGCACCAATCTCTTGTTTTATCTGTGTTAGATCTTCTTTTATAGCCAACGCTTTTCCTTTATTTTTAAAAAATTTTAATTCGCAGATTTTAACATAATTAAATTAAAACTATCCCAAAATTAAAGCTTGAATGTGATATAATGGCTCAAAATTAATTAATAAGGTTACTTATATAATGCAAATAGATGACACTCTTTTAAATAAATTAGAAAAACTTTCTGCCTTACAAATCAGTGATGAAAAAAGAGAAGAAGTAAAAAAACAACTAAGTGAGATTGTATCTTTTGTTGATATTTTAAATGAACTTGATCTAAGCAGTGATGAAGCTGTAGTTAGCTCTATAAAAGGTGGCACGCCTTTAAGAGAAGATGAGCCAAGACCAAGTGATGTGATTGATACGATCTTGAAATACGCTCCTTCACGTGAAGGGCATTTTTTTGCTGTACCAAAAATAATAGAATAATGGTAAAAATATGGATCTAATCGAACAGCTTCAGGCAAAGAATTTAAGTGTAAAAATACCAGAAGATAATAACCTTAGTAATCTTGCTGGCGATATAAAAACACTTTTAAAAACTGTTGTGAGTGATAAGGCAAGCGATCTTCACCTTGTTTCAAGATCTGAGCCACAAATAAGAGTAGATGGCGCTTTAAAGCCCATTGACTTTGGCGTATTAAGTGGCAAGGATATAGAGAATTTATGTTTTGCTTTGATTACTGATGAACAAAAAAGTGAGCTTGAGAATAATAAAGAGCTTGACTTTGCGATCGAGCTTCGAGATATTGGTCGCTTTCGTGGTAACTATTACTATACCATGAATGGCGATTTAGCTGCTGCTTTTCGTATAATCCCAATCAATATCCCATCTCTTGATGAGTTAAATGCCCCACAAATTTTTAAACACATTATTAAGCGTGAAAAAGGTCTTATTTTGGTTACTGGACCGACAGGAAGTGGTAAATCAACAACTCTTGCAGCCATGCTTAATGAGATAAATTTAAATTATAGAAAGCATATTATTACAATTGAGGATCCAGTCGAGTTTGTGCATAACAATAAAAAAGCTCTATTTTCTCATAGAAATATCGGCACTGACGCAACTTCTTATTCAAGGGCCTTAAAATCTGCGGTTCGTGAAGATCCAGATATCATACTTGTGGGCGAGATGAGAGATAGAGAAACAATTTCAACAGCTATTACGGCGGCTGAGACCGGACACTTAGTCTTTGGTACGCTTCACACAAATTCAGCCATTCAAACTATAAATAGGATCGTTGATAGTTTCGATGGAAGTGAGCAATTACAAGTAAGAAATATGCTTAGCGTGTCATTAACTGCTGTCGTTTCACAAAGTCTGATCCCAAAGATAGGCGGTGGAAGGTGCGCTGTGCATGAAATTTTAATAAACAATATGGCTATCTCAAACTTGATACGTGAAAATAAAATACATCAAATTTATTCACAAATGCAGCTAAATCAACAACAAACTGGCATGAGTACGCAAACTCAGGCTTTGATGAAAGTGCTAAAAGAGGGTAAGATTACAAAAGAAAATGCGCTAGCTTATTCAACTAGCCAGCAAGAACTTCAAAATTTAATAGGAACTGTATAATGGATTTAGTAACGTGGTTTGATATCATTATTATTGCTCTTGTCTTGATGCTTGGCATAAAAGGTATATTAAATGGACTTATAAAAGAAGCATTCGGACTTATCGGACTTATCGGTGGCTTAATTATAGCTAGCAGGTTTTCAGATCTATCTGGTGAGTTTATAACTAAAAATATATATAAATTTGAAAATCCTTCATTTTTACAGTTTGTCGCATTTATCTCTCTTTGGCTAGTTTTTTGGCTAGTTTGCTTGCTAGTTGGTAAATTTTTATCAAAAATAGTTTCAGTAAGCGGACTTGGTTTTTTGGATAGACTTGGTGGATTTGTTATGGGAAGTGGAAAAATTTTCTTAACATTTTCGGCAGTAGTTGCTGTAATATCTGGCACTTCGCTAAATAATATAATTGCTCCTTATTTTGCGAACAGTAAAGTTTATCCGGTTTTGATAGAAACTGGCAAATGGATAACAAATCTTGATGTAAAAAATATCAAAAGTGAGTTAGATGAGATAGTGGCAAGACCAATGGATACAAATAAAACTGACGCATTTATCTCAATGGATGCAAATGCTAGTGTAAATACCGACTCTAATATCACAAAAGGGGAATAAGATGATAGAAAATTTAGAATATGATGCGTTGCTTGAGAAATTCAAAAGAGTGCTTCGTGACAATGGTTTAAAATACACGAAACAGCGTGAAATTTTACTAAAAACGCTATATAACAATGGCGAACACTTTACTCCAGAAAGACTTTATCTTTTTATAAAAGAGACACACCCTGAGCTAAATATTGGTATCGCAACTGTTTATAGAACACTAAATCTACTTGAAGAATCAGAAATGGTGACATCAATCAGCTTTGGTTCACAAGGCAAAAAATTTGAGCTTGCCACAAAGCCACATCACGACCATATGATATGCAGAAAGTGCGGCCTTATCATAGAATTTGAAGATCCAATGATAGAAAAAAGACAAATCAGTATCGCAAAAGATCATGGCTTTAAACTAACTGGCCATATGATGCAGCTTTATGGAATTTGTGAAAAATGCTCAAAAAATAATATAAAGGGAAAGTAAGGTGATATTTGACAACCAACATGAGATTCAACGACTACAAAGCATAGACGAGCTAAGAAATTTAGGTATTAATCCATATCCGCATTTTCTTAGAAGAGATATGAATATCTCTAAATTTAGACTAAAATTTAACTACATTAATGATACAGAAGAAAAAAAGGCCGAAGGTCAGTTAGTAGGTCTTGCAGGCAGAATAAAACTCATTCGTGATGCTGGAAAAGCGGTTTTTGCAAATATCGAAGATGAAGATGGAAATTTACAAATTTACTTTAGTAATAAAACGCTTGATCCAGAGTGGTTTAAAATCGTTAAAAAATACGTAGAGATAGGTGATATCGTCTATGTTAGAGGTTATGCATTTATAACAAGAACTGGCGAATTTTCTATGCATGTAAGTGAGCTTAGCCTTGCTTCAAAGTCGATAAGTCCACTTCCTGAGAAGTATCATGGCTTAGTTGATGTTGAGACAAGATATCGCCAAAGATATCTTGACATGATAATGAACCCTGAAGTTAGAGCTGATTTTAAAAGACGCTCAGTGATTATAAGTACGATTAGAAGATTTTTTGAAGAAAAGGGCTTTTTAGAAGTTGAAACACCGATGCTACACCCAATAGCAGGCGGTGCAAACGCCAAGCCATTTATCACTTTTCACAATGCCCTTGGAGTAGAGAGATATCTAAGGATTGCACCTGAATTATACCTCAAACGCCTTATAGTAGGTGGCTTTGAGGCTGTTTATGAGATGAATAGAAATTTTAGAAACGAAGGAATGGATCTTACTCACAACCCTGAGTTTACAAGTATAGAGTTTTACTGGGCATACCACAACTACCACGATTTAATGGGTATCACAGAGGATCTTTTTAATGTCATTTTAGACAAGCTGGATATGGAAAAAGTTGTAAATTTTGACGGCATGGAGATTGATTTTAGTAAGCCATTTAAGCGAATAAGCTACAAAAAAGCTCTCGTTGAGATCGGCGGACTAGATGATAATATCATAAATGATAAAGATAAAATTTTAGCAAAACTAAGAGCTGATGGCCTTGAAGCAAATAAGAAGCTTGATCTTGGTCACTTACAGGCTGAGTTATTTGATAACTACGTAGAGAGTAAGCTTATACACCCAACATTTGTTATTGATTATCCGATTTCGATCAGCCCACTTTCAAGAAGAAGTGACGCAAACCCTGATGTGGCTGAGAGATTTGAGTTATTTATCGCTGGTCGTGAGCTAGCAAATGGCTTTAATGAGCTAAACGATCCAATCGATCAATACAACCGCTTTAAAGCGCAAATCGATGCTAAAAACGCAGGCGATGACGAGGCACACGAGATGGATGAGGACTATGTAAAAGCCCTAGGATACGGCATGCCGCCAGTTGCAGGTGAGGGTATAGGTATCGATAGGCTTGTTATGCTTTTAACGGATAAAAAATCAATTCGCGATGTTGTGCTCTTCCCAGCGATGAGGCCACTTAAAAATGAGATAAAGGAGAATGAAAAATGAGTTTGCAAAGCTACGATAAGGATATTTACGATCTAGTAAATTTAGAGTTAAAACGTCAATGTGATCACCTTGAGATGATCGCTAGTGAAAATTTTACATATCCAGAAGTTATGGAAGTAATGGGCTCAATCCTAACAAACAAATACGCTGAAGGCTATCCTGGCAAGAGATATTATGGTGGCTGCGAATTTGTAGATGAGATCGAGCAAATAGCGATCGATAGATGTAAAGAGCTTTTTGGATGTGAATTTGCAAACGTTCAACCAAACTCAGGTTCCCAGGCAAACCAAGGCGTTTACGGTGCTTTGCTTAATCCAGGTGATAAAATTTTAGGCATGGATCTAAGCCATGGTGGACATTTGACACACGGTGCAAAGGTCAGCAGCTCTGGTAAGATGTATGAGAGCTTTTTCTATGGCGTCGAGCTTGATGGCCGCATAAACTACGATAGAGTCATGGATATCGCAAAGATAGTAAAACCAAAAATGATCGTTTGTGGCGCAAGCGCATACACAAGAGAGATTGAGTTTAAAAAATTCCGTGAGATAGCCGATGCTGTTGGGGCGATACTCTTTGCAGATGTTGCTCACATTGCTGGTCTTGTTGTTGCTGGCGAGCATCAAAGTCCTTTCCCATACTGTGATGTCGTAAGCTCAACTACGCATAAAACATTAAGAGGCCCAAGAGGCGGTATCATTATGACAAACAATGAAGAGTATGCTAAGAAGATAAATGCCTCTATTTTTCCAGGCATCCAGGGCGGACCACTAGTTCATGTCATCGCAGCAAAGGCAGTTGGTTTTAAGCACAACCTTAGCCCTGAGTGGAAAATTTATGCTAAACAAGTAAAAGCAAATGCTAAAAAATTAGGTGAAGTATTAATAAAAAGAGGCTTTGACCTAGTGAGTGGTGGCACTGATAATCACCTAATTTTAATGAGCTTTTTAAACCGCGAATTTAGCGGTAAAGACGCTGATATCGCTCTTGGAAATGCTGGAATAACGGTAAATAAAAATACGGTTCCAGGCGAGATAAGAAGCCCATTTATCACAAGTGGTATACGTGTTGGTAGTCCTGCGCTTACGGCTCGTGGCATGAAAGAGGCTGAGTTTGAGCTAATAGCAAACAAAATAGCTGACGTGCTAAGCGATATAAACAATACATCTTTGCAAGAGAAGACAAAAGCTGAGCTAGTTGAACTTGCCCATAAATTTATAATCTATGATAAAGCGACATTTTGATGCAAAGTATTGATACGGCACTTATAAAGATTATTACAACTCACTACTATATCAAGCGTGATACGATCGTTAATAAAATAGAATACAGAGGCAAAATTTTCTTTGATAAATTTGAAAAAATCAACGAGCCGCTAACTTATAGTGTCATGAAAGAGCATGAAGAGGGCAAGGCTGTTATTGCACACTCTTTAATAAATGCGAATGATAAAGTTGAAAATATAGTCTTTGACTATAACGGCAGAACCCCAGATAGATTTTGGCATAAAGCACAGCTTCTTTTAAGAGAAGAAGGATTTATAAATTTTACAGCCTACGAGAGTAAGACGCCAGGACATCTACATCTTTATGTGCATAAAGGTCACACTACGCTAAATGAGGCTTGTCAGCTGGCAAACGTGCTCAACGCAAAGCTTTCACAGAAGCTACCTAAAGAGTGGAGGATGTTTCCAAATATCGATATGCCAAAAGAATTTAACATACTAACTTTACCTTATAAACTCTATCAAAAAGAGCGCGGGGCAAGTTGGTCAAAATATATGTAATTAAGGATAAAAAGTGGAAAATGATGAGTTAAAAGATATTCTTTTAGAAAGAGACGATGACGCAAGAGGATTGAAGCTAAAAAAGCTTCTGATATTTATTGCAGCTCTTATTATACTTTTTTTGATCATTGTAGTGGCTATGAAGCTAGTAAATTCAAGCGATCCTTCACAAGCGCAAAATGAAGCTGATTCAAGACTAGTGCTTCCTCCAGTACCAGCTGAGCAGCCAGTAGATAGACAAGCTCCGATAGCTGATACAAATTCAGACAATAAAAAAGGCGATACACAGCTTTTTGAGCAAGTACCGATCGTGCCTGAAAATAAGCAACAAGATGAATTTGAAGATATGATCAAAAAGCTAAAAGATAAAGAAAACAATAAGCCTGTTTCTAAAACTGAAGAGTCAAAAGAGATAGTTAAGCCTATTGAAAAGCCTGCTGAAATACCAGCAAAAAAAGCTGAGACAAAGGTAGATACTTCAGTTAAAAAAGTCGAAAAAGTAGCAGCTACTGATAAAAAGAGTGAGGCAAAATCAGCTAAGACTGAAAATAAAGTAGATAAAAAGATTGAAAAAAAGGCTGAAACTAAAATAGAAAAAACGGACAAAAAAGCTGAGGTAGCTAAAAGTGAACCTGCTACAAAAGGCTCTTATGTTCAAGTATTTGTGACTAGTAAATTTAATCCAAATGCTGAATATATGAAGAAGATCGCTGCTAAGGGATATAACTACAAGACTATAAAAGTTGGCGAGCTGACTAAAATTTTAGTTGGTCCATTTGATGAAAAAACGCTTCAAAAAGCAGTAGGTGATATTAGAAAAGATATCAATAAAGACGCTTTTATCTTTAGAGCAAAATGAAAACATTCGCAGTCTTTGGAGATCCAATAGCTCACTCGGTATCTCCGAGGCTGCACAACAAAGCCATTGCAGACCTTGGCTTAAAAGCACTTTACACAAGAGTCTTGCTAAAAGATGGCAGTGAATTAATCAATAAATTTAAATCCTTAAAATTAAACGGTGCAAACGTAACACTTCCACATAAAGAGTGGGCTTTAAATTTAGCCGATGAAGCTTCGGATATAGCTCGCAAAATAGGCTCTGCAAATACTCTTGTGCTTAAAAATGACAAAATTTATGCATACAATACAGATGCGCCTGGATTTTTAAAAGCAATAAAAAATTTTAAAGGTGTAAAAAAAGCTATTGTTCTTGGAGCTGGCGGTACTGCAAATGCCATAACTTATGCATTAAAAGAACAAGGCGTTGATGTTTGCATACTAAATAGAAGCAAAGATAGGCTTGAGAAATTTAAAGATGAGTACAAATGCTTTAGTTGGGATAACTATGAAGAGCAAAAATTTGATCTAGTCATTAACTCAACCTCTGCTGGTTTAAAGGATGATTTTTTACCAGCACCTAAAGAAATTTTAAAAAGTATTTTTAAGGATGCTAAATTTGCATTTGATGTGATTTATGGTAAGCAAACACCATTTTTAGAAATGGCCAAGAAAAGCAGCCTTAGTGTAAAAGATGGGGCCGATATGCTTTTATATCAAGCGATTTTAGCACTAAATTTATTTTTTAACAATACACTCGATGAGTCAAAGATCGAGTGCTCAATGAGAGAAATTTTCTATCTATAATAGCCACCAGTATTTATTTTTATAAAAATTTATAGCTTATAGAAACATTTTGATTAAAATTTTTTATTGAAAGTAATTAGAGTAAATATAAAAAGCAGGGAAGGTCCCTGCTAAATTTTACTATTCGTTTGTTTTGATATAAGCGTAGTCTGAAATTTTAGTCCATTCTCTTGCTTTTTTAAGGAAAGCTCTTTGAGACTCAACGATCTCTTTAAATAACGGATCTTTAGCACTCTCTTCATCAAGAAGCTCATTTGTGGCTTTTTTAAGAGCTGCGATTACTTCTGGTGGGAAAGATTTTACTTGGATGTCTGGATACTCGCTCTTCATTTTATCCCAGTACTCGACATTTGAATAAAATACTTTTGTATTTGCATCTCTTGCTACTTCTGCTGCAGCTGCTTCAAAGATCGCTTTTAGATCATCTGGAAGTTTTTCGTATGATTTTTTATTAAAGAAAAATTGAGTTTCACCGTTTGGCTCTTGCCAGCCTGTGTAGTAGTATTTTGCCACTTTGTGAAAGCCAAGTGCCATATCATAAGCTGGGCTAACCCATTCGACTGAGTCGATCGTTCCCATCTCAAGAGCCATGTAAAGCTCACCAGTTGGGATAGTGTTAATGTTAGCGCCAAGTTTAGCGTAAATTTCACCACCAAAGCCCGGAATTCTTATCTTTAAGCCTTTGATATCATCTAGTGATTTGATCTCTTTTTTAAACCAGCCACCCATTTGCATGCCGGTATTTCCAGCTCTAAAAATTTTGATATTGTATGGATCGTAAACTTTTGCCTCAAGCTCCTTACCGCCGCCAAATTCATACCAAGCTGTTTGCTCATCAGTATTCATCATAAATGGAGTTGCTGTAAAAAATATAGTTTTAGCATCTTTGCCTTTATAATAATAGCTACTTGTGTAGGTAATGTCGTATTGACCGCTTTTAGCAAAATCAAGCATTGCAAAAGGTGATTTATGCTTTGATGGATAATCAATCCTTAGCTCAAGTCTGCCATTGCTCATCTTTTCAACTTTATCCTTTAACTCTTTTGGCACATCACCAAGCACTGGCATAGTGCTCTCCCATGAGCTAGCAAGCTTTAGCTTATAAACTTTATCATCTCCCATAGCAACGCAAGCAACAGCTGCTAAACCAAGAGACGCTAATAAAAATTTATTCATATCTTCTCCTTTGAAATTTTGCCTATTATACAAAAAATTACATTATTAAAATGTGTTATAATCGCAAAAATCAAATTTATGGGGCATAAAATGATAAAAAAGACAAAAATCGTAGCTACTTTGGGGCCAGCAAGTGATAATGAAGAGACAATGGAAGCGATGGTAAAAGCAGGTGTTAATGTCTTTCGTTTAAATTTTAGCCATGGGACACACGAATACCATAAATCAAATATTGACAAGATAAGAAATATCGAAAAAAGGCTAAATAAAAGAATAGGAATTTTACAAGATATCTGCGGCCCAAAGATCAGAGTTGGCAAGCTTAGTGAGCCATTTTATCTAAAGGCCGGTGATGAACTTAGTATCCATGCTGATGAGATCATCGGTGAAAAAGTGGAAAAAGGAATTTATAAAGTAAGCCTAAACCAGCCTCAAATTTTGCCTATGCTAAAGGTTGGCGAGTATGTCTATCTCTATGATGGCTCTATAAGAGCAAAGGTCGTTAGCGAAGGTAAAGAAGTAGTAAAAACTATCATTGAAAATGATGGAATTTTAAACTCAAACAAAGGCGTAAATTTTCCAAATACAGCTCTTGGCATCGAGATCATCACACCAAAAGATAAAGAAGATATGAAATTTGGCGCAAGGCATGGTGTAAATTTTGTCGCTATTAGCTTCGTACAAGATGCAAATGACGTAATAAAGACAAAAAATATCTTAAAAGAATTTGGCTCAAGAGCTGCTGTTTTATCTAAGATCGAGAAATTTGACGCGGTTGAAAATATAGACGACATCATTGCAAAGAGTGATGGTATTATGGTAGCTCGTGGCGATCTCGGCATAGAAGTGCCATTTTATAAGGTTCCAACTATCCAAAAGCTCATCATCAAAAAGGCAAATGCAGCAAGCAAGCCAGTCATTACTGCAACGCAGATGATGCTAAGCATGGCAGAGCATGAAACTGCTACAAGGGCGGAGATCAGCGACGTGGCAAATGCTGTGCTAGACGGTACTGATGCTGTTATGCTAAGTGAAGAGAGTGCGATCGGTAAAAACCCAGTCGCGGTCGTAGAGGCGATGAGTAAAACGATCATCCAAACTCAAAGCATCTATCCATATAATAAATTTGATGAGTTTGACTTTTTTGACGAGACTGATATGGTGGCAAGTAGTGCCGCATCTCTTGCTGTTCGCATAAAGGCAGATGCATTAATCTCAATCACTGGCTCAGGAAAATCGGCCATAAAATTAGCTAGAAACCGCACAAATATCGACATCATTGCAGTTGCTCACGATGAGCAAACAGCACACATGCTTACCCTTGCTTGGGGTGTTACGCCAGCGCTAGTACTAGAAAAAACAAAGCTTAGCTCACTTTTAGCAAATGTCATGAAAAAGGCGTATGAAGAGGGATATGTTGAACACGACAAGACCTATCTTGTCACAGCCGGTCACCCTACGGGCGTTGAGGGTAGCACAAACCTTATACGTATCATCAGACGCGATCAGCTTGATTATTATTTGGAGCTTGCAATTGAGTAAATTTATACTCTCTTGCAAATTTTAAAATTTTGCTTACTCGTAAGAATTGACTGCTAAGATTTGTCTTTGCTTTTTGCTTGGCTCAAATCTTAGAGCCGAAATTACTCGTTCATGAAATTTTAAAATTTGCCTGACACTTGCTCGATAGCAAAACGCATGCACCTTGAACGTGTCAGGGCAGAGGGATTATTAAGGGAGAATGGAGTTCTTTTGCTTTACTAGCTCGCAACTGCAAGCAGACTGTAATTTAAGCTCCATTCTCTCTTAATAAAAGAACAAAAAATATATGTTATTTTATTTCTGTAAATTTTAAAATCTTATCTCACTCGCCTTAGCAGACTACTAAATTTGGAGCCAAAATTCTCCACTCATGAAATTTTAAAATTTGTGTGAAATTTACTTGTAAAAATTAGGATATATAAAATTTATTTTGAAAGAATTTGTGACGTCAAATTTAACGTCACAAATTTAAATTTATTTTTTCTTTTTGCCTTTTGGCTCATCGCCTTTAAACCAGCTTTTTATCTTATCAAAGACGCTTTCATCAGTATTTGATTTGCCCGATTCTATACCAAAGCTAGCTTGAAGCTTATTTAAAAGCTCTTTTTGCTCATCGCTTAGTTTTTCAGGCGTTTGAATAGAAATTTGTGCTACGAGCCTACCTTTTTTACGCGAATTTACGCTTTTAATACCTTCATTTTCAAAGATAAATTGTTGCTTGTCTTTTGCTCCAACAGGTAGTTTTAGCTCAGTTTCTCCTCGAAGAGTTGGAATTTTTATACTTTCGCCAAGTATAGCTTGTGTGAAAAAGACAGGAATTTCTAGATAAACATCGTCGTTGTGACGTATGAAATGCTTGTCTTCTTTTACGTTTATGCTTACATAAAGATCGCCTTGAATGCCGTTTGTACCGATATTGCCTTTGCCAGCTACTCTCATTCTCATGCCGCTATCAACGCCTTCAGGGATAGTAATCTTTACAGTTTGTTGCTGGATTTTATAAGCTTTTGCATTGCAATCAGGGCATGGTTCGCTTATTACTTCACCGCTTCCGTGGCAATATGGGCACTCTTGGACGATATTCATAAAGCCATTTCCGCGTGTTATCCTGCCACTTCCGCCACAGTGCTGGCATGTCTTGCTCTTGCCATCTTTACTGCCAGTTGCATTGCATGTTGGGCAAGGCACTTTTTGATCAAATTTTATCTCTTTTTCACAACCAAAAATAGCTTCGTTAAACTCCAAATTTATAGGAATTTCAAGATCGGCTGAGTATTTTTCTGAGTATCTTTTTCTCTGTCTAGAACTGCTTGCAAAACCGCCACCAAAAAATGAGTCAAAAATATCTGAAAGATCAAAATCGGCACTAAATCCACCACCGCTGCCAAATCGACCCTCAAGGCCTTCTTTGCCGTATCTGTCGTAAATAGAGCGTTTTTGCTCGTCGCTTAAAACTTGATAAGCCTCATTTATCTGTTTAAATTTTAGTTCAGCCTCTTTGTCGCCAGAATTTCTATCTGGGTGATATTTTAAAGCAAGTCTTCTAAAGGCTTTTTTGATCTCATCTCCGCTTGCATTTCTTGAAATTTCAAGGATTTCGTAATAGTCAAATTCCACATTTTCCCTTGTTAATTAAGCTTATTTTAAATATGGGATTTTACCCAAAAAAGTTTAAATTTAAAAAAGAATTTACATTTTTGCCGTATAATCTCTACTATTTTTAATAAAAAGGATAATTCATGGTTAATGTTTTAATGATAGAAGACGATCCAGAATTTGCACAAATTTTATCTGAATATCTTGATAGTTTTAATATAAAAGTTACGAATTTTGAGGACCCTTATTTAGGGCTTAGTGCTGGGATAAAAAACTATGATTTGTTAATACTTGATCTTACTTTACCGGGCATTGATGGGCTTGAGGTTTGTAAAGAAATTCGCCAAAAATATGACATTCCTATCATCATAAGTTCAGCTAGAAGCGATATTAGTGACAAGGTTGTTGGACTTCAGCTTGGTGCTGATGATTATTTGCCAAAACCATACGATCCAAAAGAGATGTATGCTCGTATCACAAGTCTTATAAGAAGATATAAAAAGACAAATGAAGTACAAGAAGAGGTCGTTGATAGCGCATTTAGGATCGATGATAAACGCCACGAAATTTACTTTAATAATGAGCCATTAGCGCTTACTCCAGCTGAGTATGAAATTTTAACTTATCTCATTAAGCAACACAGCTTTTCAGTATCACGCGAACAGCTAGTTTATAACTGCAAAAGCCTAAAAGATAAAGATTCAAAGAGCTTAGATGTTATTATCGGACGCCTTAGATCAAAAATCGGTGATAGCTCAAAAGCCCCAAAACATATATTTTCAGTAAGAGGCATAGGATATAAGCTTATCGGATGAAATATTCCATAACTACGAAGATAACTATTATCTTTGCCATAGCTTTCTCGCTGATGTGCTTGCTCTTTGTAACTTTTGCAAACATTCAGCAAGAGAGCGCTTTAGAAAAACTAAAGGATAGACAAATAAGTGCGATGAACTATCTTGTCGCACTCTATGAACGCGGAAATCCCCCAAGAGATTTAGAACATTATTTTAAAAATTTTTACTTAGAGTATGTTGGAAATAAAAATTTAGCCACTTCAATAGCTACAAATGGAACTGTTGTTTTTACGCAGCACACACCTCTTGGAGTGGTGCAATCGGTTAATTACAAAGGTGATTTGTATTTGCTTATTAAAAACCCGTCTTTTCAGCTACTTCTTGAAAGTAACGACGCAAGACACGTAAATGATCCACTTTGGGTTGCTTTTTTGATAGTTTCAGCCCTTCTAATTTCACTTTATGTTTCTGTTCTTAGAAGTCTTTCACCACTTAGAAGGCTTAGTAAAGATATCAGAAAATTTGCCAGTGGAAATATGGAAATGGCGATGACGGCTAGGCTAAATGAAAATGAGCAAGATGAGATCGGACAGGTCGCGGTTGAGTTTGATAATGCCGTTTGCAAGATCAGAGAGCTCATCCGCTCAAGGCAGCTATTTTTACGTGCGATCATGCATGAGCTAAAGACTCCGATTGGCAAGGGCAGGATCGTCTCTGAAATGGTCGCAAATGAGACCCAAAAGATGAGGCTCATAAACGTTTTCGAGCGCCTTGAGATGCTGATAAATGAATTTAGCAAGGTCGAGCAGCTCCTTTCTAAAAGCTACGCACTAAACTATCAAGAGTGTCATTTTTCACTTATATTGGAGCAAGTGCAAGATATGCTAATGCTTGATAAATTTGAAGAGCGAGTGAGCTGTGATATCAGAGATGACGTTATTTTAAGAGTGGATTTTCAGCTTTTTAGTTTGGCGATTAAAAATTTGATAGACAATGCCCTAAAATACGCAGAGGATAAAAAGGCTATTTTGATTTGCGATAGCGAATTTATAGCGGTTAAAAATTTAGGCAAAAAGCTAAATCATCCGATTGATTACTACAAACAAGCCTTTGTGCGTGGCGACAAAGTGAGTGCAGGAAGTGGTATGGGGCTTGGACTTTATATCATCGAGCAAATTTGTCAGATGCAAAAATTTGAGCTAGTTTATGACTACGAAGACGGCTATCATGTATTTAAAATTTTACTTAGATCAAAGGCAAAGCGAGTATGAAAAGAGGCTTAGAAAAATTTAACGAACTAACTGAGTCTTTTGCAAAGCTCCCTGGTGTTGGTAAAAAATCAGCCGCAAGGTTTGCCTATTTTGTCTGCATGCAAGATAGCTTTGCAGGGCTAAGGCTCGCTCAAAATATCGAAGATGCGGTGAGATTTATCAAGCGCTGTGAGCGTTGTGGTGGGCTAAGCGAAAATGAAATTTGTGACATTTGCAGTGACGAGAGCAGGGACAGTGAGGTTATATTGCTGGTTGAGAGTCCAAAAGATATCTTAGTTTTTGAGCAAAATGGCATCTACAACGGCCTTTACTTCGTGCTTGACGAGATCGACGAGGATGCCATAGAGAGGCTGCGAAGTGCGATCACGCAAAATGGCTCAAAAGAGGTCGTTTTTGCCTTTACACCAGGGCTAAATTCTGATGCGCTCATGCTTTATGTCGAGGATAAGCTTGGCATGAGTGAAATTTCATTTAGCAAGATCGCCCAGGGCGTGCCAACTGGCGTAAATTTAGAAAACGTCGACATGCTTTCACTTTTAAAAGCCTACGAAAGCCGTACAAAAGCCTAATTAAACTTTCTTTTAGTTATAATTTTGCCTAAATTTATAGAAATTTAGCCAAGGCTCAGCCGCTGCTAAATTTAAAGGATATAGGTTGATTTTACTCATAGATAATTACGATAGTTTTGTTTTTAATGTTGAGCAATATGTAAAAGAGCTTACAGATGAAGAGGTTAGATGTGTTAGAAATGACAAGATCACGCTTGACGAGATCAAAAAACTAAACCCAAGCAAGATCATTTTAAGCCCAGGGCCAAAGCACCCAAAAGATAGCGGAGTTTGTTTAGAAATTCTAAAAGCCGACCTTGGCGTGCCGGTACTTGGAATTTGCCTTGGACATCAAGCTATAGGGCTTAGTTTTGGCGCAAAGATAAAAAGACTAGATGACCCACTTCACGGCAAGACCTCGTTTATTGACGTGAAAAACAAAGAGCCGCTTTTTGCAGGGCTACCAGAGCGCTTTGAGGTTATGCGCTACCACTCGCTTTATGTCGATGAGCTCCCAGCTAGCTTGAGTGCTGATGCGGTGAGCGATGATGGCGTAGTTATGGCACTTAGCGTAAAAGATAAGCCGATATTTGGTATCCAGTTTCACCCTGAGAGCTACTTTACGCAATACGGTAAAAAGATAGTTGAAAATTTTGTAAATTACAAAGCAAAAGATGAGGTTAAAGAGCCAAAAATTCGCTCACTTAAGCCATATCTTATCAAGCTTCAAGAGAGCATACCGCTTGATGATAGCGACTTTGAGCAAATTTGTGAGATAATAGCCAGTAAAGAATACGAGATCGTGCAGCTTTCAGCCCTTTTGGTGCTCATTAGCGAAAAGAGCCTCTATCCAAAAAGCCTCGCTGCGCTTGCGAAAAATATCCTAAAATACTCGCAAACCTACCGTGATGACACACCTATGATCGATCTTTGCGGCACTGGAGGCGATGGCTTTAAGACGATAAATATCTCAACCACGGTGGCATTTATCCTTGCAAGTCTTGGCATAAAGGTCGCAAAACACGGCAACAAGGCAGTTTCAAGCAAGTCAGGCAGCTCTGATGTGCTTGAAATTTTAGGTGTAAAAAGTGAAAAATCACTGGCAAAACAGCGCGAAAATTTAGCTAGTAAAAATTTAGCCTTTTTCCATGCACCATTTTTCCATCCGCTAGTGGGTGAGGTGAGAGAAGTGCGCCAAAGACTTGGCATAAGAACCGTATTTAACGTGCTTGGACCGCTTTTAAATCCAAATTTAAACCTTACAAATCAGCTAGTTGGCGTCTATCACAAACCAGTGCTAAAACTCTACGCCCAGACGCTTAAGATCCTTGGTAGAAAGCACGCTTTTGTCGTTCGCGGCGATGACGGACTAGATGAGATCACGCTTTGCAGTGAAACAAGCGTTGTGGAGCTAAAAAATGGCGAAATTTTTGAATATAGCATCACGCCAGAGCAGTTTGGCTTTAAAAGAGCGCTTCACAGCGATATCGAGGGCGGCACACCTGAAGAAAACGCCAAAACATTGATCCGCACGCTAAAAGGCGAGGAGCAGGGGGCGAAATTTGACATCGTGGTCTTTAATGCGATGTTTGCACTTTACGGGGCTGATGGCGCAAAGAGCCCAGACGAGGCAAAAAAAATGGTGCTTGAGGTGATAAATTCTGGCAGGGCGTATAAATTTTATGAAGAGTTTATAAAGGCTGGGGCTAATGGCGCTGGTTAAAATTTGTGGTATCAAAACGCTAGACGAGGCGAGTGCGGTTTGCGCTTTGGATGTTGATTTTATCGGGCTGATATTTGCCAAAAGCAAAAGAAAGGTCGAGCTAAATTTAGCCAGGCAGATAGTGAAATTTGCTCACAGCAATGGCAAAAAAGTAGTTGGCGTTTTTGCGGAGCAAAGTGAGTGCGAGATAATAGAAATTTGTCAGTTTGCTGGTCTTGACGTAGCTCAGATGCATGGAGTAGTGAGTGAAAATTTAGAGGCAAATTTAAAAGATATGGGGCTTGAGATTTGGCAGGTTTTTAGCGTGAAAGATAGCTTGCCAGAGGTTGATTTTAAGCATTTTGACATGGCGCTTTTTGACTGCAAGGGCGAAAATGCCGGTGGAAATGGCATTAGCTTTGATTGGAAAATTTTAAAAGAGGTTAAATTTAAATTTGGCATGGCTGGGGGCATAGGCGAGCACAACATCAAAGAGGCGCTGAAATTTAGGCCATATTTAGTCGATATCAACTCCAAAGTCGAGGACGAAAATGGCATAAAAGATGCGCAAAAGATAGAGAGAATTTTAAAGATCATAGGTGAGGTAGAAGATGAATAGTAAGGCGTATTTTGGAAAATTTGGCGGGCAGTTCGTGCCTGAGACGGTGATGTTTGCCCTTGATGAGCTAGAAAATGCTTATGAGAGCATCGCAAAGACAAAAGAGTTTAAAGATGAGCTTGATGATCTTTTGAAAAACTACGTTGGCAGGCCTAGTCCGCTCTTTTTTGCAAAGCGCCTAAGCGAGCACTACGGACATGAAATTTACCTAAAAAGAGAGGATCTAAACCACACGGGTGCGCACAAGATAAATAACGCCCTAGCTCAAGCACTGCTTGCTAAAAAAATGGGTAAAAAGAAAATTTTAGCTGAGACTGGAGCTGGTCAGCACGGTGTGGCAACAGCGACTGCAGCAGCACTTTTGGGCTTAGAGTGTGACGTATATATGGGCGCAACAGACGTGGCTAGACAGCAGCTAAATGCCTTTCGTATGCAGCTTCTTGGCGCAAAAGTGGTGAGCGTAGAAGACGGCTTAAAAACGCTAAAAGAGGCGACTACGGCGGCCATACAAGCGTGGGTAAATGAGATAGAGAGCGCATTTTACGTCATTGGCTCAGCCGTTGGTCCACACCCATATCCAAAGATCGTGCGTGACTTTCAAAGCGTGATCGGCACAGAGGCCAAAGCTCAGCTTGCAGATTACGGCAAAAAGGCCGACTACGTCATTGCCTGCGTTGGCGGCGGCAGCAATGCTATTGGCATTTTTAGTGCGTTTTTGGACGATGAGAGCGTAAATTTAGTAGGTATTGAGGCTGGCGGTCTTGGCATAGAGACACCTTATCATGCAGCTACGCTTAGCAAAGGCAAAACTGGCATCATCCACGGCATGAAAACGACGGTCTTGCAAGATGAGTACGGCATGATCTCGCCAGTTCACAGCATCTCAGCAGGCCTAGACTACCCAGGCATCGGCCCAGAGCACGCCCACCTAAACGACATCAAAAGGGTAAAATATGAAGCTGTAACTGACGATGAGTGCATAAATGCCTTGTATTTTCTAAGCAAAATGGAAGGCATCATCCCAGCCATCGAGAGCGCGCACGCACTGGCGTATCTGGAGAAGCTTTGCCCAAAACTTGATAAAAAAAGCGTCATCGTCGTAAACGTCTCAGGCAGGGGCGATAAGGATATAAACACAGTTATCGGCTACGAAAAAGGAAAAATTTATGGATAAGGTTAGAAGCGCATTTAACGGCAAAAAGGCAAACATCGGCTACATCGTGGCTGGATATCCAAGCTTAGAAAAAACGAAGGAATTTTTAGAAAATTTAGATGAGAGCACGCTAGATCTAGTTGAGATCGGCATCCCTTACTCTGACCCGCTAGCTGATGGCAAACTCATCGCGCAAGCTAGCTTTGAGACGGTGCAAAATGGCGTAAATACAGACGTTGTCTTTGATATGCTTGAGAGTTGCAAGGCAAAAGTGACAAAGCCACTTGTTTTTTTGGTTTATTACAACATCATCTTTGCTTATGGTGTTGATAAATTTCTAAAAAGATCAGTTGAGGCTGGAGTTAGCGGCTTTATCGTGCCGGATCTGCCTTGCGAGGAGTGCGAGGAATTTGCTCTAAAGTGCAAGGAGCTAAATTTAAGCCTGATACCACTTATCAGCGTCACATCTGGTAGTAGAGCGGATGGAATTTTAAAATTTGGCTCAGGATTTATCTACGCTCTTGGCGCGATCGGCGTTAGCGGTTCAAAAAGGGCTGATGAAGATAGGATAAAAAAATTGGTCCTAGAGCTTAAGAAAAAGAGCGATTTGCCAGTGGCTGTTGGCTTTGGTATAAAAAACAAAGATGATGTTAATGAAGTAAAAAAATATGCTGACGGAGCGATAATAGGTACGCAAATAGTTAAGCTTTGTGCCGAATTTAGCGGTGAAAAGCTAGTAAAAGAGATAGATAAAC
Source organism: Campylobacter concisus (assembly GCF_002913715.1). Lineage (NCBI taxonomy): Bacteria > Pseudomonadati > Campylobacterota > Epsilonproteobacteria > Campylobacterales > Campylobacteraceae > Campylobacter > Campylobacter concisus. The sequence continues at coordinate 82,306 of NZ_PPCE01000010.1, read as the reverse complement.
TCTTTTAAAATGCTTAATAAATTTATAGCTAATTTAGTAAAGCCAAAGTATAATTGAAAATGCATTTCAAGTCTTAAGGAAGAGATATGAGAAAAGTTATAGATGAAGCTACAAGCTATCTTTGCAAGGATACTTTAGGGCTGGATTTAGAGTTTGGCAAGAGTCTAGGTAAAGGATTTTACGGAGCTAGCATACCAGTCTATAAGGGCAAAAGCGAGTATCATTTTTACCTATTTTTTAAAAAAGATACTTTGAAAATTTTCATGAATGCCTTTTTTGGTCACGAAGATGTTGATGGTGGTGATCTAGACGATCTTTGTAAAGAGATAGCAAATCAGATCATTGGCAAAGCTAAAAATTTACTAAATGAAAAAGAGCCAAATGCTTATAAGCTTGGAACGCCTGAATTTTTAGGCGAAGTTGAAAATTTTGGTATCAAACTAAAAGAGAAATTTGTATATAAAATAAAAAATAGAACATTTCAAATAGGCTACAACATACAATGAACGACGAGAGTGCGATAGAGACGCTAGAGCAGCTAGGGCTTTTTAAGAGCTATGATGAGCTTATGGATATAAGCGTTGATTTTATAGCTGAGCTAGGAACTACTACGGTTAGCATAAATGAGCTTTTGAAATTTGAAGCTGGCTCTGTTATAGACCTTGAAAAGCCAGCTGGTGAGAGTGTGGAGCTATATATAAATAATAGAATTTTTGGAAAAGGCGAAGTAATGGTTTATGAGAAAAATTTAGCCATCAGGATAAATGAAATTTTGGATTCAAAGTCAGTTATTCAGTACTTCAAAAAAGAACTTTTATGAAATTTATACTATTTTTCTTACTTTTTGCAACTCAAATTTTAGCTTCAAATCTATTAACTTACAATATCTATGAACGTGCTGATAGGGTTGATATTATGCTTAGTTTTGATGCACCTTATGAAGGAAATATCTTTCAAAAGCGCGAAAAAGACACAACATCTTTGATATTAAATTCGCTAAATTACGATCAAAGTGCTAGTAAAGACATAAACTCAAAGATTATTCAAGAGCTTGAGATAGAGCCAAAGCAAAACTCGCTTGTCTTAAATTTGCGCTCAAATGATGCTATTATCGTAAATGCTTCAAAGACGACTGATAGTTTTGGACTCCGCATTCGTGTAACTCTAAAAAATGCAAAACCTCAAATACAAAATATGCCTCAAGCTAGTGCAAAAATAGAGGCCCCTAGCACTCCAAAGATAGATGAAGAGCCTATGCTGAATATAGACTCAAGGTATTTTATAGTCTTAAGTGTGCTTATTACGCTTCTTGTATTTTTATATGTATTTAAAAGATATATTACGTCAAAGAGTAATGATTTTAGCGGATTTAAAGCACCTAGAAATCAGTCTCAAAATGATACAAAATCAATGAACTGGCTACTTAAAAATCAAAATAGTAACGTCAATATAATATATGAAAAGTATCTTGATCGCACGAATAAGCTAATGCTATTAAGCTATGAAAATAGGCGTTATTTGGTGATAGTTGGTAGCTCAAATGTAATGCTTGATAGCTTTGGTGAAGACAAGATACAAAATGAGCAGGATTTTGCTATATTTTTTGAAGAGAACAAGAAAAAGCTAAGCTCATTTTTAGAAGAGCGAAAAAATAGTTTAAGTAACTATAAAGATAAAATGAGCGGAGAATTTTAGTAGTTTTAGCTAAAATTCTCATCCAATTTAAATTTTTAGCGTTAAAGCCAGTTTCAAAATTTATACAAACGAAATAGCAAAAATTTCAGGTTTTGTGATCTTTTTTATCTCTTCTTTTGCCATAGCAAATTCTTTTGCACCTTCTATTTTTAGCGTATGTCCACTAAATTCGAAGTTTAAATTTAGCCTTTCACAGGTTAGATCAAGTGCCTTTGCAAGTGAGAGTATAAAACTTAGCCATCTTATACACTCGGCTTTTGGAAGTAAATTTTTATATCGCTCAAATTCATATATATTTTTCTTTCCGTTTGTGCCAATTACTACTGCAATCAATGCTTTTTGTTCATGCGAAAAGCCATAATTTAAGGCATTTAAGACTATATAGGCTGAGTTTTTATGATCGCCATAAAAGCCAATCTCTTGACCTACATTGTGAAGTTTTGCAGCAACTAAAAGCACTTCAAGATAGTTATCGCTTAGACTATGAAGCTTTTTTAATACCATAAATATATCTTTTGCATATCTTGTGACCGATTTATTGCATGATAATATAAAACGATCTTGCAAACTTTTGATACTCGGATTAAAATTTTGTGGAAATTTAAGGCTAGGGCGTAAAAAATCTTTCAAGAACACCCCCTCTCTTACGCCAACCCCACTTGTTATAATATTTTTGGCATTCAGAGCTTTGGCGAGGGCCAAAAAGATATGTGCACCCTCTCTAATGGTGTCGTATCTATCTTTTTTTATAGGAAATTTATTTAGCTCAAGCACGCTAACGTTTGCGATGCTCTCGATGTAGGCTTGCTCGTCGCTAAACTTATAGCAAAAGCCATGCAGTGAAGAGAGTGGATATAAATTTTTGCTCATTATGGCAGATGATATCGCTCTAAGAGAGCCACCAATAGCGATTATATTTTGGCATTTAAATCGCTCATCTATCTGTTTTGTAACTTGTTCTAAAAATTTTGGCAATTTATTTAAGTTTTTTTTATCAAAAAAAAGCTCTTTTAACCTAACCGTACCAATATCAAGCGAGAGCGTATCTATTATTTTGCCTTTGCTTATTCTAGCAAGTTCAGTTGATCCGCCACCGATATCGATAGTGACGCATTCATCAATATTATGGAGTAAATTTTTGGCTGCGATAGCACCAAAAGTAGCCTCTTCTTTGCCGTCTATGACTTTTAAATTTATGCCAAGTTTTTTTCTTAAAAGAGAGATCAAAACATTTGCGTTTGGAGCATCCCTAAGCGCTGAAGTACCAACACATAAGACTTTATTGCATTTGTAGCTTTTTATGATATTTGAAAATTCGCTAAAGGCCTTTAGCGCTTTTTCCATTGAGCTTTCGGATATTTCATTGTTTGAGCCATATCCACCTTCGCCTAGACGCACTTTTGTTTTATATTCAGCTAGTATAAAAAACGCTAAGCGTGACGTTCTCTCAAATATCGCCATTCGCATAGAATTTGAGCCAAGGTCGATTACTGCGGTTCTTTTTGCCATTTTTATCCTTTTATATTTAAAACTAGGCTTGCGACTGCACCGCTTCTATCGTTTCTATTTTTAATATCTACTTCGCCACCAAGAGCCTGCGCTGCACCTTTAGCTAGGAATAACCCAAGCCCAGCACCACCTTTGTCGCCGTATCTTTTAAATGGAGCAAATAAATCTTTACTCTCATCTATACCTATTCCCTCGTCTATTACTTCGATGATAAATTTATTTTTTATGAGCTTAGAGCTAATCGTAATAGTGCTATTTTTTGGTGAAAATTTAATGGCATTTTGAACAAAATTTTGCACAATGTGTATTAGTAAGCTAGTTTGTATTTTTAGATTTAAAATTTCTGGTTTTAGGTCTAGTTTTATATTTTTTTCATCATTTTTCGCAAGTATCTCATAGTTTTTTGCAAGTTTTTTTAAAAATCCTATGACATCGGTATTTACTGGCTCTTCAAACTGAGCTCCCTCTTGGCGGCCGATCTCAAGCACAGAACTTATCATTGCGTTCATGCCGTTTATAGCTTCATTATTTGATTTTAGAGCCTCAATATATTTTTCACTCTCGCGTGGCTTTAAAAGCGTAACTTCATTTTTTGTTTTCATTACAGCCAACGGTGTTTTTAACTCATGTGCCACGCCTACAAAAAGTTCTTTTTGGTATAAGACAAATGTTTGGATGCGAGAGATTAGCCTATTTATGCTCTGTCCAAGTGGCAAAAACTCATCTGGTAGACTTTTTATATCGATCTCATGAAGAAATTTTTCGTCTAAATTTGTAAGCTTGTGACTCAAAATTTTTATAGGTATTAAAAGCATTCTTGATAAAAATAGTGCATAAAAAAGCACCAAAAGTATCGCTGATACATTTACGATTATAATATCTATAAAAATTTCTTCTACTATATGAGCTTGAAGTGTAGTATCTTTTTCTAGGCTTAAATAACTGTTTTCATCGAGTTTTGTTATTAAAATAGTCTTACTTTGATCCTTTGATTTTTGCGTTACGATATATGTTTCTTTATCTTGTGGTTCGTCTGTTTTTATCGTTGCTAGAGTTTTGTTTGGATTTTCTATCGTAAATGTTTTTGAATTTAAAGGATTGAAATTCTGAGGATTTTTTTTATAAGCTTCAGCTTGATAGTTTAGCTCATTAACTACACTTTGAAAAACGGTAACCCTTATATAGTGATAAAGCATTACCGAAATAACTACAATTAGCATCATAGCACCAGATGCTAATTGTAGTATAAATCTATTCCTTAGGCTTTTTTGGGAAAACAAAATCTATATCCGCGTCTTCTAACAGTTTCAATTGTTGAAATATTTAGTGGTTTATCCATTTTTTGGCGGATTTGGTTGATAGCGACTTCAATAACGTTTGGAGTTACAAGCTCCGGCTCTTCCCAGATAGCATCAAGCAGTTGCTCTTTAGATACGATCTGATCTGAGTGTCTTGCAAGATGAGTTAGTACCTCAAATGGCTTGCCTTTTAGCTCGATGTCGCGGCCAAGATATGTGATCTTCTCCTCATCTGGATTGATGATGAGCTCATCTATTTTTATAATATTTGTGCCGCCAAAGCGTAGTCTTGCTTCAAGCCTAGCTACTAAGATGTCAAAATCAAATGGCTTTTTGATATAGTCATCAGCACCAGCTCTAAGTGCTTTTATTTCGCTTTCTTTGTCATCTTTTGCAGAAAGAACTACAACTGAAGTGCGTGGAGATTTATGTTTGATGATGTTTATAAGATCTATGCCATCGCCATCTTGAAGCATCCAATCAGTCAAAACTAGATCGTAATTTCTAATGCCTATATAGTACTCAGCATCTTTAAAATTTTCAGAGCTATCAGTTTGATAGCCAAACTCCTGCAAGCCCTCAGCAATCGTCTTATTTAGCGTCACTTCATCTTCAACTATTAAAATACGCATTTTGCTTCCTTAAACTAAAATTTATGGGCGATTGTATCATAAATTAAGCAATATTTCAAGATAGTTTAATAAATTTTTAAAAAATAGTGTTTATTTTTGCTCCAACAACCGCATTTGGTAAAATTTCAGTTTTTAAAATTTCCATTTTAAGGCTAGTGAGTGAGCTAAATTTCTCTTTTAATGCTTTGCTGGTTTCTTCAAGCGACTCTTCAACGCTTTGGAACTGTCTTTCATTATAAAAATTTTTAACAAAGTCAATAATCAAAACATAATCAATAAAACTAGTTGAGCAAATTTCTAGATTCATTTGCACCTCTTGCTTAGTGACTCGCTCAAAATCAAGCATTCCGATGATCGTTTCAAATTTATAATCTTTAATGATCGTCGTCATCTCGCTTTTCATACGACTTTTTTCTCCTTACCGGATATTAAACGAACGATATTTGGTATGTGTTTATAAACCACCAAAAATGCGATGATTAGTATCGGAGCATGTGTATAAATTTCATCTAGCTCTGGGTGGATTATAAAGCTTGATGCAATCAGAGCTATCAACGCGCAAAGTGAAGCAAGAGAGCTAATTTTTAAAAATTTTCCGACCAAAAACCAAACGACAAGAGCGATTATGATCTCAACTGGTAAGAAAAATGCGATCACTCCAGCTCCAGTTGCGACTCCTTTGCCGCCTTGAAAGCTCAAAAATATAGAAAAACAATGTCCAGCCACGCTTAAAACCGCCATCGTCCAAAGTACGCTTTGGCTTGCACCAAGAGAAGAGGCGACCATGAGTGGTAAAACGCCTTTTAACACGTCACAAACTATCGTTAAAATGGCTAGTTTTTTGGCTAATTTTGGATCTTTTTGTTTTAAGACTCTTAAAACATTTGTCGCACCGATGCTCTTGCTACCTTCGTTTTTTATATCAACATGCCCAAAAATTTTTGCAAGAATGAGACCAGACGGAATGCTTCCAAGTAGATAACTAATGGCATAAAGTATTAAATTTTGCATATTTTACCTTTTAAATTTAACAGAAATGATAGTAAAAAAATACTAATTATTTTATAAATCATCTCCACAAAAGTACGACTTTTTCGTCATAGATATCGCTTTTCTTTGGTGAAATTTGTATTTCATTTATGGCGATATTTTTTATATCGTTTGCTTCTTTTAGCGTGTCGCTTTCTTTTTCAAATTTCTCTTCAAGTTCGCTAATGGCTAAATTTATGTCATTTACGCTTTGCTCGCTAAGCTTGACGTCACTTCGCTCTTTTAAGACTCTATTTGCGCTTCTTGCGCTTGATGCGATTTTGCCTGCATTTTGACGAGACAAAAGCTTGCTACCAAATATCGCTCCAAGTATGCTAGCGCCTATATTTATGGCAGCATCAAGCCCACTTGTGGTCATCTCTTTTTGCTCTTTATCAAGCTTTGCTAGAGCCTTGTTTAGCTTATCTTGTAAGCTTTTTCGCTCTTTTTCAAATTTTGCTGTGAGTTTTGCAGTTTGTTCTTCTAAAATTTCATTGCACCTATCTTGAAGCCTGATATAAAACTGCTCCTTTGTTTCATTGTTTTTTGAATAAATTCCCAATGCCTCAAAGGTATTAAATTTAAAATTTCTATACAGATACTCTTTAAAATCTTTTTGGATATTGTCAAAATTTTTAGCTTTTAAAATGAAATTTGGCACAGCTGCAAAGCTAGCACCACTTGGCTCATTTCCGCTTGCATCAACGTGCAAACCTTCGCTAGCCTCATCCCAGTTTGGCTCATTATCATTTTCATTTAGCTCATAAAGATAGCTTACTTCATAAACGCTATCGATACCTTTTTTGATGTCATAAATTCTCACCTTCGCACTTGCAAATAAATTTGGCGTGAGGCTTTTTGAGTTAGCATAAAGCTGCGTGATCTCATTTGAGATTATGGGCTTTATACTAAATTTCATCTCGCTTTTATCGATCCTTGTATCAGATAAATTTTCTTTTTGCTTTTTCATCAAATTTGAAATTTGTTCGCGGCTAAGTGGGCCTTTTAGATAGCTAAGTGCCCAGCGCGTGGAGATGACGTTTAGGCCGTCCTCATTTATATTTTTGAGTAAGAAATTTCTTTTGGCTAAATTTGATATGAGATTTTCAAGTGAAGCTTTATCTAAGCTTGAGCCTGCGATGCCACTTAATCCGTCTATAACGCGTGCTTTGTCCTGGGCTGTTTGGAGGCGGCCAATGAACCAAGTACCGATGTTGCTAAGGCCTTTGTAGTCAAGATCGACTGGGTTTTGCGTACTTAAGACACAGCCTAAACCAAATGCACGAGCTTGCTTTAAAAGTGTGAGCATAGGCGTTTTTGATGGTGGATTTGCATTTGGTGGGAAAAATCCAAAAATTTCATCCATATAAAGGATCGCTCTAAGTGAGCTAGTGCCCTCTGTGCCGCGCATCCACGCGATTATCTCGTTTAGTAAAAGGGTGACAAAAAACATCCTCTCAGCGTCATTTAGGTGTGAGATCGTAAAGATATTGCACTTTGCTTTGCCGTTTTCATCAAAAAGCATCTTTGAAATTTCAAGTCTAACACCCTGCGTCCAGCCCTTAAAGCTTGGACTTGCGATGAGTGCGTTTATCTTCATGGCAAGCTTTAGGCGCTCACTGCTTGGATAGAAGGTATCGACATCAAAAACGCCTATCTTTTTAAAAGGCGGATTTGCGATGAAATTTATGAGCTCTTCTATGCTGACATCTTTTTGCTCTTTAAATTTAGTATCAAATATGGTTGAGATGAGCAGCTGTTCTTTTGAGTTCATATCCTCGTAATTTATACCTACAAGAGATAATACCGAGGCTGCAAGCGAATTTATATAGTTGCTAAAAATTTCTTCGTCACTAATATTTGGGCAGGCAAAGTCACTAAGTAGCGCTACGCCTATACCAGCTGAGCTTTTTGGGGTGTAGATGTTAAAGCTAGCGCTCTCTTTTAAAATTTTTACTCGCTCAAGATCTTGAAAACTCGACTCTATGCCGTTTTTCCAAAGCTCGGCTTGAGCAGCGGCAAATTCCTCTACACTTTGACCTTTATTAGCTGCTTCTGCTTCATCTATGTATGGTAAAAAATCCTCCGGCCTCATCTGCGGAAAGGTGAGGGCCAAATTTGTGATATCGCCCTTTGGATCGATGATAATGGAAGGGATATTGTCTATGCAGGCCTCTTCTAAAAGCGTGATGCCAAGGCCTGTTTTGCCGCTACCAGTCATACCGATAATGGCTGCGTGAGTGGTTAAGTCCTTGTTTTTATAAAAAAATGGCTCTTTATCTTTTAGTCCGATGTAAAAAAGTTTTAAATTTTCTTGTATGGTTTTCACTAATTGCCTTATTCGTATAAATTTATACGTGAGCGAAGCTCGTCAAGCGTCTCTTTTATGCGCTTTTGCGTAAAATCTTTTATCGTTTCATCATCATCAATGAGTTTCATACAGTATCTAATGTAACCTTTATAGGTTATTTCAGTAACTAATTTTAGCCTTAAAGAAACTCTTTTTACCATTTTTTCAGACATCAAGAGATCAAAATTGACTTCTAATTCTTCGTTATCTTTAAAATTTGCAGATTGTGAACTTAATACACTTATGCCGCCTTCGGAAACATCATAAAGGCTACCTTCGATCTTGTCTTGTTTGCCTTTGATAATAGTTTTAGTAAAACGATTTGGTAAAATACGTTGGAATTTTCTTTTGTACGCATACATTGTTGTATTTAGCGAGAAATTTGAAAAAGTAACACTTTTATCTGTTATATTATAATTTATGATATCTGCACACAAAGGCTTTGAGAAAAAGCTATTTGGCAAAATAAAACCTTTGCCGTCTTGCTTCATAGCTAAAATTTGCATCATATCCACGCGAAAAACGACACTATCTTCTTTAATTTCTAAAATTTCAGCCTCATATTTTATATTTAGTCCATCATATAAATTTAAAAGCTCTGGCCTTACCTTGGCTTTTTTCATGCGAGTGAATGTATTGATCGGATCTTCATAAAAAAATGTTCCGGTTTCAATCATGTCTTTTACATTTGTTTCTTGCTGGTCTTTGGCACCACATAAAATTTCTTTGATTCTTGAAACGGCATTTACGAAATAACCTACGAAGGTGCTATTGTCGCAAGAGTGACTAAAATTTAAAGTCAAATTTAAAAGTAGGAAATTTATTAATTCGTCTCTTGCGTTTGATTTTGGTATTAGAATATTTAAATCATCTTGTAGCTGCGTAGCATTTGGCTTTTGAATAAGCAGTGTATCAAAGATGTTTTTAAGACAAATTTTTACCTGATCGTGCGGTACGATAAATGTTAGCTGTCTACAAAATTTGATACCATCGTCGATAAATTTATCTCTTAATTTAAGTATGCTATCTTCGCAATTTATTACAAGCTCTTGCCTGCCTTTAAAATCCATGTAGTCTCCGGAATGTTGTTGATTAAAGCCAAGGCTATGATATAAAAAGTTATATTAAAAAAGTATTTAAATTTATTTGGAGGAGAAATTTCTAGGTAAAGATACCTAGAAATTTCTATTGATTATAGTTTGCTTTCGTTGTGTGAAAGGTAGTCGGCAACACCTTCAGTGCTTGGTTTCATGCCAGCATCACCTTTATTCCAGCCAGCTGGGCAAACTTCACCATGCTCATTTGTAAATAGCATAGTATCGACCATTCTTATCATCTCATCGATATTTCTGCCAAGTGGAAGATCATTGATAACTGCATGGCGAACAGTGCCATCTTTGTCTAGTAAGAATGAGCCACGAAGTGCCACACCAGCATCTTCTAGAAGTACGTCAAATCCGCGAGCGATTGATTTTGTCATATCAGCTACGATAGGGAAGCGAACTTTACCAATACCGCCTTTGTTTACTGGAGTCTCTTTCCATGCGAAGTGAGAGAATTGGTTGTCGCATGAAACTGCGATAACTTCGATACCACGTGACTTGAACTCGTCATATCTTTTATCAAATGCGATGATTTCGCTTGGGCAAACAAAAGTAAAATCCATTGGATAGAAAAATACGACCGCGCCTTTCTCGCCAATATTTTTATAAAGATTAAAATCATTTACAATTTGATTGTTTCCTAAAACCGCTGCAGCTGTAAAATCAGGTGCTTTTTTTGTTACTAACATTTGTTCTCCTTAATAATAAATTTTATTGATTGCGAAATTATATCTATTCAAAATTAAATTTAGTTTAAACATATTTTAAAAATTTTTGTTTAGTAAAATTAGGGTTATTAGTAAAAACAAAAAATGGATTTTTGTTAAAAGTGTTAAAAATTTGAATTTTAAAAATTTTATTGATGAGAGTGTTTGAAAGAAATTAGTAAAAGCGTTACTAAAAATTTAGAAGATTACTTGCTGTAATTATTGTAAGTCGCTAAAATTTTTTCCACCAAATTTTAGAATCGCTGATCCCCATGTAAAGCCGCCACCAAATGCGTCAAGAAGCAAAACTGAACCATTTTTGATGCGTCCATCTTCATAGGCATCGTTTATAGCCATCGGAATTGAAGCGGAGCTTGTATTGCCATATTTAGCAACAGTCAAGACACATTGCTCATCTTTAAAATTTAATCTATTTTTTACTGCATCTATTATTCTTATATTTGCTTGATGAGGTATAAAAAAATCAATATCTTCGCTTTGCATTTTATTTGCATGCAGAATTTCTATTACGCTTTTGCTAAGTGTTTGAACTGCTATTTTAAAAACTTCATTTCCACTCATATGGATGAAATTTAGTCTATTTTTTAGCGTTTCCTCGCTGGCTGGAAATACACTCCCACATCCTGGAGTTATTAAAAGTTCAGCTTGCTTACCGTCACTTGCTGTATGGATATCAATGATCTCATTCTCATTACTGCTACTAATTACAGCCGCGCCTGCCCCATCACCAAAGAGTATACAAGTGCTTCTGTCCGTATAGTCAACAATAGAGCTTAATTTTTCAGCTCCAATGATTAAGACATTCTTTTTAGCACCGCTAATAATGAGAGAATTTGCAAGCTCTAAAAGATAAATAAAACCGGTACAAGCTGCACTTATATCAAATGCTGTAACTCCATAGTTTAAACCCAAATTTGCAGCTATTTTGCAAGCAGTAGAAGGCATACAAAGATGATCCGGAGATATTGTGGCACAGATGATTGCATCGATTTGAGATTTATCAAATCCTGAGCGTTTTATAGCTAATTCACCAGCTTTTGTACCAAGGTCACTTGTTGTTTCGTTAGTTGCAATATGCCTTTGTTCAATACCTGTTCGCTTTACTATCCATTCATCACTTGTTTCAACCATTTTCTCAAAGTCAAAATTTGTTAGAATTTTTTCTGGAATATAAGAAGCGATAGAAATCAGTGAAGCTTTTGGCATATTTTACCTTGCAAAGTGCGAAAGTTCTTCTTCGATAACTTTATTTATATTTGAATTAGCAAATTTTATTGCTTGAAAAATTGCATTCTTTATAGCTTTTGAATTGCTTTTGCCGTGACTTATGATAACACAACCATTTACACCAAGAAGCGGTGCACCGCCATATTCGTCATAGCTAACCTGCTTTTTGAGCGTTTTAAAAACTTTTCTCATGAGTACAGAGCCAGCTATAGCAAGAGGTGATTTTTTAATTTGTTTTTTGATAATTTTACCTATAGCATCTGCAACGCCTTCACTAGTTTTTAAAAGAATATTTCCCATAAAACCATCACAAACCATTACATCGATACTGCCATCAAAAATTTGATTACCTTCTGCATTGCCAACAAAGCTATCAAGCCTAGAAACTAATTTAAATGCTTCTTTGCTAACTTCATTGCCTTTGCTTTCTTCTTCACCATTTGATAAAAGACCAACTTTTGGCTCTTTTCTACCTAAAATTTCTTTTGCATAGGCTTCACCCATTATGGCAAATTGAAACAGATGCTCACTTCTGCAATCAACATTTGCACCAACATCTAAAACTAAAGTAGCAGATTCTTTTGAATTTGGCATAAGTGTTGCAATTGCTGGGCGAGAAATATTTTTTAGTCTACCAATTCTTAGAGTAGCTAAACTCATAGTTGCACCACTATGACCAGCAGAAACTACAGCATCAACTTCCTTATTTTTTAAGAGTTCAATTGCTTTGTAGATCGTACTATCTTTTCTCTTGAGTGCATCAGTTGCACCATCTGCCATTGAGATAACTTCGCTAGCTTCTAAAAATTCGATATTTTTTAAATAAGATTGTGGAATGAGTGGTTTGATGACATTGCTATCGCCAACTAATACAGCTTTAAATTCTGTCTCTTTTAGTGCATCAATAACACCAGATATTATAGGATCTGCACCAAAATCACCACCCATAGCATCGATAGCAATGCGAATCATATTTTAATATTCACCCGTAGTTTTGTTTATACGGTGAGGCATTTTCCAAGAACCATCTTTGTCTTTTACAGGTACTGGAAGTGTAACTTTATAATGTGTTCTACGTTTTGCTGCACGAGAATGACTCACTCTTCGCTTTGGTACTGCCATTTTTACTCTCCTTTATAAATTTTTACATTTTTCACAATAGAAATAATCACTTTTAAAAGCTTCTAACTCGCTCTCAAAGACTTCTTTTAAATTAATATTGCCATCGAAAAATTCCATCGTATTGCTAAGCTCATTTTCGCTATCTTTATAGATACCATCACTTAAATTTAGCTCTACATCTTGATCGATAGGCAATATAAATGCTTCACCGCATCGATCGCAAACATAATTTATATTCCCTTTTATTTTACCTTGACATTTTACCAAAAAAGGGTCTTTTCTTTTTAAAATTCCAATAAAAACTAAATTATCATTTCCTACTAGCTCAAAGCTTATATCTTTGTTTGCTATTTTAGAAAAAGATATAATCAATTTTCTTGACCTAAAATTAGCAAATTTCTCTTGAAGCAAAAAAGAAATTTATTTCATTCACAGCATTTTCTAGACTATCACTTCCGTGAACTGCATTTGCATCAATGCTATCGGCAAAGTCAGCCCTTATAGTGCCAGGAGCTGCTTCTTTTGGGTTGGTAGCACCCATAAGCTCACGGTTTTTAGCAACAGCATTTTCACCTTCAAGTACCATAACCACAACTGGTCCACTAATCATAAATTCAACCAAATCATTAAAAAATGGTCTATCTTTATGAACAGCGTAAAATGCTTTTGCATCGCATTTGCTAAGTTGGATTTTCTTTGCAGCTGCGATCCTTAAGCCATTACTTTCGAATCTATCTATAATCTTTCCAACAACATTTTTCTTAACAGCATCAGGCTTAATAATAGAAAGTGTTCTTTGCATAAATTTTTCCTCAAATCTAGGTTATTTAAATTGAAGTTGGCAATTATATCAAATAAAGCTTAAAAATAAAATAGGCTCAAATTGAGCCCAAAATTTATCAATTTATTGAATAACTGGAATAGAACCATTGCGTGCATCAGCACCGATCTGATTGCGTGAAGGTTGTCCCGCTACAACAGCGTCCCATACAATACAACCATCAGTTGGACAGGCGGATGCACAGGCTGGCTCATCGTTGTAGCCTACGCACTCAACGCATTTATTTGAATAAACATAGTATGTATCTGCTCCAGTTGGGTTGTCGCTATCATCAACGATAGCTGAAACTGGGCATTCATCAATACATGAACCACAGCTTATGCATATATCAGTTATTTTTACAGACATTTTTTCTCCTTAGATTAAAATTTGGCGTAGAATATCAAAAAAAGCTGAAAATGATATAAATAAGCCCTTAAATTTAACTACGATCTTAAATTTTATAAAAACTACTTTATAAATCTTTTATCACTTTTAGACTAAATTTACAGATTAAAATTTAAAAAAGGTTGTATAAATTTAATGAACGATATTATTGAAATAACTGGTGCAAGAGAACATAACTTAAAAAATATAAATCTTAAAATTCCAAAAAATAAATTAGTAGTTTTTACCGGTCTTAGCGGAAGCGGCAAGAGCACGCTAGCCTTTGATACGCTTTATGCCGAGGGACAAAGAAGGTACATGGAGAGCCTCAGCAGCTATGCTAGGCAGTTTTTAGATCGCGTTGGCAAGCCTGATGTTGATAAGATCGAGGGTTTAACGCCTGCTATTGCGATCGATCAAAAGACGACTTCTAAAAACCCTCGCTCAACGGTCGGTACGATTACAGAAATTTATGATTATCTAAGGCTTTTGTACGCAAGAGTCGGCGTTCAGCACTGCCATAAATGTGGCAAACCTATCTCAAAAATGAGTGCAAGCGATATCATAAACGAAATCTCAAAGCTCCCACTTGGCGCAAAAGTGATCATCTATGCGCCGCTAGTGCGTGAGAAAAAGGGCACATGGGCGGATTTGATCGAAAATTTACGTCAAAAAGGCTTTGTAAGGGCGCAGATAGATGGCGTGGTAGTGAGGCTTGATGAGGAGATCGAGCTAGCTAAAACGAAAAAACACACGATAAAGGTTATCGTTGATAGGATCGCTATCGATGAACAAAATCACGAACGCCTTGCAAGCGACGTGGAAAAGGCGCTAAATGAGAGCTTTGGCGAGGTCGAGATAGAGATTGCAAATGCTGATGAACTAGGGCTTAAAGAGAGTTTTATACATTACAGCGAGCACATGGCTTGTTTTGATTGTAAAATTTCATTTACGCCGCTTGAGCCACTTAGTTTTAGCTTTAACTCACCAAAGGGTGCTTGCGAGCACTGCGACGGACTTGGCATAAGATATAGCCTAGATATGAGCAAGATCATCGATGAAGAAAAGTCGATAGAAAACGGTGCTATCAAGCTACTTTATGGCTATAACATGAGCTATTACTATAAATTTTTGCTTGCTTTTTGTGAGCAAAACGGCATAGATATCAAAAAGCCCTATTATGAGCTTAGCGAAGATGAAAAAAGACTCGTTTTATATGGAAATGTCAAAGAAGTTGAGTTTTTTTGGAAGCGAAATAAACTACTTAGAAAATTTGATGGAGTGGTTAAAATTTCACATGGGCTTTTGAAGGATTATAAGGACTTTGATGAATACATGAGTGAGAAAATTTGTGATGCTTGCAACGGTCACAGGCTAAAGCCTCAAAGTCTAGCGGTCAAGGTCGCTGGCCTTGGACTTGGTGAAATTTTAGATATGAGCATAGAAAACTGCACCGCTTTTTTCTCGAATGAGAAAAATTTCGCCTATCTTGGCGACTATGACAAGGCGATCGCAAAGCCTATCTTAAAAGAGATCAACGAGAGGCTTTTCTTTTTATATGACGTGGGGCTTGGCTATTTGTCGCTTGGGCGAGATGCTAGGACGATCAGCGGTGGCGAGGCACAGCGCATCAGGATCGCCAGCCAGATAGGAAGTGGGCTAAGTGGCGTCATGTACGTGCTTGATGAGCCAAGTATCGGTCTGCACGAGCGCGATACGCTAAAGCTCATAAAAACACTTAGAAATTTGCAAGCCAAAGGCAACTCCGTAATCGTCGTTGAGCATGACAAAAAGACGATAGAGGAGGCTGATTTTATCGTAGATATCGGCCCTGGAGCTGGTAAATTTGGCGGTAATGTGGTCTTTGCTGGTAGCTCAAAAGAGCTTTTAAACTCAGACACTCAGACCGCCCTATATATAAATGGTAAGAAAAAGATCGACTATCAAAAAAATAGAAAAGCTGAGAAGTGGCTCGAAATTTCAAATGTAAATATCAATAATATCTCAAATTTAACCGCGAAATTTCCGCTTAGAAACCTTGTAGGTATCACTGGCGTTTCAGGATCTGGCAAGAGCTCGCTAATACTTCAGACCTTGCTTCCAGAGGCGCAGGAACAGCTAAATAGAGCAAAAAAGGTAAAAAAGATAGCTGGGGTAAATTTAAGTGGACTTGAGAATTTAGACAAGGTCATATACCTAGATCAAAGCCCGATCGGCCGCACCCCACGCTCAAATCCAGCGACATATACTGGCGTGATGGATGAGATAAGAAATTTATTTGCACAGACCAAAGAAGCTAAACTTAGGGGCTATAAAATAGGGCGCTTTAGCTTCAACGTCAAAGGTGGACGCTGCGAGAAGTGCCAAGGCGAGGGTGAGATCACGATTGAGATGCACTTTTTGCCTGATATTAACGTAGTTTGTGACGTTTGTAATGGCGCTAGATACAATGCTCAAACCTTAGAAATTTTATACAAGGGCAAAAACATTGCCGAGGTGCTAAATATGAGCATTGATGAGGCGGTTGAGTTTTTCAAGGCTGTGCCAAAGATCGCTTCAAAGCTCACCACGCTGCAAGACGTAGGGCTTGGCTACATCACACTTGGGCAAAATGCAGTCACACTTAGTGGCGGTGAGGCGCAACGTGTGAAGCTAGCAAAAGAGCTTAGTAGAAGCGATACTGGAAATACGCTTTATATCCTTGATGAGCCAACGACGGGGCTTCATTTTGCCGATGTCGATAGGCTGGTAAAGGTGCTAAATCACTTAGTTGATCTTGGAAATTCAGTCTTTGTGATCGAGCACAATATGGATGTGATCAAAAACTGCGACTATATCGTAGATATGGGCCCAGAAGGTGGTGCAAAGGGTGGTAAAGTGATAACGTGCGGTAATGTAAAAGATGTAGCCAAAAACTACAAAAAAACTGGCAGCTATACAGGTGAATTTCTAGCACAAGAGCTTGAGGAGATGAAGAAAAAATAAAAAATTTGCTTTAACCGTTTCTTTATACAATTTAAAACGGTTGAGGCGTGTTGGAGCGTTAGCTAATTTTTAAGGTCGATTTTTCATCTATCGCACTTAAAGCTAGGGCCCAAAATAGTAGCATTAAAAGTGCATTTTCATGGTGAAATGTTGTATTTGCAAGTGAAATTATATTATTAGCCATGAGCATTAAAAGTGCAAGAAAAACTATGCTATTTTGTCTAAAATTTTTAATGAATTTTATAAAGAGTAATAGTTGAAATACCAAATATGCAAGCAAGGCAACGATGCCCTTTTCTGTTAAAAATGTTAAAAAGGTATTGTGTGCGTGACTAACATGAACTTCAACATTGCCTGGAAAATATTTTGTTATATCAATGATCTTAAACTCTCCAGAACCTATCCCAAATAAAGGGTGTTCTAACCACGTATAAAATGCGCTAGCAAAGATCGGATATCTAGTCTCTGATCCAGTAACCCCCTTTGTTAGTTGACTATACAATCTATCATCTTGAGTGATATTTGTTGATATATACATATAAGAAATAGCTATTACACCAAATAAAATTATCAAGCCTAGTAAAAATTTTATTTTTATCTGTTTATTTAAAATTTCAAAAAGCAAGTAAGTAAAAATAATGATTGGCAAAAGATACATTGCAGCTCTAGAGCCAGCTATCATTATACCAAGGACGCAAATTCCGGCAACACTTATGCCTATATACTTTTCAAAAATTTCTTTGCTATTTATCGAAACTAATGCTACACAAAAAACTAGTAGCATAAAAATAGCACTATGATTTACGTGTCCTATTGATTTAAGCTCAAAAAGTGCTAAAGGATCATTTGAAGTGAATTTTTCTATACAAGCAGGGATAAATGCAGCAATCAAACCAGCAAATAAGGCAAAAAATAAAAATTTAAAATTTATTTTTTCTATGCCAACACTTCTGGCTACAAAGAAAAATAGCATACACCTTAGCGGATCAAGTGCTCTTGATGCAGAAACTCCATTTACCAAGCAGCTTACAAAAGTAGCCAAAACAAAGATAAAAAGCGAGATATTTATGAGATCAAATTTAAATTGCCTTTTTTCTTTGACGCAAATATAAATTCCAGCCAAGACGAAAAGTGTGAGTGAAATTTGTTTTAAACCCTCAGTTACCGGCAGTGTAAATAAGACAATAACTAAAAAGAGATTGTAGAGCTTAGAGGCAATGTCGTTTTTCATGCAGATCCTTTAAATTTTAAGTGGACATTTTATCATTGCTGAACTAAAAATAATATACAATTAAACAAAAATTAAAAGGAAGTATCGTGCCTGATGTGAAAATAAGCTTTGTAGTGCCTGTTTTTAACAAAAAAGAGCACATTAGGGATTGTTTAAATTCGCTTATATCTCAAGACATGGATGGTATTGAGATTATAGTTATTAATGATGGAAGTACTGATAATACGCTAGAAATATTAGAAGAATATAAAGATAAAATAATATTAAAAACAAAGAGCAATGCCGGTGTTAGCGCTGCTAGAAATGACGGTATATTGCTAGCTAGTGGCAAATATACTATCTGCGTAGATGCTGATGACTATGTGGAAAAAGATTATGCTTCATGCGTTTATGATATCTCAGAAAAATTTGATGCCGACATAGTGATAACAGATATGTGTAAGGTCTATGGTCATAAAAAGCTCCTTTTTAAGGATTTTGAGACAAAAGAGGATGGCGTAATCAATAAAAACGAGTATCTAAAAAGGCTTTTAGCCTCAAGGCATAACAAAGTCTTGCATAATGCGGCAAACAAGGCGATTAGGACTAAAATTTTAAAAGAAAATTTATTTCCAGTTGGGATCACGCAAGCTGAAGATTTTCACACTGTAGTGAGAAATGTTATCGCTTCAAAAACTCTTGTAAAGCTAAATAAGGCATTTTATTATTATAAGATCGGAGATAACAACACTGCTGGTTTTGAAAAGCTAAAAGCTGTGATGGATCATAAATTTGTTTATGACGATATAATCTCAATTTTAAAAAACAAAAATTTAGCTCTTGAAATGGTGCCTGATCTAGAATTTAGAAAGATAAAAAGCGTCTATATGCCAGCTATTTCGGCGAGACCAAATCTAAACAATAGTAGCTATGTAAAGGCACTTGATCTTTTTTATGAAGATATTGATAGCATTATAAACTCAGTTGGTTTTTCAAAACTTAGACTAAAACAGAGAATTTTGCTTAAAGTGCTAAAAAATGTAAAATCATACGAAAATGTATCAAAAATTTTAAAAATCTTTAATACAATAAATGGCTTTTTGTCAAATAAAAAAATGAAAGAATTTAAAGAGTAGAAGATGATAAATATACTTGAGCTTGAAAGCTCTCTTGGATTTGGTGGACAGGAACACCGCACACAGCGTGTGATAAATGGACTAGATAAGAGCAAATTTAAGGTTTTTTATGGGCTAAATCCTGGCTCAAAAAGCTTTGAGAAGCAAATAGAGTGTGAATTCGTTGAGTTTAATCTCAAAAAGTCTTTCAATATCTTTGAAATTTTAAAAATTTGCAAATTTGTAAAGCAAAATAATATAAAAATCATCTCAACTCACTCGGGCAAAGACGGCACAATAGGCGCTATAGTGGGCAAAATTTGTGGCGTTAGCGTGGTTCGCACTAGGCATTTGCAGCTGCCCATAACATCGCCTTTGCCTTATAATCTAAGTACAAAAGTAGTCGGCGTGTGTGACTCAGTTTGCGCTGATCTTATCAAAAGAGGCGTGAAAAAAGAGAAGGTGCTAAAAATTTACACTGGCATTGATACGCAAAAGTACACACCAGAATTTAAGATAAATATGAAAAAAGAATTTGGCCTAAGTGACGATGTAGTGGGTGTTTGTATCGTGGCAGTGCTAAGGGCAGCTAAAAATCATAAGCTCTTAATCGATGCATTTGATGAGCTAAATTTAGAAAAGTCAGCTCTCTTTATCGTAGGTGACGGTCCTCAAAATGAGAATCTAAAAGAGTATATAAAAGATAAAAAAAATATCTTTATGCTCGGCAATAGAACCGATGTGAGTGATTTTTTGGGCTCACTTGATATCTGTGTGCTACCTTCAGACATGGAGGCGATCGGTGGGGCGCTGCTTGAGGCGTCTTCGTGTAAGCTAGCTACAATCGGAAGCGACGTGGGTGGTCTTGGCGAGGCAGTAAGCGACGGAAAGAGTGGATTTTTATTTCAAAATGGCGATAAAGAGGGGCTAAAAAAGGTACTTGAAAGGCTCATTTTGGATGAAAATTTAAGAAAACAGATGGGCGAGTTTGGCAGAGAGTATGTAAAAGAGACATTTAGCATCGAAAAAATGATAGAAAACACACAAAATTTATATATGGAACTTGTAAAATGAGCGTAACGGTTTTGATGTATCACCACGTGCTTGAAAAGAGCGGCTTTATCGCTAGTAGCGTGGATGAGTTTAGATCGCATATGAAATTTCTGGCTGAAAATGGCTATAAAACGCTAAGTATAAATGAGTTTATCGCTTATAAAAAAGGCGAGCTCGAGGTGCCAAAAAAGAGCGTTTGTATAACATTTGATGATGGTTGGATGGATAACTACATTTATGCCTATCCTATTGTGAAGGAATTTGGGCTAAAGGCAAATATTTTTATAATTACTGGCTGGATAGAAGCGGCACAAAAGGCACACGAGATGAGGCCTGCTAGCTTTTTAAATGTCGATCACAACGAGTGCAAGAGGCTTGCTCCAAGTAGGCCGCAAGATGTGATATTAAATTTAGAGCAGATCGAGAAGATGAGGGAATGCTTTTATTTTCACTCGCATACGCATGGACATTTTGATGGCTACTTTGGGCAGCTTAGTCTGGACGAGGAATTTGGCCTTTGCCGTGAATTTATGAAGAAAAATTTTGGCTTTGATGACGACGCACTTTGCTGGCCGCGTGGCAAATATAACGAAGAGTATCTAAGCACTGCTAAAAAGCACGGTTACAACGCGTTTTTCACTACAAAACGTGGCATTAATAAAGCTGATGGCAATCTTGAAGAGATAAAGCGCATTGTTACAAAACGTGATGAAAAGTGGCTAAAAAAGACTATGTTTATATATCAAAATGATATTTTAGGCTCGATCTACGCGGCTATAAGGTCTTAGTGGTTTAAATCATTTGGTAAAAATTTTCTCATTTTTGGCTATATGCTTCTCGTAGAATCTTGAAACCTTGTATGAAAAATTTTTATTATATTTTTTAAAAAGAGAATTTATCTTCTCTTTTTGCTTTCTTTGCATCTCTAAAGTAGAGTTGTTAAGCTCGTCTGGATGAGAAAAGATATTGCTAAAGTACATTTTAAGTTCAGTATTTCTTAAAATAGCCTCCCATTTATCGGCCCCATAAAGACCATCTTTATAAAAATCAAGTAGAGATTTTGCACTTTTTCTTGTTAAGATATAGGCTGCTGTCCTATAAATACTACTATATGAGTATGGTGAGATAAGATATAAATTTTCTTTTATTTTTTTACCAAAAGCACGAAACCTACTATTTAAACCATCTTGCACACCGCATATCAAAATACTATACCTACCTATATCTTTGCATAGCAAAAAGGCTTCATTTATTAGTTCGTCATTTCCAATAACATCATCCTCTAATATTAAAGTAAATTCCGCGTCGCTTTGTAAAAAATCCTCATAGGCTTTTATATGTGACATTGTGCAGGCTAGCTCACCCGGAGTTGCTACTAATGGTGGTATTTTAAATTTATACTTTTCGTCGCATGATTTTAGTAGGCAATCTATCATGGCTTTGTAGTACTCATTGACGCTAAAATTTTTAGCATCAACTGCGTCTATTATTTTAAATTCATCATATCTGTTAAATTGTTTTTGTAAATTTTGCCTACGCTCTTCATCTCTTTTTAGTGATATAACATAGATAGGATAGTTCACTTTTTACTCCAGTGATTTTATAAATATTTCGCTTTATTGGCGATTTTAACTCTAATTTAAATTTATACTCAAGACCTGCTAGATCAAGCTCATTTGTGTATATATGCTTTTGAGTGTTGTCTGGATCTTCACCGGAGTTTCTCTTATAAATTCCGGCTATTCGAGCTTCTTCATCAGCATTTAAAACACAAAGTATATCGCATTTGCTGATGCGTGCAAGAGGGTTGGCACTTGCGTAGATCACAACCTTTACAAATGGCATGATAAATTTAAAATGGTCTTAGCTCATCTTTTTGATCGCTCTTTATTTTTACTCTCGTGCGCATAAGAAAGAGGTTTACGCTCATTACGCCATCGTCTATGACAGCGATCTGATGCGGTTTAAAGTCTCCAAAACCTTTTCCGCCTTAGTTCTTTGCCAAGTGTGCTTTTGCCACTGCCGTGAAGCCCAGTAAGAGCGATTAAGGCTCGTTTTTTATCTTTTAAAATTTCTTTGCAAGCCTCGTTTAATGCTTCAAGCATTATTTATAGCCTCTATTTCTAAAATTTGAATATAAATTTCCTAGCACTGGTGTAGAATAGATAAAAAGCTTCTTTTTGACTCTAAAAATGTAATCACTCTCGCTCTTTGCATTGTTTGAGATATCAATACGTCTTATCTTAAATTTATCATCTCCTACGCAAAATCCGCCATCTATCACACTAAAAGCAAAGTCATAATACTCTCTCACAACTTTTAGTGAAAGCTCGTTAAAGTGCCCTTTTGGAAAGCAAAAGCCAAATTCTTGTTTTTCAGGAAATAGCTCTTTTATCTTAGCCAGCGAGCTAGAAAATTCCTCTCTTAATTTTTCTTCATCGTTACTTTTGCAAGAAAAGTGGCTCGCTGTATGGCTATCAAACTCAAAAAGGCCACTCTCTTGCATCTGCCTGATCTCGTCTAAATTTAAAAAATACTCCGCATCTTTGTCGTAGTCAATCTCTTTGTGTTTTTTAAACGAAAAATCATAATCCTGCCTTTTAAAATCCTTGATCTTATCTGTTATCAAAAAGCAAACGGCTGGGATATTTAGCTCTTTTAAGATAGGAAATGCAAATTTATAATTGTCAAAATATCCATCATCAAAAGTTAGCAAAATGCTCTTTTTGAGAGCTTTTGACCTACCAGCAACGATATCTTTAAACTGGGCATAATTTATAAATTTATAGCCCTCATCAAGCGCCATGAGAAGCGCTTTTTTAAATAGCTCAGGCCTTATGGCAAAGTCGTTTTCATTGTTGTTGCAGTGGTGCATCGTTAGCACACAAACTGGGTAGTTCATTTTTGCTCCAGTAAATTTTTAATAGCTTCTTTTAGCGCCTTATGGCTAAAGTTCTCATCCACAAATTTAAAGGCGTTTTGTGAGTAAATTTTGGCTTTTTCAGGCTCATTTATCAGCTCCAAAATGCCCTCTTTTAGCGAAATTTCATCTAAATTTTTAGCACAAAGTCCACGCTCTTTATCTTTAACTAGCACGTTCATCGGCGCGTTGTCATAGACAACGATAGGTACTTTTGAGCTCATTGCTTCAAGCAATACCGTACCAAGCCCCTCAGAGTGCGAGGCAAATACGTAGATATCAAAGCTTTTTATAACATTTGCCGCATCATTTCTAAAACCAGTGAAGATGATCTTGTCTTTTTCATCAAACATAGAGGCGATCTGCTCTTTTGTGCCGTCGCTAATGTTGCCAGAAAATACAATAGTCGCATCCTTTGTCTTTAAAATTTCTTTTGCGGCATTTGCAAAGTCAAAGACTCCTTTTTTGCGGTAAAGAGAGGTGAAAGTACCGATGACTAGCTCATCTTTTGTGACATGAAACTCATCTCTAAAAGTGCTTTTTATACTATCAATCTTTTCAACATCAACCGTGCTTGGCATAAAAAAGAGCCTATCTTTGCTAACGCCGATGCTTAGCAGGTACTCTTTGACACTATCTGAGATGTATAAAATTTTATTAAATAGTCTTTTGTGCATTAGTTTTGAAACGAAGCCTTTTATAGGAAAAAGATTATGCCTTTCCTTGTAAAATTTAACGCCTTTGCTTCTGTAAAATAGCCCAGCAATTGCCCCAACCCAGCTATCAGTCGAGCCATGTGTGATTACGATATCTATCTTGTTTGAGCTTATCGCTTTGCAAAGTGCTGGCACGCTTTTATGAAAATTTTTCTTATTCATCTCTTGTGCTATAACACTAAAGCCTTCTTTTTTTGCAATGCTTTCTATCTGAGAGTTTGGGTTACAAAAAAGTATGACATTGTGACCCATCTCACGCATAAAACGCATCTCATTTAGCGTCTTATTTTGCTCGCCACCCCAGTTAAAAAGTGTCTGTGTGTGAAGAATATTCATCTGCCTATCCTAAAATTTCTTTTATTTTGGCTTTTATCTTTGGCATTTCGTCGCTAAAATCCATCAAGGTCTTTTCTATGCCATGCTTTGCTATGCCCTCTTTATCGCAAGGCACAAAGTCCCAGTCTTTTTGATAAACAGTATGTTTGCCCATGCTTTGAATGCCATTTTGCGCTGTGTAGCCATTTTCCATGAGTGAGTTATCCCAAGGCCCCCACTCAAAAGCATTGCTTGGACCAAAAAAAGCGATCACAGGCACGTCATTTGCTGCAGCAATGTGCATGATAGCTGTATCAACACCGATAAAAAGGCTTGAGTGCTTTGATAGGGTGATCGTTTGTTTCAAATTTAGCTTGCCACCTAAATTTATGGGCTCACTCTTGCAAATTTTTAGTACGCTTGCTAGCTTTTCAAGTTCATTTTCTTTATTATCACTTGTTAGCACGACCTTTACACCAAGCTCATTTTCGCAGTAGTCAATGAGATCTGCCATGCTATCATCGTTTGCACATTTAAACATCCAGCGGCTTGTTAGATGCATATGCACAAAGCGTTTTGGTAAATTTAGATGCTCCACGCTCTCGTCCGAAAATACACTCACCTTTTTACTCACTGACTCAAAGCCCAAAGCTCTTAGCGCATTTAAATTTAGATCAACCGTGTGGGAGAAATTTTCATAGTATTTTGCCTTTACGCTCAAAAGCTTGTTTATCGCCTTGTGCTTGCCTAAAAAGCCGACTATCTTTTTGATCTTGGCATACTTTGAGATTATGACGCCGCGGTCTCCAGTGGTCGTTTGCACAGCCATATCGTATTTTTCTTTTTTGATGGCTTTTATAAATTTTATTTCAGTAATTAGCTTTTTAAAAAAGCCAGAATTTGCACTTTGCCTATCGTAAATGTGAATTTTATTTATGTAAGGATTTCCTTCTATCATCGCTTCTGTGCCTTTGTTTAAGGCAAAGTCGATGGTCGCGTCTGGGTAGTAGTGGTGCAAATTTTCAATAAGAGGCGTAGTCAAAAGCACGTCGCCGATGTTCCTAAATTTAATTATAAGTATTTTCATTTTATATATTTCCAAAATGTGTACTGAGCGTAAAGTCTAGCTATGATGTAGCCGGCAAAGCCCTCTTTAAAGCCACCTTTTAGCACATAAAGCTTAAAAAATGTCCACGCTGGGCTTGTAAGCGCCTTTAGTAAATTTCTTTTTGCGCCCATGCTTGAGTAGCGATTTTGCTTAGCTATAAACTGCTCGATGCTCTCATATGCATAGTGTAAGAAGTGATTTTTAAGCGCGCCAAGCCTTTGTGAGCCGTCATTTAAAACGACCTTTTCATGCACAGCTCTGCCATCAAATTTGGCAAAATTTTTGTTAAAAAGCCTCACTGTGTAGTCTGGATAGAGCCCCATATTTTTGATCGCTTTGCCAAAGAAAAAATTTAGCCTAGCTACGTTGTAGGCCATAAATTTTGGCTCTTTTAGCGTATCTATGATCTCGTTTTTAAGTTCATCCGTGATCACCTCATCACTATCAAGCACAAAGATCCACTCGTTTTTGGCTAGATCCACACCCTTTTGCTTTTGCGCGCCAAATCCAAGCCAAGCTTGCTCGTGAAATTCCACGTTGCTAAAGCCATCACAAATTTGCCTTGTGTTATCTTTTGAGCCGCTATCAACCACGATGACCTCATCAGCAAATTTAGCGCTATCTAACACCTCTTTTAGGTATTTTTCGCTGTTAAAAGTTAAGATGACAACGCTTAGCATTCATACTCTTTTTCGTAAAATCTCTTAAATCTTTGGTGAAACCAAAAGTACTCCTCAGGCCTTGCTCTAACCACCTCTTCGCACGCGCTGCACTGCATTTGCGTTACTTTTTGCACCGCCTCTTCTTTGTCAAATTTATTTATATCAATGGCTGGCGAAAAGCAAATTTCACTTATATTTTCATCTTTTTGATAGATAAATGCATTAATTATTAGTGCGTTTGTTTTTTGAGCTAACACGCTTGCAGCTGGTGTGTGAAGCACATCCTTGTCAAAAAATTTCACCTTTATGCCATCTTTTGGAGCGGTATTTTGATCGACTAAAATTCCCACTATTCGCCTAGCTTTTAGCGCTTTTAAAATATCTTTTGCACCGCCATCTTTGTCAATGAGCTCCACGTCAAACTGCGATCTGTTCGCCTTTAAAATTTCATTCATGACGCCACTATCAAGCTTTCTACCAAGTACTGAGACTGCACCAAAACGAGCAGCCATTGCTAAGCTAAAAAGCTCCCACTGCCCAAAATGCGCGGTCGTCACGATAATCGGACGATCAAGCTTAAGCGCTTCAAGCAGATTATGCTCATTTTTAAAACTAACTTTTTCAAGCACTTTTTGCTTTGTCGTGTTTTGATTGAGGATAAAATTTATACCAAGATATTTTGCAAAGTTGTAGTAACATTTTTTAGCGATCTCTAGCTTCTCTTCCTTGGTTTTTGACTCACCAAATGCAAGATTTAAATTTGTCATAACGATATGAAATCTCTTTTTTTTAAGTTTCATAAACGCAAACGCTAAAAATTTAGCAAGTAAATCTCTAAGTGAGCTAGGCAGTAAAAATATAAAAAATTTTAAAGTATAAAAGCTAGCCAGATAGAGCCTATCCATTTAGCAGCCTTTTTGCAAAATTTGCAATCGTTTCTGGAAAAATTTCTCTTATGCAAAAGTCGTTTTTATCGATACTTCTGGCATCTATTTGCTTGCCCATATCTATAACTAAATTTTTATCCGTGATGTAAGCATTTCTGTGGCTGGGACGGTTGCCAAAAAGTGTGATAGAAGGCCTATTCATCGCCCAAGCAAGGTGTGTTAGGCCACTATCGTTGCCAATTACTAAATCACATCTTGTAATGAAGCTTATCATCTCTTTTATGCTAAGTTTTTCAAGTAGCTTTGCCGAGGTACCTGAGATGATCGCCTCAGCCCTTACTTTCTCGCTCTCACTTCCGTAGCAAAGGCAAATTTCGCATCCATCAAGTAGCCTGATCACATCTTTAAATTTGTTATAAATTTTGCTCTCTTCGCTTGCAAAGGCAGCGATCAAAACGCGTTTTTTACCACTTTCGTTTTTATAAATTTCACTTGCTTCAAAGCAAGGTACTTTTTCTAAAATTTCACTTGCTTCAAAGCTAAAATTTAGAGCAAAAGCTACAAGCGATAAATTTCTAATGATTATATTTTCGTTGTAATCAATTTTAAATTTATGCTTGTAAAGCCTGGCTGCGATCTTTTCTTTGACACTCTCTCTGCTAAAGCCATAAGTTTGCTTGCCTATTATTTTTGCTACGACGGCTGATTTAAAAAGTCCTTGCAGATCGATCACTTTGTCAAATTTACCAAGGGTTTTTAGTATCTTGTAGCTTTGTTTAAAGCTTTGTTTAAGCGGTAAAACGACTAGCTCGTCGATAAGCGGATGATCTTTTAAAAGGCTTGCAAAACGAGCATCAACTAGCCAAGTGATATGGGCATTTGGATAGTGCTTTTTGATAAACTGAAGCACAATAGCTGCATGCACGATATCCCCAAGAGCGGAGAGTTTGACGATGGCTATTTTTAGTTGATTTTTGTTTTGCATTGATCACTTTAGATATAAATTTTTGGTATGATTTTAAAAAAAAATGCTTAAAAAAGGGCTAAAATGGCGAAAAGTTACATCTGTGTCTTTGACTGTGAAACGATACCTGATGCAAATTTGATAAGAAAAATTTATGGCATTGATGGGAGCGATGAAGATGTGAGCGTGCAAGCGATGACGCTGCAAAAAGAGGCCAGTGGTAGTGAGTTTTTGCCTGTGATGTTTCATAGAGTCGTGGCTATCTCTGCTGTTATGGCTGATGAGTATGGCAAATTTTTAAAAGTTAGCACGATGGAGGGCAAAGACGAGTGTGAGATCATCGCTAAATTTTTAAAATTTATAAATGATTATAACCCAAGGCTTGTTAGCTTTAATGGCCGTGGCTTTGACCTACCGATGCTAATGGTGCGTGCGATGCGCTACAACCTAAACGCGGCGGCGTATTACGAGAGCGAAAACAAAGAGCTAAATAAAAATAAATGGGAAAACTATAGAGCTAGATATTCACCCAAATTTCATCTTGATTTGCTTGATTTTATAAGCGATTTTGGAAGCGTAAGAGGACTAAAACTTGACACACTTTGCGCTAGCTTAAATTTACCTGGCAAGTACGATGTGCACGGTGATCAGGTGCTTGAGCTCTACTATGCAGGTGAGCTTGATAAGATCAACGAATACTGCGAAAGCGACGTACTTAACACCTACTGGCTCTTTTTAAAATTTGAGCTTTTACAGGCAAATATCTTGCAAGATGACTATATAAATCACCTAAACGTGATGAGTGAATTTCTAGCCAAAAACTGCGCTCACAGAGGATACACTGAGGTCTTTTGCACTGCGATAAGTGATGAGCTGGCTAGACTTAATGGCAAGCTTGATTATGAGATAAAGATCCAAAAAGAAGACGATGAAGAATTTGATGATTTTAGTGATCTTGACGGCACAAAAGATACGCCAGAGCAGCTAAATGAGCGTTTGGCAAGACAAGGGCTTGACGGGCTTTTAAAAAAAGCGAGTGAGGTTGCGTCAGCTGCCAAAAAAGATAAGAGTTTTGCCGAAGAGAAACTACCTGAAATAAATTTGGACGAAGAGTAGAAATTCTACGCTTTTAGGCCGTAAAATATCTTTTGCTACTCTATGGAATTAATATCCTGATCCGCGGAATATCACAGATACTCAAATCCAAATTCATACTCTTTTAAAACTCCATTAGAAAAGATGAATTTCTCGTAGTAGAGTGGCATATCAAATTCTTGTAAGAGTTTGCTTTTATTTTGCTCAGTGATGTAGGTGACAATAGAGGTGGCGTTTTCTTCTTGTAGATCGTTTGGCTTGCCTAGCTTCTTTAAAATTTGGTCTTGTTTGTCACCAAGTTTGATGCCAGAATTTGTAGTAAAAATTTTTATTATATTTACTTTTGTAAAATATTTCTGATGCTAATTGGGTCATCTATGACTGCTAAGTTACCTTTACCCCACTATATTCTGTTTGTTCAAATGCTTAGTTCAATATTTTATAGTAGCTTTGCTAGACATTAAGAGTTTATAAGCATATAAATTTTGTCCTATAAATATATTTACTTTTAAATACGTTACTCAAATTACCTAATTACTACTTATTTTTATAAAAGTTTTTTCTCATGTCATTAAGAATTTTTGGAGTGATTTGATTTATATAAAGTCTATTCTTTTTACCATGATCTACGTAGTAATTTTCTGCTTTATTAATTTTTTCATCGTTTGTAGTTTCATCTATATATCCAAATTTCCAAGTGTACTCATACAAATAAAATTCCGAGGCTAATTTTTTAAAAAGTATATAAAAGTCCACTATATTTCGATCTCTGTCTTGGGTTCCGCCTTTAAACTCAATTATATTACCATTAGCTGTAACGCTCCACATAGACATATCGTCATAACAAAAACTCCATTTTTTCATTTTCTCTTTATAAATAATGGCGCACTCTTTTATTTCTATTGCCTGCCCCAGGTTATCCTCATTATAATTACGTAAAATCTTTACAGAATAGCTATCACTGCCTATTTTAAAATAATAGTTAGATACGTCTTTGTATTTAAAATTTGGTATTTCATCTTTTCCCATACCATTGCAAGCCAGCAATGATACTAATAAAAATGCACTATTTAAAAATTTGAAAAATTTCAGCATTTCTAATCCTTGTGTAATTTTCTTTTTTATCTCTTTTGCTTTGGTTGTCGGTCCCCCTATTAATAACATAAGTTATTTTATCCACTACATTTTCATTATTTGAGTCATTTTTACTCTCATCTGCTATTTTATGCAGATTATTAGAAAGCCAAAACCATGCAGCACTCATTATCGCGTACTTTTCATATTCGGCTACTAAAGTTGGATTTTCTACTATATTATCTTCAGTATTAAAATTTTTATTAATATAGTTATTAAAAAAATGCAAAACTATATCTTTTTGATTTTTCCATTCTCAAATTTATATTTTCTTTCGTCTGATAGTTTTCCGCTACTTTTAAAATTTGGCTCACCATTGTTGGTTAGTGTATTTTTGTGTGGTTTGTCTATTATTAAGATGCTTTCATTAGTGACTTCGAAAAATGGTATACTCGCGCACCAATCTATCTTGCCTTGAAATTTAACATTATTGTCCTCTTTTTTTTCAAAAATTCTCAAAGGCCCGTGTCCATTGCAAGCAGCATAGTTTTGTATGTCTTGAAATATCCATACTTCGCTGCGATTCAATTTGGTGTAAAATATTAAATTTGGTTCAAGCTCATACTCGCACTCTCTGCTATAAATTTTTTCATCATTTATACTTATGGAGCATTTGTCGTCCTTGCTGTACGTTTCTATACTTAAGTTTTGAGCATTAGAAAATATAGCTAAAAGTAGCAATAAGTATAAAAATCTAGTTTTTATCATCAATTTTTCTATTCTCAGGCAAAATCAAATGACCATTTTTGTCTATTAAGGAGTATTGGATTAATACTATGTAAATTAGGTCATGTATTTTGTATCTATCAAAATCACCAGTATATTCATCATATTTTCTTAAAAACTCGGCATAAGGCTTATTATCTGTCTTTTTAATACCATTTAGCTCTACTTCTGAATAAAGTATCGGCACATACTTTAAAGTATCTTCAAAAACCTCTTTAAATTTCTCATAGTCTTCACCATAAATTCTTTTAAATAACTCTTTATCGCTCTTATAAAGCATCAGTGCTATTTTTGCCGTATAGCTTCTATAATATGACCTAGAGCAATGAATAGCACCAGATATACTAAATGTTAGTTTACAATTTTGTTTAAATTTTTTAGAGCGTGGAACTATACACTCTTTTTGAGTTTTAGCTATCCTCTCTCTAGCTATCTTTTGAGCTTTATCTTTTAGCTTAGGATTTTCTTTTATGATTAGATTGTAAAGATCAGCAAAGTAGTTGTCTCTAAAAGCAGTGCTTCTTGACTGACATATGAAGTCCTCTAAAGAGAACTCTTTAAATTTATATTTCTCTTTATCGTCATAGCATTTAAAGCTAGGAGTAATAAAGTCGGTACCATAGTCTGCATCACAAAAAGCTCCACCATCAACCTGCCCATAATCATCACTAGCTTTTTTGGTAGCCTTACCTGGCATCATAGGCTCAAAAGCATATAAATTTAAGACTATTATCAAACTCATTAATAATATAGATTTAGGTTTCATCTCTTATCCTTTTATTTAAATTTCTTAAATATATTTGCTTCTCTTATACGTTTATAAGAGTTTATTCTTTTTGTTCTGCTTTTTTCATCTGTACCACCATTTACTTTTTTTGTTATTTTGTTTACCACATCTTCATTTTCTGAGTCCACTTTACTTTCATCTGCTATTTTATATATCATTCTATATTTATGTATCCAGAAAAATGCAGCTGACACAAAAGCATAGGTTTTATTTTCAGTTACTAGTTCTGGATTATCTACAAAGCTTATTTCATCTCCTACCAATTTAACTTCGTGTGCAAATGTATTAAATTCGGTATATATTTCTCTACCAGTTATTTGTATTATCCCTCTACCTCTATATTTCCAGCCGTCGCCTTCTTCGGTATTGCCAAGTCGCAAGTCTTTAGGTCTATTTTCATCAGCATATCCTCGATTGGCTATAGCTTCTTGATCGGCTTTTTGAATTATTTTTCCTTTTGTATCTTTTATTCTTCCTACATCTTTACTTCTATCATAATTATTTTTAAAATAACCAATATTGGATCTCACAAGACCTTCCACACTATAATCTAAACTCTCTGTCAGTTTTGGGAAGCTACTTTCCACCTCTACTGCACATTGCCCAAAAAAATGCTCCAATCTATTTCTAGTATTAAGCTTATATTTTACATACATTTGAATTCCATCTTCATCATCTCTTCTATTTAGTTCATCTACCATTTCTTGTAAGATATATTCTTGGTTTGTTTTTATATTAGTAAATACTTGTTTTAGCATACTTAGCGTAAAAGGATAATCTTTAATCTCTATTAAAACATTTATCCCCTCATCTCCATCTTCCCATATACCTTTATTTACTCTAGTTAAACTCTTTGATTCATTAAAAGAGTTAATAAATTTATCCATATTCTCTTTATTTAATAAATTTATACCAAGCTTATCATCTTTATCTGCATTAGACTGATTATTAGGGCTCTCTTCTTTTGCATAAATTTGATAGCTCTTATTTGTATTCTCATCACTTTTTAGCTCTTTGCTTAGTTTGTCGTCTTCATATATATTTATCTCATTTGAAGAGATATCTTTACTTATATATAAGTAATTATCATTTTTTATTAAAGTATCGTCTTTATTATCACTAAGCTTTAATTTAGCATCAAATGTCTTCTCTTTTATAGCATGCTCAAACTCATATATAACTAGCTTATCGTCTTTAAATTTAATATATAGAGGTATCTTTATATCTATTCTTATATGATTTTTGCCATATCTTGTAAAAAACTTAAATTTATCCTTATCACCTTCAAGATATGCAAAAAATACTATAGTATGACCACCTTGTTTTAGTTTATCTAGATCATCTTTTTGTATAACATCTGAAATTTTAAATGTTATCTCTTTACCCTTTTGATCTTTTAAGCCTACTACATCTTTTGGATTTGATTTGGATAGCTCATCATACTCTTTACTATTTATTACCTTATATCCCCAAAGTATCTCTTTATATCTCTTACTACCTTTTTCTTGTTTATATATAGCCTTTAAGCTTATTGGCTCATTTGTCTTAAATGGATACTCACTATCAGAGATTACATTTGTTATATGATCTGTTATATCTCTTAACGAGACCTTATTGCTATAGCAAAAGTTAGAACTACTCTTATCTTGATATCCTAAAGATATTACAGCTGTATCAGTGTGAGCATGAATATCTTTAGTGCTATAAACTTTACTTAGATCACTTGAATAAAGTATAAATTTAGTATCTCCTTTATTCTCTTTGTCTATTGGGATATTAAATGTAGCTGTATATGAGTTTTTGATATCCGAGTCTTCATTTTTTACTAAAGATATACTCTCATATATACTTTTATCAAAGCAGTGATGAAGATATATCTTATCTATATCTTCACTTGCCTTACCATCTTCGTTTTCAATGATGAGATTGTTTATTGTTATAATCTCTATATTTTTATAGACTATTATTGATATTTATTCTTCGATTTCTTATAAAATTTATCAAAACTCGCAGGCAGTCCACTATCTATTTCTTTAAGTTTTGAATAGGAATTCTTATTGTTCTATCTGTTGTAAATCATCGCTTTTAAAAATAGTTTTTTCTTGCTTAAAAATGTTCAAATACATTTTTCTACGAGACATTATGTCGCCATAAATTTCATATATGTAGTTTGAATTTTTAAATTTATTCCCATCAAGCGCTCATTTACATTATTTTTTATTGGTGTTGATTTTGATAAAATTTCTAAACTTTTGGTATTTCTTTTATTTACCCAAAAATAACCACCATTTGTACAATGTATGTCACCCTCACATTCGAACATAGCAATAGCTATTAAAATTTTTCATTTTCATAGTAATATTCTATTTCTTCGGCTTTAAAAAAAGTAATTACAAAATCATGCACGCTAGCCCTATTTATCAAATTTTAAGTATTTACTATCACAATCTTCAAAATGATTATACTCGTTCATAGAGTTTCCGTAGTTTTGTATGACTATGCTACCATTTTCATACATCCCGTCAATCTTTTTAAATTTTATATAAAATCCACCTTCGCCATTGCTTTTTATGCTTGATATATAGCCTTGTGATTTTGTCTGATTATTATCAACTATCTTGTAAAAATACTTTGCCTTATTAGTATTTTTCGTTATTTCTATTGAAATATTACAAGGCTCATTCTTGTAAAACCCAGTTAAATTTATATCTTTTGCGTAGGTGCTGCATACTATAAATAACAGCATTACTAAAAATCGTATTTTATTCATTTTCTACTCCTAAAATTGTATTAATTTTTTTTCTTCTTTTTATAATGATGTCTTTCGCTTTTCCGTTTGGTAATTTTAAATAATCTTTTGTTAGCTCAAGGTATCTTAAGCGACACTCATTTGATTCAGAGTTATTTAAATTGGCATATTTATAAACAGCATCGTGAATATTCCATACTTTACTGCTTTTAATAGAGTAGTTATTGTCTTCTAGATTATTAAAACTATCCCTCAAACATTCAATTGTTGAATGCATTTTGAGTAACTTATTTTTCCTATCACTAAATCCATTAAAACCTCCATTTATTCTATATGTAATATAAATTAAATCATCATCGTCAGCCATATTATTCAAATTAACATTTAGGTGTTTAGCCCAATACCATCCAGCTGAATCTACAGCATATTGTTTTTCTTCTAACTTAGTATTATTGCTTCCATCTGTGAAATTAATACCCTTGTAAGAACCATATGCGGTATAATTTTTTCTTCCAGTAATTTGAATTAATCCTCTACCTTTGAAGCGTTTTCCATCTCCTGGCTGAGTATTTCCCAAATCCTTTCTACCTTCATATGCTGAACCGTCCGCGATTTCCTTTAAGTATACAAATTCTCCAGACTCATGTCTTATTTGTGCTAGGAAGTGTATTTTTCTTTTGCAAGTGTTAATATTATATTCTTTCATAGTAGAATTAATGTAGTTTAAAAAAATATTTGTGTTGTCTTCACTGACCCCCAATTTAATTAATTCTTCTTTTGATATATTTCTGCCACAAAGACAGCTTTCTCTCATCTTTACTCCAACCCCCTCATCTCCATCTTCCCATATACCTTTATTTACTCTAGTTAAACTCTTTGATTCATTAAAAGAGTTAATAAATTTATCCATATTCTCTTTATTTAATAAATTTATACCAAGCTTATCATCTTTATCTGCATTAGACTGATTATTAGGGCTCTCTTCTTTTGCATAAATTTGATAGCTCTTATTTGTATTCTCATCACTTTTTAGCTCTTTGCTTAGTTTGTCGTCTTCATATATATTTATCTCATTTGAAGAGATATCTTTACTTATATATAAGTAATTATCATTTTTTATTAAAGTATCGTCTTTATTATCACTAAGCTTTAATTTAGCATCAAATGTCTTCTCTTTTATAGCATGCTCAAACTCATATATAACTAGCTTATCGTCTTTAAATTTAATATATAGAGGTATCTTTATATCTATTCTTATATGATTTTTGCCATATCTTGTAAAAAACTTAAATTTATCCTTATCACCTTCAAGATATGCAAAAAATACTATAGTATGACCACCTTGTTTTAGTTTATCTAGATCATCTTTTTGTATAACATCTGAAATTTTAAATGTTATCTCTTTACCCTTTTGATCTTTTAAGCCTACTACATCTTTTGGATTTGATTTGGATAGTTCATCATACTCTTTACTATTTATTACCTTATATCCCCAAAGTATCTCTTTATATCTCTTACTACCTTTTTCTTGTTTATATATAGCCTTTAAGCTTATTGGCTCATTTGTCTTAAATGGATACTCACTATCAGAGATTACATTTGTTATATGATCTGTTATATCTCTTAACGAGACCTTATTGCTATAGCAAAAGTTAGAACTACTCTTATCTTGATATCCTAAAGATATTACAGCTGTATCAGTGTGAGCATGAATATCTTTAGTGCTATAAACTTTACTTAGATCACTTGAATAAAGTATAAATTTAGTATCTCCTTTATTCTCTTTGTCTATTGGGATATTAAATGTAGCTGTATATGAGTTTTTGATATCCGAGTCTTCATTTTTTACTAAAGATATACTCTCATATATACTTTTATCAAAGCAGTGATGAAGATATATCTTATCTATATCTTCACTTGCCTTACCATCTTCGTTTTCAATGATGAGATTGTTTATTGTAAGAGTAAGACCTGAACTTGATGCTGATGTAGGTACTATATTATTGCCATGAGCTAGACGAAGCTTTATATCAAACATAGCTGAGTCTTTATCATCTCTTAGGGTAAAGTTATTCTCTTTAGCAAAATTTAATAAAGAGAAATTTAGGTGTTTGTTTTTGGACGTTTGGTCTTCAAAGTACTTCATACTTATAGCGTCATCTTCTAGTTTATACTCTATATCATCACTATTTTGCTTTATGCTAGTAAAGGTAGCACCATTTATCTTATCTTCTTCATTTTTGTTTTCTTGATAAAGTATTACCGTATCTTTGCTCTTTGCATTTTTAAATTTTATCTCTTCATTTTTACTATCTTCATAAGAGTCAAATTTAAAGTCAGTAAGTATTAGCTCACATAAATTTGCCTTGCCATAGTTTGGCCTACTAGAATTTAGCTCTTTTGGGTTTAGCTCACTGCAATCAAATGGAGTCTGACTAGCTAGCACAACGGTAAATTCGCTCTTTTTAGGTTGAAAGACTCTAATAGGAGTTGTCATCTTTCTTGGGCATAGCAAGAGTATGTTTTCTTGTTTATAAAATTCCTCCTCTCTTTGCCTTAAGAGCTTATTTATTCTTGAAGTATTTGAAGCATTTGAGCTGATTAAATTTACGCAGTATATATTTTCAAGGTTAAAGGTTTTTGTACTTTGAGTGCTTAATAAAGAATTTATCTTTGTAACAAATGGCTGAAATAAAGCCTCACATTTTGATGTATCTGATGCATTTAAATTTGATCCATTTTCTTGAAGTTTCATAAATTCTAAATGAGTGACGTTTTGGATGATCTCTTTATTGTTTTGATTTTTTGATTTATATTTTGCTTTAGAAATATTTAAATGGCTAAAAACATCTATACACTCGGTAAAATTAACATTTTGTTCATTACTTTCATAAAGCCCAAACTGATTTGAAATTTTTTCTCGTAAAATAGATGTTTTATTGCTTGCCTCATCACTAAAGCTTTCATATGCTAGCCAGAACCAGGCCTTAAAACGATTTTTGCTTTTGATATAGCTTGCTAGGGATGGATCAATATTACTTTTCTTGCTGATATAAAGAAGTGCTAAAAGTGCGACATGCTCTCTTGAAATTTGGCTGTTTTGTGTATCTGAAGTAAGTGAAACGGCTTGTAAATTTTTAAGTGAAGAGTTGTTTAATTTTTGATTTATCTCTTGGATTAGCGGCGTAAGCTTTTGCTCCAAGATGGCATTTAGCTGATCTTCCGAGCTAAATTCAAACTCAGGTAAAGTATCGGCACCTCCAGACTTTGCATAAGCCTCTTTTGTGGCGTCATTTATCTTTTTAAAAAGTTCATCTGTGTCTATCTTTTCTATGGTAGTCGTACTAGTGGTGTTAGCAATAGCTCGCTTGACATCTTTTATGACTTTGTCTTTGTTGTTTTTATAAATTTGAGCACAAATAAGTTCTATATCATCTTTTAGGCTAAAGCCATATCCAATAAGTAGTTTGTTGTTAGATATAAATGGTCTGCTTATGTCATTGTCATATGAAAATTTTATGATATCTATTAAATTTCTTTTAAAATTTACATCATTTCTGGGCGTTAGAGGCATTAAACTTCCTTGGAAATTTTTGCTAAATATTAGCACAAACTTAAAAAGTATTCAACAATAAAACTTTATAGTAAAAATTTATGTCAAAAACATGAATTTGCATATTTTTGTTTTTGGTTAGACTACTTAAAATGGCTTGTAAATTTTAAAGCGCCTTTATAAACTCTTTAAATTTATCGCCTCGCTCGGCATAGCTCTTAAACTGATCAAGGCTCGCAGCTGCCGGGCTTAGAAGCGCTATCTCGCTGGTCTTTAGCTCTTTATTTATCTCATTTACGGCATTTTGTAAAAAATCGCATTTTAAAGCCGGTATGCCAAATTTAGTCGCTAATTTCATGAGTTTGTCACTATTTGAGCCGATGGCGTAAATTTTTACTCTTAAATTCTTCAAGTCTTCAAAAAGTGGCGTCATATCAACACCCTTATCATCGCCACCAAGTATTAGATGTATGAAATGATCTTTGTAGCGTTTTACGGCTTGTATGCTCGCATCTATGTTAGTAGCTTTTGTGTCATTGACCCAGATTCTGCCATTTTTATCGCTAAATTCTTCAAGCTTGTTTGCCTCGATGACGAAGGTATTTAAAAGTGCGACATCGCAGCGGTCAAATAAAATTTTCTCTACCGCAAGTGCTAGCAGCGCGTCAAGTAAAAATGGCGTTTTGAAATTTATATCATCTACGCTTACACCGCAAAATTTAGCCAGATCGCTCTCGTCTTTGTAAGCAATCACTTTTGCCTTTGTTGGCGTGCTGGCATAAATTTTAGGCACGATCGCCACGCTACTTTCGCTCATACTAGCAAGCGGCTTTAGCTTAGCCTTTTCGTATTCGCTCATGTCTCCATGCCAGCTTAGATGATCTGGAGTGATCGGCAAAAGCACGTAAATGCCTGGTGTGGCGTGATTTGTGTAGTGAAGGGTAAATGAGCTAGTCTCAAGTATCCAAATTTTAGCGTTTGGGTCTAAATTTGCTAGTGCGATGCCGACGTTTCCGCCCATGACTGAGCCCTTGCTCTCTAGTAGGTGCTGCGTCA
Source organism: Campylobacter concisus (assembly GCF_002913715.1). Lineage (NCBI taxonomy): Bacteria > Pseudomonadati > Campylobacterota > Epsilonproteobacteria > Campylobacterales > Campylobacteraceae > Campylobacter > Campylobacter concisus. The sequence goes on along the minus strand of NZ_PPCE01000010.1, from coordinate 43,371 downwards.
TCTTTGTAGTCGTAGTCTTGCCGTTTGTGCCGCTTATCCAGATGTTAAATGGCAGATTTTCTTTATAAATTTCATAAAAATAGTCATACTCGCTAACTAAATTCTTAGCTTTTTTAATAAGCTCGTGATGAGGCGGGATACCTGGGCTTGGTATCTCTAGGCTGCTTTTTGCTGGGTCAAATTCGCTAACTGGCAAAAGAGCATTGCCAAACTCATCTTTTGAGATTTCACTAAATTTATCATCATAGATATTCCAAAGACCGTCTTTTGTGAAATTCTTTGCGATCGCCTTTATCGTGCCACCGTAGCCAAATAGCGATTTTCTCATGACTTTCCTTATCTGATCTTTAGCGCAGTTAGTGCGATTAGATTTGCTAAAAGTGCGATGATCCAAAAGCGAACGATGATCTTATTTTCCGCCCAGCCTTTTATCTCAAAATGGTGATGTATAGGCGCCATAAGAAAAATTCTGCGTTTGAAAATTTTAAAGCTTCCCACTTGCAAGATGACGCTTAGGGTTTCAACCACAAATATGAGGCCGATGATGATGAGTAAGATTTCATTTTTGGTCGCAACGCCCATAAAACCGATATATGCTCCAACGCTCAAGCTACCGCTATCGCCCATAAAGACTTCAGCTGGATGGCAGTTAAACCATAAAAAGCCCATCAATGAGCCAATTAGGGCTGAAGAGACAACAACGCTTTCACCAACACCTATGATCTTTGGCAAGAGTAAATATGAGCTAAAGACCGCGTGTCCGCAGATGTAGGCAAAAACGCCAAGTGTTAAAAGTGAAAATATCGATGGCACAGTAGCTAGTCCGTCAAGCCCGTCTGTTAAATTTACTGAATTTGAAGCAGCGACTATGACCAGTGTCCAAAAGAAAATGGCAAAAATTTTTAAATCTAAAATAGGTTGCTTAAAAAAAGGTAGATAAAACTCGGTGCTAAGCTCGTGACTTGCATATAAAAAAACAGAAATTACAAAGGCTATTAAAAACTGAAAAAAGAGCTTTGCTTTTGGGCTTAGGCCGGCGTGATTTTTTGCTCCTAAAATTTTACTGTAATCGTCCTTGTAGCCAAGCAGTGTAAAGCAAACTAGGCAAAAGAGAGATGTTAAGACAAATGTGTTATCAAGCCTTGCGCAAATTATCGTGGAAAGTACGGCTGTGAAGACAAAAACAAGTCCGCCCATGGTTGGCGTTTTGGCCTTTTTTTGGTGAGTTTGTGGGGCAAGTTCGTAGATAGGCTGGGCGGCGTTTTTTGCCTTTGCCCAAGCGATAAATTTGGGCATCAAATAAGTTGTGAGTGCAAAAGCGATGAAAAAAGCGATACTAGCACGAACGGTGATGTATTGAAAGATATTAAAATTTAAAATTTCATAGATATAGTAAAACATGAGAGCCTTTATTTTTAAAAAAAGCAATTTTAGTATAATGGCCTTAAAAATTATCTAAAATTAAGGATAAATTTTCAAAATGAGTCAAAAAACTATTTTAATAATAACTGATGGTATTGGATTTAATAAAAGCGGTAAATTTAACGCATTTGAGGCGGCTAAAAAGCCAAATTACGAGAAATTTTTTAAAGAAATTCCAAACTCGCTCATAAAAACCTCTGGAAACGCTGTGGGACTACCTGAAGGGCAGATGGGAAACAGCGAAGTAGGGCACATGTGCATAGGAAGTGGGCGAGTTTTGTATCAAAATTTGGTCAAAATTTCACGTGCTTTTGCTGACGGCTCTATAGCAGAAAATGAAGCACTAAAAACTCTTTTTAAAAAGTGTAAAAAGATCCACGTCATAGGGCTTTATAGCGATGGCGGCGTGCACTCACATATGGAGCATTTTGATGGTATGTGCGAGCTTGCTAGCAAAAATGGCTGCGAGGTTTTTGCACACGCTATCACCGATGGACGCGACGTTAGCCCAAATAGCGGTCTAAATTTCATAAAAAGCTTGGAGGCTAAATTTAAGGTGGCGACTCTTTGTGGGAGATTTTACGCGATGGATAGAGATAAACGCTGGGAGCGTGTAAAAGAGGCCTATGATAGCTTGGTAAATGGAGCAAATTTAAGCAGCTTAACGCCAAGTGAGTATCTACAAAAAAGCTACGACGAGGGCGTGACAGACGAGTTTGTAAAGCCAGCAAGCTTTAATGGCTTTAGTGGCATGGGCGAAGATGACGGCGTGATCTTTATAAATTTTAGAAATGATAGGGCAAGAGAAATTTGCCAGGCTCTAGGTGAGGAGAAATTTAGCGAGTTTGAGCGACCTTTTGCTATCAAAAATCTAATCACCATGACCGAATACGACGCAAATTTTAAATTTGAAGTGCTCTTTAAAAATGAAAAAATAAAAAACACGTTAAGCGAGGTCATAGCAGCGGCTGGGCTAAGGCAGCTTCACACGGCTGAGACTGAAAAATACGCCCACGTAACATTTTTCTTTAATGGTGGCGTCGAGGAGTTAGCTAGCAATGAAACAAGGGTGCTTATCCCTAGCCCAAAGGTAAAGACCTATGACGAAAAGCCAGAGATGAGCGCTGCAGAGGTTTGCAAAGCCGTGATAAAAGGCATGGATGACGAGCAAGACTTCATAGTGGTAAATTTCGCAAATGGCGATATGGTAGGGCACACTGGCAACTATGAGGCCGCTATAAAAGCAGTAGAGGCAGTAGATACGGCTCTTGGAGAAATTTACGCTAAAGTAAAAGAGAAAAACTATGCGATGATCATCACGAGCGATCACGGAAACTGCGAAGAGATGCGCGATAGCAGCGGTGAGCTACTGACAAACCACACGACTTATGATGTCTTTTGTTTTGTGATGGCTGATGGCGTAAAAAAAGTAAAAAACGGCGGTCTAAATAATATCGCTCCTAGTGTTTTAAAGATCATGGGGCTTGAAATTCCAGCTGAGATGGACGAGGCGTTAATATAAAATAATGGAGCTAGTCGAGTTTTTCGGAGCGGATAAAGTCATAACCTTCATGCTCCTTTTTGCACGTCTTAGTGGGCTTATTGTATTTTTTCCATTCTTTTCTCACAATCAAATCCCGCTTAGCGTAAAAACTTTACTAGTTTTCGCCCTTTGTATCGTGCTTTTCCCGCTCTCACATGCCCATGAGCATGCTATAAATTTTTTGATCATGGAAATTTTAAGTGAGGCTATGCTCGGACTTTGTGCTGGGCTTTTGCTAAATATCGTTTTTGCCATACTTCAAATGGCGGGCGAGCAGATCTCAATGATTATGGGTTTTTCGATGGCTTCAGTGCTTGATCCGCAAACTGGTACAAATTCGCCAGTAATTGCAAATATTCTAAATTTCATCGCACTTCTCGCATTTTTGATGCTTGATGGGCACCATTTAATATTGCAGTTTTATTCCACTTCACTTTCAGCTATACCGCTTGGAGATTTTTATCCAAGAAGCGGTGTGATGAGCTACACCCTAAAGCTCTTTGGTAGTCTTTTTATGTTTGGATTTATTCTGGCTTTTCCTATTATCGCGCTTTCTATACTTTCAGATACTATTTTTGGCATGCTTATGAAAACTATGCCACAATTTAACCTATTAGTCGTTGGCTATCCTATTAAGGTAAGTATTAGCTTTTCGGTTTTGATAGCTATTTTAGCCGGCATTATAAAAATCATAACTGATATGATGGTGCAGATTTTAAACGATATGCCAGCACTATTTTTTTAAGTAAATAGCAATGAAATTTATCATAGAATACAGCCTCAAGCTCTTCAAGGAGGGATCATGAAAGTTGCACTTGTAAACAAAAACCCAGCAGTTTCTCGCCTTATAACGTTAAGTTTAAATAAACTAGGCATAGAATATAGTGAATTTGACGATGTTAATAGTGTTGGCGATCAATTTGATTATATTATCATCGATAGTGATATGGATAGCAGCGATGTTAATTTAAATCAAAAGATAATGTATCTAGCACCTAGAGGCGGCGAAAAGCCTGATTTTGCTGATGTTATGCTTGAAAAGCCCTTTTTACCAACAGAATTTATTAGTTTGTTTGAACAAAACAAAGATACTGACAATGATAAAGAACTTGAGCTTGGACTAGATGAGTCTGCAAATTTTAATGACTTTGACGAAAGCAATAAAAACTTTGATAATTTAGAAAATTTTGAGCTTCCAGAAATTGATATGGGTCTTGAAAATTTAGCAAAAGAAGATGATGAAGCAGAGAATTTTGATAATGAGGCTTTAGACGATGAGTTTTTAAAAGAGCAGCTAAGTGAACTGGAGACCGAGGATTTAAAGGATAAAGATATCAGTTTTGATGAAACAGACACTGAACTCATAGATGATGATATGATAAATGACATAGCTAGCAAATATATGGCTGATTCAGAAGATCTGGATAAATCCTTAGAACAAAATAATGAGCCACCTGTGACAAAAGAAGAGCATAGTGATAACTTTGATGAGCTTAGTTCGCTTGTAGATGAGATAGATGATATGGGCGAGAGCGACTTGGCGGATGAAGAGGCTAAAAACGAGCTTGATAAAATGGTTGAGCAAAATTCTCAAAATTTAGAAACTGCCGAGCTTAATGAAGATTTTGTAGATGATATAAGCCAAAGTAAAAAAGAGCTCAGCGAGATCGAATCTTTGGATAAAGAGCTAAACGAAGAAGCTAGCGAAGATAGTGAAAATTTTGATGAGCTAGAGACTGATTTTGGTAGTGATGAAAAATTTGAGCCTGAAAGCAGCGAGGCAAATTTGATAGATGAAGCTAGTCAAAATTTAGAGGAAGATATAGATGAAGAATCTACCAAAGAAGCAGAGGATATTTCTTTGGATGAAGATATAGACCTTGAAAAAGAGCCAGCTAAAGAAGATCATGAAGAAATTTCTGAAGAAGTCCTTGCCCAAGAAGGTCTAGGTATGGTAGATGAGGTATTTGAGGAAGAAAATTTTAAAGAAGAGACGTTAGATAGCCTAAATTTTGATGTAGCGTCTATTGAAGAAATAGATGAAAATACGATGCAAGCAGCATTTGGATTAAATATTGCTCCACAAACTAGCTCATGCGATGAAACAAAAATAGATGCTGACTATAAAGAAGAGCTAACCAAAAAGATCACAAAACACGTCCATGAGTCGTTAAATGAAAGCTCGCTAAGAGATGTGCTAAAAGATATGAACATAAAGATAAATATAAGTTTTGAGGAAAAGTAGTTGCAAGGACAAATTTTAGTAGTTTCTGGGCCTAGTGGAAGTGGGAAAAGTACGCTTTTGGGCCGTCTTTTAAAGGAAGAGAAGGATCTTTATTTTTCTATTTCAAGCACGACAAGGGCAAAAAGAGAAGGCGAAGTCGATGGAGTGGATTACTATTTTATAAAAGAAGATGAGTTTAAAAGCGGCATAGAAAAGGGCGAATTTTTAGAATGGGCGCAGGTGCATAAAAACTATTATGGCACGAGCCTAAAGCCTGTTTTGGCAGCACTTGAGGCTGGGAAGATAGTTATATTTGATATTGATGTGCAAGGCTTTCATATCGCACTTGAAAAATTTAAAAGCTACATAACTTCAGTTTTTATCACGACTGCAAATAAAAAAGAGCTTAAAAAACGCTTGAAAAACCGCGGAACTGATAGTGATGAAACGATAGAAAATCGCCTAATGAACGCAGTTGGTGAGATGGAGCACATCTTAGAATATGATTATTTTTTGGTAAATGATGACATTGAAAAGAGTTATAAAGGCCTAAAATCAATTCTTAGAGCGATGAGGCTAAAAAGCACGAAAATAGACTTAAGACGCGTTATTGATGAGTGGATAGATTGCTAGAAATTCAGGAATTTATGATAACATTTTGAAAAATTTATTGAGGAGAAAAAATGGGTTCTTTTAGTATTGGTCACTGGCTAGTTGTTTTAGCGATTATTGTTTTACTTTTTGGAGCAAAGAAGATCCCAGAACTTGCAAAAGGACTAGGCAAAGGCATAAAGACTTTTAAGGCTGAGATGGAGGACACAACCCCTGAAAAGAGCGAAAAAGTCGAGCATAAAGAAGAGAATGCCAATAGTCAAAAAATAGAAGAAACAACTAAAAACGCATAGGTTTTAGAGTTGAAAAATAAAATAAAAGCTGAAATTTCAAAGGTTTTAGAGCGTGAATTTGTGCTTGAAAAGCCAAAGGATAAAAATTTAGCCCACTATGCTACGCCACTTTTTGGCCTTGCAAAGGAGCTAAAAAAGTCGCCAGCCATGATAGCTAGCGAGTTTGCCGATAAATTTAGTGATAGCAAAATAGTTGAAGCTAGTGCAGTAAATGGCTACTTAAATTTCAAGCTAAAAAGCAAGTTTTTAGATGAAATTTCAAAGCAAATTTTGCTAGACAGCGAAAATTTTGCAAAAGAAGATGTGAAAAAAGATAGCTATTTAATAGAATACATCAGTGCAAATCCAACTGGACCACTTCACATCGGACACGTTAGAGGCGCAGTTTATGGCGATACTTTGGCAAGACTTGGCAAAAGACTTGGCTACGCTATCTCAACAGAATACTACATAAACGACGCTGGTAATCAAATTGATCTACTTGGCACTTCGATATCGCTTGCGGCAAAAGAGCAGCTTTTTAACGAAAGTGTCGTCTATCCAGAGAAATACTACCGCGGGGATTATATTTTAGATATTGCTAAGCTTGCAAATGAGAAATTTGGTAGGGAAATTTTTTATGATGAGAGTAGAAACCTCGAGCTTGCCGAGTTTGGCAAGGATATAGTACTTGAGATTATTAAAAAAGACTTGGCTGACGTTGGGATATTTATAGAGAGCTGGGCTAGCGAGAAGGCTCTTTATGACGGACTAGAGCCAACTATAAACAAGCTAAAACGTTCAAATCAAATGTATGAAAAAGAGGGCGCTACTTATATCGCTTCAACCACGCTTGGCGATGATAACGATAGGGTTGTGGTTAGAAATGACGGCAGACCAACATATCTAGCTGGCGACATCATCTATCATAACGCTAAATTTGAGAAAAATTTCGACCACTACATAAACATTTGGGGTGCTGACCATCACGGATATATCGCAAGGCTAAAGGCTGCGATAAATTTCCTTGGATACGATGAAAACAAGCTTGAAGTGATACTTATGCAGATGGTTAGTTTGCTAAAAGATGGCAAGCCGTACAAGATGAGCAAGCGCGCTGGTAATGCTGTGCTAATGAGCGATATAGTAAGTGAGATCGGTGCTGAGGCGCTTAGATTTATTTTTATAAGCAAGGCAAATACGAGCAGTTTGGAATTTGATGTAGATGAGCTTAAAAAAGAGGATAGCTCAAATCCTATTTTTTATATAAACTACGCTCATGCTAGGATAAATCAAGTCTTCGCCAAGGCTGGGAAAAATGTTCAAGATGTAATCAATGCTGACTTTGAATGTCTAGATGAAAATGCTAAAAATTTACTTTTTGAGGCGCTAATCTTACCTGAAATTTTAGAGGATGCTTTTATATCAAGGCAGCTTCAAAAGATACCAGACTATTTGAAATCGCTGGCTGCTAGCTTTCATAAATTTTATAATGAAAACCGTGTGGTTGGAAATAAAAACGAAGATAGCTTGCTAAAAGTTTTTGCAGTTGTCGCTATCTCGATAAAAACAGCATTTAATATAATGGGAATTACGGCTAAAGATAGGATGTAAAATGCTTAGTTTTGAGGATTTTAAGAATATGGCTTTGGACAATTCATTAAATGATAATGAAAAGGTTGGCTTTCCTGATATATATAGAAAAGGAACTGAAGAAAATATATTTCCAGATATTTTAAAAAAGTTAAACATTAAACCAGACAATGAAAAAACTAAAATTATAATGGATATAGGGTGTGGTTGCTCCGGTCCTGTAAAATCACTTATAGAATATGCTAGACAAAATAATTTTACTTTATATTTAATTGACTCAAAAGAGATGTTGGATAATTTGCCAAATGAGCCATTTATTATTAAAATTACTCATGAATTTCCATGTGATTACGATTACGAAGGCTTATATTCAAAAGTGGACTATATTATTGTTTACTCTGTTTTGCATCATGTCGTATATCATGCTAACTATTTAAAATTTTTAGATACTTGCGTAGAGCTCTTAAAGAGTGGGGGGGGAGACTATTGATTGGTGATATTCCTAATATAAGCAAAAAGAAACGTTTTTTATCATCAGAGGCTGGTCGCAACTTTCATATGAAGTGGTCATTATCTAAAACTTTTCCAAATGTTTGTTGGAATAAGCTAGAACCACTTTGTATAGATGATAGTGTAGTTTTTTCCATACTTCAAAGGTATCGTTCTATGGGTTGTGAGTCTTATTTGCTTGAACAACTTAGTGGTCTTCCTATGAATAATACAAGAGAAGATGTTCTGATAGTGAAGCAATAATGGATATCTTAAGCTTAATAGGACGTACGAAAAATCTCTTTGAAGATGACATAAATGCACTTGATAAAGACTTAAAAGAGATAGTTTCAAGCTCAAGCTTTCTAGTTATCGGTGGGGCTGGCTCTATAGGCTCTGCTGTGACAAAAGAGATCTTTATAAGAGACCCCGAAAAACTCTACGTCGTTGATATCTCTGAAAACAACCTTGTTGAGCTAGTGCGTGACATAAGAAGTGAGTTTGGATATATAAATGGTGACTTTAAAACTTTTGCCATAGATGTTGCAAGTGCCGAGTTTGACGCACTTTTGGCACAAAGTGGTGGATTTGACTACGTGTTAAATTTATCAGCGCTAAAGCATGTTAGAAGTGAAAAAGATCCATTTACACTCATGAGGATGCTTGAAACAAATATCCTTAACACTGACAAAACGCTGGCTCAAGCCTTTAGTATGAAGTCAAAAAAATACTTTTGCGTTAGCACCGATAAGGCCGCAAATCCTGTAAATTTAATGGGAGCTAGCAAGCGCATCATGGAGATGTTTGCGTTTAGGCACTCTTTAAATATCGACGTCTCAATGGCTAGGTTTGCAAACGTGGCATTTAGCGACGGCTCACTTCTTTTTGGATTTCAAAAGCGCATAGAAAAATTTCAGCCTATAGTCGCCCCAAACGACGTCAGGCGCTACTTCCTAACGCCAAAAGAGAGCGGCGAGCTTTGTCTTTTAAGTACCATTTTTGGTGAAAATAGAGATATATTTTTCCCAAAACTAGATGAAAATTTAGACCTTATAACATTTAGCGAGATAGCCAAGCGCTACTTGGCTAATTTAGGATACGAGCCATTTTTATGTGAAAATGAGGAGGAGGCCAGAAAGCTTGCAAAAGAGCTTCCAAAAGATGGCTTTTACCCTTGCCTTTTTGCACCTAGTGACACGACTGGAGAGAAGGACTATGAGGAGTTTTTCGTTGACGGCGAAAGACTTGACATGCAAAGACTTCAAAATATCGGCATAGTCAAAAATGATGCAAATTTTGACAGCAAAAAGCTAGAAATTTTTAAAAACAATATCTTAAATTTAAAATCAAGCTTAGCATGGAGCAAAGAGGACGTTTTGCGCGAGGTCTTCGAACTCATACCAAATTTTATGCATAAAGAAACAGGAAAATATCTCGATGAAAAGATGTGATTTTGACGAGGTTTTGAAATTTATAAAAAGCACCTTTGGCAAGGGCAAAGTCCCACTTCACGAGCCTAAATTTATAGGCAATGAGAAAAAATATCTACTTGAGTGCATCGACTCTAGCTTTGTCTCAAGTGTCGGCAAATTTGTCGATGAGTTTGAGAGCAAGCTAGCTAAAATGGTAGGTGCTAAATTTGCAGTCGCCACGACAAATGGCACCTCTGCGCTTCACATCTGCCTAAAACTAGCTGGCGTAGAGCAAAATGACGAAGTGATCACCCAGCCAGTTACTTTTATAGCCACTTGCAACGCCATTAGTTACCTTTTTGCAAAGCCGGTTTTTGTGGACGTTGATCTTGGCACACTCGGTATGTCGCCAGCGTCACTTAGTGCGTTTTTAGAGAAAAACTGCGAGCTAAAAGGCGGCAAATGTGTAAATAAAACTAGTGGCAGGATATTGCGAGCCTGCGTACCTATGCACACTTTTGGACTGCCTTGCAAGATAGATGATATAGCTGAAATTTGTAAGCGTTGGAACATCGCTTTAGTAGAAGACTGTGCCGAGAGCCTTGGCAGCTACTACAAAGGCACTCATACGGGGAATTTTGGCAAGCTTGCAGCGATGAGCTTTAATGGCAATAAGATCGTCACAAGTGGAGGTGGCGGAGCTATCATCACAAACGACGAGCAGATAGCAAAGCACGCTAAATTTATCACCACAACGGCCAAGGTGCCACATCCTTTTGAGTATCGCCACAGCGAGATCGGCTACAACTATCGCTTGCCAAATTTAAATGCAGCTCTGCTTGTGGCACAGCTTGAAAATTTGGAGCTATTTTTAAAAAGCAAACGCGAGCTTGCGATGATCTATAAAGAGTATTTTTCTAAATTTGATGATGTGAAATTTATAGATGAGCCAGCAGATGCTAGGTCAAATTTTTGGCTAAATGCGGTGCTTTTTGAAAGCCGTGAAAAGCGAGATGAGTTTTTGAAATTTAGTAATGAAAATGGTGTTTTTACGCGCCCTATCTGGCAGCTCATGAACGAGCTTGATATGTTTAAAGACTGCCAAAGAGATGAGCTAAAAAATGCTAGATTTCTAAGTGATAGGATAGTAAATATCCCAAGTAGCGCAAGAGTTTAGACGTGCAAGATATAGTTTTAGTAGGTGGTGGCGGGCACTGCAAAAGTGTGATAGATGTCATCGAGAGCGAAGCTAAATTTAATATAATTGGTATCATAGATACGGCAGAAAATATTGGCAAAAAGGTACTTGGTTATGAGATTATTGGAAGTGATGATGATTTGGCTGAGGTTTTTAAGTTATGCAAAAATGCTGTGGTGACGGTTGGTCAGATAAAAAGCAGTGAGCCTAGAAAAAGACTGTTTACACTGCTAAAAGAAATAGGTTTCATACTTCCAACCATCATCTCACCACTTGCGTATATCTCAAAGCATGCATGTGTAGCTGAGGGAAGCGTGGTGATGCATCATGCCTTGATCAACGCTGGTGCAAGTGTCGGCAAAAACTGCATCATAAATACAAAGGCGCTTGTGGAGCATGACGCAACTATCGGCGATCATTGCCATATCTCAACAGCAAGTGTGGTAAATGGCGGCGTTGTTGTGCAAGATGGGGCATTCTTTGGCAGCAATGCAACCAGCAAAGAGTATATAGTGATAGGCGAAAATTCTATCATAGGCGGCGGAACTAGCGTGATGAGAAACTTGGAGAAAAACGCTTTTGTAAAGGCGTAAAACTAGCATTTTAAAGGAAATTTGATGTCAAATAGGGTTTTTATCATAGCTGAGGCTGGGGTTAATCACAATGGCGATATAAATTTAGCTAAAAAACTGATCGACGTGGCAGCCAAAGCTGGCGCTGATGCAGTGAAATTTCAAACCTTTAAGGCTCAAAATCTTGTTTCAAAAAACGCGCAAAAGGCTAGCTATCAAAAAGAAACTACCGATAAAAATGAAAGCCAGTTTGAGATGATAAAAAAGCTTGAACTAGATGAGAACACGCATAAAGAGCTCATAGCCTACTGCAAGCAAAAAAATATCACTTTTCTCTCAACACCTTTTGATAGTGACAGCATAAAGCTCCTTGATGAGCTGGGGCTTAGCACATTTAAGATCCCAAGTGGCGAGATAACGAATTTGCCTTATCTTAGGCAGATAGGTGAGCTTAATAAAAAGATCATTCTCTCAACCGGCATGGCAAATTTAGGCGAGGTGGAAGCTGCGATAGAAGCACTTGTAAAAAGTGGCACGAAACGTGAAAACATAAGCCTTCTTCATGCAAATACGCAGTATCCAACGCCAATGGAGGATGTAAATTTAAAGGCGATGATAACTCTTAAAAATGCCTTTGGTCTTGATGTCGGATATAGCGATCATACGCTTGGCATCGAGGTTGATATCGCAGCAGTTGCCATGTGTGCAAAGATCATAGAAAAGCACTTTACGCTTGATAAGAGCCTGCCCGGACCTGATCATAAGGCTAGCCTTGAGCCAGATGAGCTAGCGGCTATGGTTAGGGCTATTAGAAATATCGAGCTAGCACTTGGAGACGGACTAAAGCACTTTAGCAAAAGCGAGAGCGAAAATATCAAAATAGCTAGAAAGTCTATCGTGGCAAAACGAGATATAAAAAAGGGTGAAATTTTTAGCGAGCAAAATATCTGCGTAAAACGCCCAGGAGATGGCTTAAATCCTATGAGGTGGGATGAGGTGATCGGACAAATTTCACAAAAAGACTATAAACAAGATGAGTTGATATGAGTTTTAATAAATTACCAATTGAAGAAATAAAAATCGGAATGAGTGCTACCTACACACAAACTATAACCGATGCAGACGTTAAATTTTTTGCAGGCCTTTCTGGTGATAGGAATCCTGTTCATATGGACGAAGATTATGCAAAAAAATCTAGATTTAAAAAAAGAATAGCACATGGTATGATAAGCGCTTCTTTTTTCTCTGCACTATTTGGTACCAAAATCCCAGGAGAAGGCTGTGTGTATACCAGGCAGTCATTGAATTTTAAAAGACCTATATATATAAATGACACAGTTGAAGCCGTAGTTACTGTAAGTAGTATTGATTTAGAAAAAAGAAGAGTTGTTTTTGAGACTATTTGTAAAGTTGATGGCAAGCTTGCGATTGATGGGGAAGCAGAGCTTTATATCCCAGTTGAATTTGGTAAGATTCTTATTAATGACAAAAATGAATTATTGAAATATAAAGAACAGATTTTAGAGTTATTTTTACACTCTTTTGGTCATGAGATAGACGAAAATCTTTGGAATTGGGCTTATGTGGATAATCCAAATGGTAATCCAATAGTTTCTCTTTATTTTGACAATAGTAAACTTGTTGGGCATTATGCTGTGATACCTATCAAATTTACGCACAATCAAAAAACAATAGATGCGGTTCTTTCTATGACAACAATGGTTGATGCTAGCTATAGAAAATATGGTATTTTTGTAGAACAGGCAAATGATGTTTACGATAAAGCAGCCGAAATGGGCTATAAATTTGTATATGGTTTTCCAAATAAAAAGTCGGCTCCTGGCTTTAAAAAAAGGCTAGAATGGATAATTGATGATGGTATGTGCGTGTCTAGCCTATCTTATGATGATTTGCAACAAATAAAAACAAAAGAGCACTCAAGCTTAATATCGTTTGACATTGAAGATGAGGATAACTTAAATTGGCGATTAAATAAGCCAGGTTGTAGCTATTTTAGAAATGGTTCTAATATATTAAAAAAATTTGATGATAAAGTTGATATCGTTTTTAGTGGCACAAATTTTTCAACACTAGACCGTAATGGGAGATACAACTTATTGTTGCCTATTGGCTTTACTATCGGGAATAAAGAGTTTGATTATATTTTTGGATACAAGTTATTTGATTTTTCTTTAAATGGTGTTGATTTTAAAAAAGATTTAATTATGTCGGATATATTTTAAATGAAAAATGTAGTATTAGTTGTAGCGGTACATCCAGATGATGAAACATTAGGTTGCGGCGGAACACTGCTTAAACATAAGACGAGTGGCGATGAAGTGCATTGGCTTATTTGTACAACTATTGATAAAACAAATAGTTATTATAAAACAAGAGAAGATGAATTAAAAAGAGTTGCAGATGCTTACAAATTTAATAGCGTTAATAATTTAAGATTAAAAACTATGCAAGTCGATGAATATGGAATGAGTAGCCTCATAGACAAAATTTCTAATGTTATTAATACAATTAAACCAAATATTATATATCTTCCTTTTAAGGGAGATGTTCACAGCGACCATAGAAAAATTTTTGAAGCAAGCTATAGTTGCACAAAGGCATTTAGATATCCATTTATCAAAAAGATATATATGATGGAAACCCTAAGTGAAACAGAATTTGCGCCAAGTACTAAAGAAGATAGCTTTATACCAAATACATTTGTGGACGTAAGTGCATATTTTGAAAAAAAAATAGAAATAATGAAAATTTTTAAAAGCGAAATTTCTATGCATCCTTTTCCAAGAAGTGAGAGAAATTTAAAGTCATTGGCAACCTTAAGAGGAGCAACTGCTGGATGTGAATATGCTGAAAGCTTTGTGCTACTAAAAGAGATACAATGAACAAAATTTTATACAGTGCAGTTATTTATCAATCTGATAATTTTGATATATTCATGAAAGATTATTTGGTGTCTGTTTTTAACCAAACAGATCAAAATTTTGACCTTCTACTAGTATTGGATGATTTGATAGTTGAAGCAATAAAGGAATATATTGTAAGATATAATAAAAATAAAAAAAATATATTTATACAAAATTTTAAAGATCATACACCAATAGAACTAAGAAAAAAACAAATTGACTTAGCTTATAGTTTTGGGTATGACGTTCTAGTCCTTTCTGATTTTGATGAAAATGTAACTTATAACAGGGTTGAAGAAGTTTCTAAATATATCGATGAATATGCATTTGCGTTTAATGACTTTTATATCGTGGATCAAAATTTAAATAGACTGGCTGAGAAAAGTTTTTTTACTACAAGGAAAATACCTAAAGTAGTTAGCTATAAAGATATCTTAAAATTTAATTTTATAGGACTCGGAAGTCTTGCGCTTAATTTAAAATTTTTTGACTATAAAAAAATAAAATTCCCTAAAGAGATTATAGCTCTTGACTGGTATCTAGTTACAAGGGTTTTAATAAGTGGATATAGTGGAATTGCACTATATAATACATATGCGAATTATAGGCAGCATAATAATTCATTAGTTGGATTTGATTTTAAATTAGATAAAAAAAAATTAAATCAAGGTATTGCTGCTAAATTGGCGCATTATAGTATATTAATGAAGTATAATAATATATTTAGTAATTTATATGATGACGTAATTGAATTAAAAGAGTATATTCAAAATTGTGGAGCGGACGCATATATTAATTTTATTAATACAAAT
Source organism: Campylobacter concisus (assembly GCF_002913715.1). Classification (NCBI taxonomy): domain Bacteria; kingdom Pseudomonadati; phylum Campylobacterota; class Epsilonproteobacteria; order Campylobacterales; family Campylobacteraceae; genus Campylobacter; species Campylobacter concisus. Next base: position 28,298 of record NZ_PPCE01000010.1, on the reverse strand, counting down.
TTTGATACAAATAAATTTTGCTGGTGGGAAAATATAAAAACAAAAAGGGATTTAAAATATGATATTAAAAAAGCTAGATAAACCATATGTAATAGCCGAAATTGGATGTAATCATAATGGTGACACAAATATTGGTTTAAAAATGATAAAGGCCGTAAAAGATTGTGGAGCAGATGCTGTTAAATTTCAATATTTTACAAAAGATAATTTATTTACAAATGATTATTTAGATGAGCTAGATTCTGGTAAAGTTAAATTAGAAAATGTTGATAAATGGGAAGATAAAGAACTAGGATTAACTAATATAAGAGAGCAAATTAGTGCATTTACAAATAGTGAAAAACAATTATTGATTTTTAGAAATTATTGCAATGAAATAAAGATAGACTTTGGATGTACGCCTGTAGACGTAGATGGAGTTAAATTTCTATCAAGTATAAAAAGTGATTTTATAAAAATTTCTTCGATGGATGCAAATAATTTGGAAATAATAGATGCTTGTATAGATACAAATTTGCCCATAATTATTTCAACAGGAATGGCAACTTTGCAAGATATAGATAAGATTTATAATCTTTTTTTGCAAAGAGAATACTCAAATTTTTCGATATTGCATTGTGTTTCAATATATCCCCCAAGAGATGAGATTGTAAATTTAAATTTCATAGATACTTTAAAAAGTGTATACGATTGTGAAATAGGCTATTCTGATCATTCTTTGGGGTTTTCTTTACCAATTGCAGCTATAGCAAAAGGTTGTAAAATTATAGAAAAACATTTTACACTAGATAAAAATATGCCAGGCTGGGATCATATGGTTTCAGCGGATGAAAATGATTTAAGCATTATTTGCAGAGAAGGGAGCAAGGTGTTTAGATCATTGGGAAGTAAATATAAAATCTTATCAGAAGATGAAAAAGAAAAAAGAAAAAAATTTAGAAGAAGCATGGTTGCTAGGTGTGACTTAGGGAGTGGACATATATTAACAAAAGACGATTTTGTTTATAAAAGGCCAGGAACTGGGATATCTCCAGATAAGGCAATGTTTTTTATAGGAAAAAAACTTGTTAAAGATATAGAAAAAGATAAAACTATATTCGAAAGTGATTTTTCATGATAAAAATAGGAATAATAGGCACAAGTGAAGGAAATGGACACCCATATTCATTTTCTGCAATTATAAATGGCTACGATGATAAAAATATGAGTATGAGCGGTTGGAATAATATTTATATGTATCTAAAAGAAAGAGATTTTTCTGATTTTGGGATATCTGATGCAAAAGTTACTCATGTTTGGACTCAAAATTTAGATGAAAGTATAAAAATAGCCAAAGCTTCAAAAATTAATAATGTAGTAGATAATTACGAAGATATGATCAAGGATGTGGATGCTATTATTATTGCAAGAGACGACTATGAATCACATATAAAAATCGCAAAATCTTTCTTGGATGCTGGCAAATATGTATTTATTGATAAACCTCTCTCTCTGGATATTAACGACTTAATTTATTTTAAGCCATTTTTGGAGTCCGGACAACTTGCAAGTTGTTCAGGGATAAGATATGCGCCGGAGTTAGATAAAATAAGAAGAGATATTAATGAATTTGGCAAAATAAAGCTTACTAGAGGCACAACTGTAAAAAGTTGGGAAAAATACGCAATTCATATACTGGATGGAATTTTTTCCGTTGTTCCTTTTAATGTTAAATCAGTGCAGTATAATAATTCAAATCACGAATCTTTTACTCTTTACAATCATGATGGCAGTATAATCCAAATAGATGCTCTTGGTAGCAGTGAACTAACACTCAGAATCGAGTTCTTTAGTGATATAAAGTATTATAGGGCAGATACTCTTGATGCATTCCTTTCTTTTAAAAGATTGCTTTCAAATTTTATTTTTAGAATAGAAAGAGGACTGGTGGACAATGGCAGTATCTTGACAATAAATTTAATGAAGGTTTTAATAGCTGGTAAAATGGCACAAAAAACTAAAAGTATTGTAGAAATTGATAGTCTAGGGATATAAAAATGATTTTAGCCATACTTCAAGCAAGAATGAGTTCTTCTAGGTTGCCAGGCAAAGTTTTAAAGAAAGTAAACGATAAACCAATTTTGTATTATCAAATAGAGAGAATCAAAAAATCTAGTAAAATAGATAAATTAGTTGTTGCAACGTCCGTAAATGTAGAAGATAATGATATTGAACTACTTTGTAAAGAAAATGATATTGAATGTTTTAGGGGCGACCTAAAAAATGTTTTGGACAGATATTATAAATGTGCTAAATTATTTAAAGCTGATATTGTTGTTAGATTGACTGGTGACTGTCCAGTTACTGATTTTAATGTTATAGATGAAGTAATATCTTTGCATCAAAATAGTAATTCTGACTATACATCAAATACACTAGAGAGAACTTTCCCAGATGGTTTAGACGTTGAGGTTTTTAATTTTAATGTTTTGGAAAGTATATATCATAAAGCAAAAGATCCAGAAGATCTTGAACATGTTACTAAATACATACATGGGCACAAAAATGAATATAAGTTGGCCAATTATAAGAATGATATAGACTACTCATACATAAGATGGACATTGGATACTTTGGAGGATTTTTATTTTTTTAAGCACTTTTATGAATCAAAAAAGAATTTAAATTTTGGTTGGAAAGAGCTTTTGTCTATAACAACAGAAAATAAAAAATTTTTAATAGACTCAAATCAGACTATTCGATATGCCATGAAAAAACTTGAGGAAATTGTTAATGATGATATAGATTCCTTGTATGTAATAAGTAATAAAAAAATAATTGGTACTTTATCGACAAGTGATATTAGAAGGGCTTTGATATATGGTGATGTAACCAATAATGATCAAGTCATAAAGGTAATAAATAAGAATTTTCATTATTTGGAATATTTGAAACAGTATAGCAAAGATGAGCTACTGAAACTACTTAGATATGGTATTTTACCAGTATTAAATGAGGATTTTGAATTTATAGAGTTTAAGAGTGTTAAGCAAATGCTAACCAAAAACAACATAGTTGTTTTGATGGCTGGTGGTTTAGGCAGTAGACTTGGTAAAATTACAGAAAAAATACCTAAGCCAATGTTAAGCATTGGTGGAAAGCCAATACTTCAAACTATCATAGAACAATTTAAAACATATATGTTTTCTAATTTTTATATAAGTGTTAACTATATGGCTGACCAAATCATTGACTTTTTTAATAATGGAAATACATTGGATGTTAATATAAAGTATTTAGTTGAAAAGCAAAAATTAGGAACAGCTGGGTGTCTTTGTATGCTTGACAAGGATAGTATTAGTGAGCCATTTATTTTAATGAATGGTGATATATTGACTAATGTAAATTTTGAAGATATTTTAAATTTTCATGAAACAAATAAATACGATGTAACAATTGCCACAATATCATATAACATTCAAATACCTTATGGAGTTATATCAAAAGAAGACAATACTGTGCGTGATATAATAGAAAAACCGATAAAAACATATGAAACTAGTGCAGGTATATATGTTTTAAGCCCAAATGTTTTAAAATATGTTCCCGATAATGAAAAATATGATATAACTAGCCTTTTTGATGAATTAATAAAAGATGGTAAAAAAATAGGAACTTATAAAATTAATGGGTATTGGCTAGACATAGGAAAACCAGATGATTTTTATAAAGCCCATCAAGATTTTGCTTGCATGTTTCAGTAATAATATAGATAAAGGGATAACAAATGATTAGCAATTTTGATAAGTCAAATATTTTAAGAAAAAAGGCCTCTTTTTTAATACCAGGAGGAGCACATACCTACAGCAAGGGTGATGATCAATTCCCTCAGTTATCTCCGCACTCTATTGTCAAAGGCAAAGGTGCAAGAATATGGGATGTAGATGGTAATGAGTTTATTGATTGGGGAATGGGATTAACGTCTGTACTGCTAGGACATGCGTATGATCCAATACTTGATGTTGTAAAAAAAGAACTAGACAATGGTTGTAATTTTATAAGACCTTCGTTTCTAGAAGCAGAAGTTGCTGAGTTGATATCAAATCAAATTCCATCTGCAGAAATGGTTAAATTTGGTAAAAATGGTTCTAATGCCACTACTGCAGCCGTAAAACTTGCTAGGGCATATACAGGAAAAGAAATAGTATTAAGATGTTTTGATCAACCATTTTTTTCAATAGATGATTGGTTTATAGGTGATACTGAAATATCTAGCGGTGTTACACAAAGAACAAAATCTGAAACCAAACATTTTAAATATAATGATTTGGATGATTTAAAAAATAAAATAGATGAATATAAAAAGGCAGGTATAGCTTGCGTTATATTGGAGCCGGCTGCCACAGAGGAGCCTAAAGAAGGTTATTTGCAAAATGTTAAGGATTTGTGTGAAAAAGAGGGAATCGTTTTAATATTTGACGAAGTTGTGAGCGGTTTTAGATTCCATCCAAGAGGTGCTCAATATTTATATGGAGTGACCCCGCACTTGTCTACTTTTGGTAAAGCAATAGCAAATGGTTTTTCTATTTCGGCTTTGGTTGGTAGGCGAGATATTATGAAGCTTGGTGGGCTAGAGCATGATCAAGAGCGCGTTTTTCTACTCTCTACCACTTATGGTGGCGAAACTCATCATTTAAGGGCTGCTCAAAAAAATATAGAAATATTAAATCAAAACAACTATGAGGTTACAAAGTATGTTTGGGATGTTGGAAAAAAAATAAAAGATAGTTTTAATAGTATTGCAGAAAAGTATTCTATTCAGGAATATGCCAAAATAATGGGAGTTGATTGCAGGCCATATTTTTATTTTAAAGATAATTTTATGAGAACACTTTTTCAGCAAGAAATGATAAAAAATGGAGTTTTAGCACAATCAATCAATCCATCTTTTTCGCATAGAGATAGTGAAATTTCTCAAACAATTGAGGCGTTTGAAAGGTCTTTAAAGTTGTTGGCTTTGGCTATAGAAACAAATAAAGTTAATGATTTATTAGTTGGGCCACCCATCAAGCCAGTGTTTAGAAAATTTAACTAAAAGTAAAATTTATATAAGGAACAGCAGTGTTAAAAGATAGAGTAGTTGTCGTTACTGGTGGAGCTGGACTTATTGGTAAAGAATTTATAAAAGCCATTGTTGAAAACAACGGCATAGCTATTATCGCGGATATAAATGAAAAAATAGGGCAAGAGGCAAAAGAGGCGCTATCCAAAGAGCTAAATTCAAAAAATATAGACTTTGTGAAGCTCGACATCACCTCTAAAGACTCTTTGGAGGCTTGTATAAAATATTTGCATAATAAGTATAAAAGGATAGATGCACTAGTAAATAATGCATACCCTCGAAACAAGAACTATGGAAGGCACTTTTTTGATGTTGAGTATAGTGACTTTATAGAAAATTTGGGACTAAATTTGGGTGGTTATTTTGCTGCATCTCAGCAGTTTGCAAGATATTTTAAAGAGCAAGGATATGGAAATATCATAAATATATGCTCGATCTATGGCGTGGTTGCTCCAAAATTTGAAATATATAACAACACAACAATGACTATGCCGGTTGAATATGCTGCCATAAAATCAGGACTTATTCACCTTACTAAATATATGGCAAAGTATTTTAAAGGTATGAATATAAAGGTAAATGCGCTAAGTCCTGGCGGTATATTTGATAACCAGCCAGAGCCTTTTTTGGAAAAATATAAAGATCAGTGCCTAAACAAGGGCATGCTAAACAATAGTGACTTAAAAGGTACCTTGGTATATCTACTTAGCGATATGAGTAGATATGTAAATGGTCAAAATATCGTAGTTGATGATGGATTTAGCATATGATAGTGCGCTATAAAGAGGATCGTGAGAATTTTGAAGCTAGATGGCAGGAATATATCTCAGAAAATATTCACAGCCCAAGATATCTAAGCTCATACTTAGACTATATGAAATTTTATTCCAAAGATATACTTAGCGATGAAAGCTTTGTAGTTGTTGAGAGCAACAAGTGTGTTGGAATTTGTTTTTTGCCAGTAGAGCAAGCAAATGGCGTCGCCTCTATATCTTTGTCTGGATATTTTACGGTTGCTCCGCTTGCTATAAGCGACAGAGTTTATGACATAGTTTTTAAAGAAATTTTTGAGATAAGTAAAAGCTATAATGTTGGCAAGATAATGTTTTATTTGGACTCTTTGGTTATGGAGTTTTTTAATAAATATAACTATCTTATCAAATATGGCTTTATAGACACTACTGGTAGCAACTGCGTGCTTGATCTTTGTGGTGAAAAAAGCGCTTTGTGGACGAGGCTAAGAAAACGATACAAGTCATCCATAAATGCAATTTTTAAAAATAGTGAATATGACTTTGTTGTAGTATCTAAAGAAAATCCAAGCTATGAAATCCATGAGGCATATAGAGAGCTTCACAAAAAGGCCGCAGGTAGAGAAACAAGACCTAAAACAACCTTTGACAAGCAGTATGAAATGCTACAAAATGGCAATGCTACTATTATAGGATTAAGATATAAAGGCCAATTTATAGGTCTTTGCTATTTTTTACATACGAGCGAAGTTGTTGTATATATGAGCGGTACGGATGATCCAGAATTTACAAATATGAGAATTCCTATATATCACGCTATTTTGCAAAAAGCTACCGAGTATTTTCATGATATGGGTTTTAAGCATATGGAGTACTCTCAGCCTGCAGGGTATAACTTAGTGGATGGATTTTTAGATTATTTAGACGAAAAACAGATAAATATAGCACATTTTAAAAGGGGTATGGGTACAAAAATGGTGCCACTATTTCGAGGTGTAATGTACTTTGATAAAAATTTACTCTTAAAAGATATAGATAGCTTCAGAGAAATAGTGGTAAGAGAATTATAAAAATGAAAAAAATATTATTTATTATTGGTACTAGACCAGAAGCCATTAAGATCTTACCAATATATATTTTTTTTAAGAAATATAATAAATTTGATATAAAAATATGCATAACTGCACAACATAGAAAAATGCTTGACGATGTAATGTCCTTTTTTGGGGTTAAAGCAGACTATGACCTAGACCTTATGCGGCAAAATCAAATACTAGACGAGCTAACATCAAAAATTTTACTAGGAGTATCAAGTATACTAGATGAATTTATGCCAAATTTAGTATTTGTTCATGGTGATACAACTACTTCTTTTGCTGCATCGTTGGCGTCATTTTATAAAAAGATAGACGTGGCTCATGTAGAGGCTGGACTTAGAACTTATGATATTTATTCTCCATTTCCTGAAGAGGTCAACAGACAGCTAACGTCCAAAATAGCAAAGTATCATTTTGCACCGACTTTGCTGGCTAAGCAAAATTTATTAAGAGAAAATATAGATGAGGATAATGTTTTTGTAGTAGGCAATAGTGTAATAGACGCACTATTTTTTACACTAGATAAGCTAAAAAAGACAACTCCTTGCTTAGATTACACGCCAAGTGAAAGAAAATTTATTCTTATAACTGGCCATCGTAGAGAAAATTTTGGTGATAATTTTTTGAATATATGCAATTCAATAAAAGAATTAGCTATTAAATATAGTAGTGATATGGATTTTGTTTATCCGTTGCATCTTAATCCAAATATATGCGAGCCAGCTAAAAAAATATTATCAGATATAAAAAATGTTTATTTAATAGAGCCACTTAAATACGAAAGCTTCGTATATCTCATGTCAAAGGCATATATTATTTTGACTGATAGCGGTGGCATACAAGAGGAGGCGCCAAGTTTTGGCAAGCCTGTTTTAGTTATGCGTAACAATACAGAAAGACCAGAGGCTGTAGAGGCCGGAACTGTGAGGCTTGTTGGCACCACTGGGATCGCAGATGAGGTTTGTAAGCTTGTAGAAAATGTTGATGAATATAACAAATTTAAAAATTTAAAAAATCCTTACGGTGACGGAAAAACATCTAATAAAATTTATGAAATCATTGAGTCTCTTTTGTGAAAAAAGTACTTTTTATATCTTATTTCTTGCCCCCATTTAATTCTCCACAAGCCATACAAATAGGAAGATTACTGAGGTATTTTTCGTTATCAGAGCAATATGAAATAACTGTAGTAACTGCAAATTTAAAGAACGCCTTGATAGATAATAGTTTATACCCAGATATTTTTGATAAAATAAAAGAGGTCATATACGTAGATGACGTGGTAAAAAATAAATACGTCAAATATTTTATTAGCAAAGTCATTCCAAGTATCTATAAGACACCAGATGAATATAAAAAATGGCATAAAAAAGCATATCAAAGCTTGTCTTATAAATTTAAAAGTGGTGATTTTGACCTAATACTAACATTTTCTTTTCCTCTGTCCACAAATATACTTGGCAGGCAATTAAAAGAATATTTTAAATGTAAGTGGGTGGCACATCAGTCTGATCCATGGACTGATAATATTTATAATGGCTACAGCAAAGGCATAAATCAAAAAAATGTTGCTTTAGAAAAAGAATGTTTTTATGCTGCCGATAAGATCATATTTACTTCCATAGAGACACGAGAATTTTATACTAGCAAATACCCATATCTATCTAGCAAATTCTATCTTTTGGAGCATTCAAATGATCCTAGTCTATTTCCAAGAAAAGACAATGTATCTGGTAGTAAAAAGATAGTGCGATATATCGGTGGTTTTTATGGTGCCAGAACACCAGAGCCGCTATATAAGGCAATGTATAAGCTAAAAGAAGACGGAAAGAATATAGATTTTATTTTTGAGATATATGGTTTTGGTAGATCTATAACAAATTTATTAAAAAAATATGACATATCGGAGTACATATCATTTAAAGGAAGCGTATGTTACCTTAAAAGTTTAGAGTTGATGGTTGGCGCTGATTTGTTGGTTTTGATAGATGCTCCAAGCGAGCATAAGAGCATATTTTTTCCATCAAAGCTTGTAGATTACATTGGTTCTAAAACACCCATTATGGTCATATCCCCAGATGGAGCAAGCAAAAGAGTGGCTGAAGAAAATGGACTTGCTTATTTTGAATTAAACGAAACTGATAAGATAGCTGATTATCTATGTAGTGATTGGGGTCTTAGCCAAGAGTATGGTAATGTATACGACATTAATGACGTTGTAAATAAATTTGCGAGTATTGTTGGTGAATAGAAATTTATCATTTGATACCATGAGAGGCATGGCGATTTTATTTGTTTTGGCAGCTCATTTTTTAACAAATAGTGTTGTTTTTGATGATTATTCGACTACCATGCTAGGAAATACATCTTTAAATTTCTCTTTTTTTGGAAATACTGGAGTAATTTTATTTTTTTATCTAAGTGGCTATTTGATCTACGCATCTATAGATCGTGGAAAAAACATAGCATTTTTTTTATATAAGAGACTACTAAGAATTTATCCGCCATATCTATTTAGTATAGCTATAGTCTTGATAATGCCATTTTTTTTTAATTTCTATCCAGTTTACGGTATGCGTGATATATTTGCAAATATTTTTTTTATCAAAGATTTTTTAAATGCTCCCTATATGAATAATGTCTATTGGCCTTTACTGGTTGAGGTTAGATTTTATTTTATTATTTTTGTTTTTTTTCTTCTTTCTAGGCATTTTAAATTTTTAAAGATAGAGTATTTGCTACTACTTTTGCTGCTGGTCAACTATACTAAGTTGTTTTTTACTGGTAGCGGGAGCTGGTTTGTTACTTGGCTTTTGCTTTTTTTTATAGGTATTCTTTTTTATAAGTATGTGACAAATAAAATAAAGATCGGTATTTTATTGGTTTGTTATTTTGCTATTTTGGTCTCAGTATATATTTTTAGAGACTTAAGCTCCTTCCTTAGTGCTGTTATGTGTACTCTAATTTTTGCTTTTTGTTTTTATTTTAATTGCACAAATCGTATATTGATATTTTTTGGTAATATATCGTACTCTTTATATTTGGTACATGCACCAATTGGATATAGTTTGTTTTATTTTATAACAAAAAATTTTACTGAAGACTTCGTTGCTCTCAAAATAATTTTTGTTACTTTGATATCTGTTTTGATTGCCATGTTTTCATATAAATTTATAGAGAGTATATATTTTAAAGGTGTTAAATGAAATATTTAATATACGGATATTATGGATACAATATATGTTTAAACTATCTTTAACAATGATTTATCGTAGGATTATGGGTAAAATTTTTTTTACTATTAATTTTATATTCTTTTGTATTAGAAATAGATATTTTAATGTTTTTAAATGTAAAAATATACAAAGAGCTGGTAATGGCCTATCGGTAACATTAATACTAGATGGTAAATTTGTGGTTAAAATAAAAAATTCTATGCGTGAAAAAAATGCAATCGAACATTATAGCTCAAAATACATTGATAAAATTCAGTATCCGTTGGATAAATTTAAATTCGAATTTGAAATGCTACAAAGATTAAAAAAAATTGGTCTCGGACCAGAACCGTTAGAACACTCTAATAATTACTTGCTAATGGAATATGTATGCTATTCAAAATCCTTTATGGAATTTGACAATATTGACAATGGTCAAATTTTAGAGATTTTATCAAAGATATTTTTGTTGCATGACAACGATATTTTTCATCCAGATCTAAATCTTGGCAATATTTTATATACATCAGATGAAAGAATTCTTTTTATAGACTTTGAATATCAGTATTTATCAGATATACCTAAGTGTGAAAAAGTTTTATATGATTTTGCAATTTTTTGTTATAAGCTTTATAAGTTTAAGCGAGGTGCTTGGGATAATAGTAAAGTTGTAATATTTAATTATTTATTTGATAAAGGTATTGACATTAAAGAATTTATCTTATTAAACAAAAAATATTTTGGTGACGGATTTTGTAATGACATTAGATGAAATAATATTAAAATTAACTAATTCTTATAATTGTATATTGCTAAGAGATAGATCTTCTGGAAATGATTATGATTTTTTTACTAGTAATATTGTAAGTAGTGTTGAATGTTTTTTGAGAGAAAACGGCTTTATTGTTACCTCTAGAAGTTCATCTCATATAGAATTTAATAAATATATTGAACAAGAATTAATTTCCATTGAGATCGCAAATACTCTTTTTAGAGACAATAGACTTAATATTGCGTTAAAAAGAGAATATGAGAAACTATATATAATGGATCCTTGCACAAATGAAATTTGGTTTAGAACACTAAAATATTTGTTATCATTAAAAGGTTCGTCGAAAGTTTATAGTTTTTTTGAGACTAACAGGCAAGATATTATAAGTAATAATTTTTACCTGGACTATTTAGAAAATAATCCTTTTAAAAAAATAGATCTAAATCTAATGTTGGCAACAGATAATAAGTATTTTTTTGTGCGTAATTTAAAAATCAAATTTATATTAAAACTAATATTTAAAAAAATAAAAGGTATTATAAATAATTTTGTTTCTAGAAAAATATTTGCCCTTATTGGGGCGGATGGCGCAGGCAAAACATATATTATTTCAAAGTTGGTAGAACATGATGCTTATGCCAGCCTTTATTTTGGTGGTAGAGATTTTATGCTCGATGGTTTTTATAATAAGCTTTTAAACAAAGGCTTTGTGTGTGTTTTTTTAGCAAGATTGTTTCAATTTTTTGAGAATATATATAGATATCTAAAAGCAGTTTTCATAGCCACTTTTAAAGGTAAGATAGTTTTGTTTGATAGGTATCCACCTATAGAGTATAAAATTAATAAAAATCCAAAGATGGTGATGTTATATAATATTTTTTATAAATTCTTCCCAAAAGTAAAAAAGATTATTTTTATATATTCAGATCCTATTACCATATACAAGAGAAAACAAGAATTGTCAATTGATGACATTGAAAGTTGGCAAAATGAAATTCTAAATTCAAAATTTATTGTTTTTAGAGTCAATAATTATAATGGCAAAATTGATGAGGCATTAAATCAGTGTTTGGAGATTATATATGATTAATATAGCTCTTTTTTCTCCGGGTGTCTATTGTATATTTTTTAATGAACTAATTGACTATGCTAAAAAGAATAAATTTTGTATAGAAAATGATGAAGTTAATTGGTTTGTATTGACAAATACAAATATATATTTGTCACACTTGGAAAAAAATATATGCGATAAAAATATATGTTATTTATTTGAAAATTTTAATGAATATATGTCTGATGAAAATTTTACCTACAACCTTGATAGCTATTGCGGTAGCTTATATAGAGATATATTGACAGATAAGCATGCTTATTTTACCAAGCCATCTTCTTATCAGATGAAAAATGTGTCGGTAATTTATAAAATTTGGAAAGAGTATTTGATAAATAATGATATCGATTACATTGTATTTCCTGATGTTGAATTTGTGGAGGGAATGATACTTCTTGCCTTGTGTAAAGAGCTAAACATAAAGGTACTTTACTATGTCAATGCAAGAAGCATTGGTGGATCTTTTTTTGCAAAAAATATTAATGAAGAGTACTATAAAAGTACCGCTACAAACAATGACGGGGTTAGTGACTTTATTGCAAAAATAAAAAATTCTAATAAAAAAGCCTATGAGGTTACACTTGAATTTAACCAAGCGGAATATGACCATAAAATATCAAAATATGGTAGAACTAACCTAGAAAAGCTAATATCATTTTTAAAAAATAAATTTATTTACGAAAAACACTATTTAAAAGAAGATATGTCTTTTATAGTTAGGTTTAGAATGCGGTTTTTGGGCCTACTAAATAAATATAGGCGCTCAAGAAAGTACATTTATGAAAAATATGTAACAGTAAAAACTATAGAGATGTTGCCAAAGAAGTTTATATATTTCCCGTTACAAGTAACCCCAGAATCTTCAATCAATAATTTAGAGCCATACTTTGTAGATCAGATGCGAGTCATAGATCTATTACTTATGAATATAACACCAGATATTAAGGTTGTTGTCAAAGAGCACCCAATTTTTGCTGGAGAGAGAAGTGAAAAATTCTATAAAATTCTTTCTTGTAAACCAGGTGTAGAGATCTCTTCGTTAGCCATATCAAGTAACGACTTGATAGATAGCTCTATAATAGTATGCTCTGTGACCGGCACAGCACTACTAGAGGCAATGCTGCGCAATAAACCAGTCTTTCAGTTTGGAAAAACATTTTTTTATCAAGATCAGTTTGGATTTGACTCTTTTAGAAGCATGTCAAGTGATTTAAAGGCCATTATAAACAACGATAGAGAAAATAATATAGATTTAGTTATTGCAGATTTATATAGTGTGCTATTTGATTTTTATATAGAGCAGCCAGCTCAATACTACTATCAGCCAAGACCGGTTGCATTGATGGACGCAAATTTAGATAATACACTAAAAGCTATCTCTTTTTATATAAAAGGCATCTCTAAAGGTGAACTAATATAATGTTTGCTTCTTCTATAGAAAAGAGTTTGATCAATACTTTGTTGTACCAGATATTTTCAAAAGGTATAGGGTACGGAAAATACCTCTTGTTTGCATTTTTGTTTGGTACAAGCATGCAAATGGATGCTTACAATATGGCTTTAACGATACTTGATGTATCTATGTTTGTATTAGGACATGTTTTTTCTGTAGTTGGGATACCTATGCTGGTAAAATCTAGAAAAAAATCTTTTACGTCATTTAAAAAGCTAAGTGGTTCTATATTTGTCTTTTCTTTAGTTTTGGCAGCGATTATTATAGTTTTTCAATATATATTTTTTTATGATCTAGTATCTATTTTAGCGCCAGGTTTCGATGATAAGAAAAGTGCCTTGTCTTATGAAATTTTTAAATACTTTTTGCCCATGAATATAGTTTATTTGCCATATTTTGCTCTTATATCTTTTTTTAGATCACTAAATTTATTTTCTATTTCTAACTTTTTAGATTTTTTAATCGCTATATTCTCTGTTGCGTATCTTATTATTTTTATGAGTAGTGATATTGTCATCATTCCATTATCTTTGAGTGTCGCATATGTTGTTACTATATTTTTTGCACTTTATTTTGCTATTAAGATCAAAATAATTGGATTTAGTGGCTCGATTTTTACACCATATATGAAAAATATATATAAAAATATTGCTAAACTTTCGCTTTGGTTTTTAGTGCTGCAACTATATAGGGTGGTGGATAAGAGATTTGCCTCCTTGCTTGATAATGGAGCAATAAGCGCGTTAGTTTACGCTTCTATGCTTATTTCTGGTATGGGTTTTGTCTTTGACTTTGCTTATGTCTATATCACAAAATTTTCAGAAAAAGAGGACAAGGCGGCAGTGTTTACTCTTGCAATTAAGCTTTATATATTTTTAACATTGCCTGTCATTGTATATTTGCTTTTTTATTCAAAAGAGTTTATCTCGATAATTTATGGAGGTGGAAAATTTGATAAAAACTCCATAGAGATAACAAGTTCTATTATTGTGATATTATCGCCATTGTTATTTTTAAGTCTTGTTAATGGTCTATTTCAAAGTTTATATCAGTCTTTGGAAAAATATACTTATGTTATTTGTTTATCATTAATAGGGGTGCTAATAAATTTTATATTAAATTATCTTTGGATAAGTAAGTATGGTATAGTAGGTATAGCTTTGGCAACTCTTGTTTCAACTGGTGTTATTATAGCCCTAAATCTGCCGATAATTCATTATAAAGAGAATTTGCATTTAAGCTATAAAAATATACTTTTTGAGTTTATGAAGTATTTGTTGGCAGCGGGCGCCTCTTTTGCTATGATTAGAATGCTTGGTTTGCCATTTTTTATAAGTAGTTTTTTGTTTTTTGTCTTTAACTATGTAATATTAGTTTTGTTAAGGAATGAATTTATAATAAGAATTTATAGCATGACAAGGAAAAGATAGTATGTGTGGATTGGCTGGATTTTGCGATTTTAATAAAAAACAGGATATGGATAATTTAATAAGCATGACAGATGTTTTGCGGCATAGAGGTCCAAATGATAGTGGGTACGAATTTTTTGAAAATGAAAATTTTAATTTAGGCCTAGGCCATCGCAGACTATCGATACAGGATCTATCAAAACATGGACACCAACCAATGTTTGATCAAACTGGTCAATATGTTATTATTTATAATGGTGAAATATATAATTTTAAAGAATTTTACGAAGAACTCTTAGGTGATGGTATCAAATTTAATTCTAATAGTGATACAGAGGTAATACTATACTTATATATCAAATACAGCGACGATTTTATCAAGAAACTAATTGGTATGTTTTCTATAGTTATCTATGATGTTAAAGATCAAAAAATAAAAGTTTTTATAGATAGGGCTGGTGTCAAACCATTTTATTATTATTTTAAAAATGACTTATTTGCCTTTGCCTCAGAGCTAAAATCTTTTTTTTGTATTAAAGAAATAGATAAAAAAATTGATCCAAATGCTCTAGGATTATATTTTCAGTATTCTTATATACCGGCACCATACTCTATTTTTGAAAATACCCATAAACTCCCAGCTGGTAATATGCTGGAATTTGATTTAAGATCGATGTCGTATACCCAGAAGCAGTATTGGAGCGTAGAGGAATACTATAATAAAGAAAAGACAGACAAAGGGTATGAGGTTATAAAAAAAGAAGTCTCTGAATTGCTATTATCTGCTTTTAAATATAGGTTGGTATCTGATGTGCCAGTTGGGATATTTTTAAGCGGAGGATATGATAGCTCTGCTGTTGCAGCGATATTGCAGTCAAATTCTAGTGCCAAGCTAAAAACATTTAGTATAGGTTTTGATAATAAAAATTTTGATGAAGCTCCATATGCTAAAGATATAGCAAATTTTTTAAGCACAGAGCATTACGAGTATTATGTTACTCAAAAAGATTGTTTGGATTTGGTGGATCAGCTTTGTGTTATAAATGATGAGCCAATGGGTGATGTCTCTTCTATACCGACTTATTTTGTTTCAAAATTTGCAAAAGAGCATGTATCGGTTGTTTTGTCTGGCGATGGTGGGGATGAAATTTTTGGTGGTTATCCAAAGTATTTTATTGGGAACAAGGTATATCGTTTATCATCAAAAGTTCCCTCTTTTGTTAAAAAAGTAGCTAAGTCGTTTTTGTTATTGCTAGATATAAAAATATTGGAAAAAATTTTATTAAAGCTAACTGGGAAAAAAATGACAAATTTTTCTGGAAAATTTAGAAAATTTATAAATATACTTGACGCTAAAGCGGAAAGTGTTTTTAAAATTTCAAGTCAGTATTTTTTAAAGGAAGATGTCGCAAAATTCATAAAAAATTATAGCTCTGAGTACAAAACATCTTATAATAAATTTGGATGTGTAAATGGAGATTACTTCGACGAGTCAATGTGTGTAGACTTTCAAACATATATGTACCAAATTTTGATGAAAGTAGATAGGGCTAGCATGGCTGTATCATTGGAGTCTAGAGAGCCATTTTTAGATCAGCGGATAATAGAATATTTAGCACAAGTTCCATCTAGTCTAAAGCTAAAAAATGGCCCCAAGGGGATATTAAAAGATATTGTTCATGATTTTATCCCAAAAAATTTACTAGACCGTCCAAAGCAGGGCTTCGTTCCACCTTTTGAGGATTGGTTAAATGGTGATCTAAAAAATTTTGTTGATGATTGCTCTAATAAAGATTTTATTGAAGACCAAGGTATTTTTTGCCATGCAGAGGTAGTTAAGCTAAAAAAAGAATTTTATGAAGAAAAAAAACCTGGATATAAATTATGGCTTTTTTTGATATTTCAGCTATGGTACAAGCAGTGGATGATAAATGAAAGATAAAATTAGGCTAATATTATTAAACGACTGGTTGTATGGTGGCGGAGCCGAGAGATCTATGGCGGTTTTAGCCAATGAATTGGTTAAAGACCCTAGATATGAAATATATTTGGTTTTATTAGAAGACAAGATCTCGTTTGAGCTAAATTCTGGTATAAAATGTATCTCTTTTAGAAATAGCTATAATTTTGGCGTTTTCCAAAAGCTTATAACAATTTTATTAGATGTTTTTAGGCTAATAGGCTTAATTAAAAATTTAAATATAGATGTTGTTTTGTCATTTCAACACCGCTCAAACATAATAAATTGTTTGTCTAAGTTGCTATTTAAAAAATTTAAAAGCATCATAAGTGAAAGAATATATACAAAAGATTTTTTTGAGCATGATTTTAAAAAAAATTTCTTTAATAACGCCATAAAAGTACTTTATAATAAGGCTGATGCCATTACTTGCAATTCTGTAGATATTAAAGAAGGGCTTGTTCAATTTTATAATTGTGATAGAGATAAAATTACAGTTATAGAAAATGCTTATGATGCTAAAATTATTACTAGGCTTGGAAAAGAGGAGATAGAAGTAGAGTTGCTTCCTCTTTTTGCTGAAAAGGAGGTTATTGTTAATGTTGGTAGACTGGATAAACAAAAAGGACAAGAGTATCTTATTAGGGCATTTGCAATGTTACCAAGTAGATCAAACTACTGTCTTTTGATAATTGGAGAAGGGGCCTTGCGTGAGTATTTGGAGAGGCTGATTTCTGAGCTGGGGTTATGTGATTTTGTTTTTTTATTGGGATATAGGAAAAATCCATATAAATATCTATCAAGAGCCAATATTTTTGCTTTTACATCACTATACGAAGGATATCCAAATGCGCTAGCTGAAGCTATGGTCTTTGATAATCTTAAAATCATATCTTTTGATTTTAAGGCCGGATCAAAAGAGTTGATAGGTAATGATGAGTATGGTAAAATCGTTAGAAAGTGTGATATAGTTGGATTGTCTCAAGCGATCCTGGATGCTAAAAACAGTAAAAATGTAAAGCATAAAACTTTAAATAGTATAGAGGATTTGGTCCATGATTACAAAAAAATTATTGAGTAAATATTTGTTATTATTTTTATGTTCGCTTGTTGTTTTTGTTGGCATAAATTCATTGAGTAATTTTGCTTTTTTTAATATTATGGATGTGCTGTATCAACCGCATGGACCTAAGGGGTTGCTAAAAGTATCAATATATGTTGCATCTTACTTGTTTGTATTTGCTAATCTTATATTTATCTTATTTATGAAAAATGGTGTGATATTTAAAATTTTGATATTTGCATTATTTATTTTACTTAATGTGGATATCGTATATTATCTTATTGATAAGAATGGTACTGGAATTTCTATGCACCAGATAGTACTTGCCTATCATGAAACATCTCATATATTAGGTGCTTTTTGGGCTTATTCTGGGGCAATAATAATTTCACTGCTAATATCTGTAACTGTCTTGTTTACAATAAAAATTATACGAAAATTTATAGATATTAAATTTTTCTACATTCCAATTATTATGCTGCCACTTTCATTGGTTGGGTCATATATGGTCTTTAATAAGTCAGCGTATGCAGCATATGAGTATCCATTTTTTACAAAAATACCTATGTATATATACGCAGCTAAACATAATGGCTATTTTGATATCAAATTTAAAGCAAGGGATGCTTTGACTATCCGTCCAGACGGTGCTGCAAAATATAAGAATATTATTTTAATTGTTGATGAAAGTGTAAGGGGAGATTATCTATCTATCAATGGATTTAACATGCAGACCACTCCTTTTCTTGATACATATGATAATGTCGTTAGTTTGGGCATAGCTTCTTCTGGTGGCAATAACTCTGCGCCATCTCAATACATAATAAGAAATGGTGTCCAGATGCGAGATTTGCCAGATAATAAATTTGCTACATTGGCAATCCCTAATATATTTCAATATGCAAAAAATGCAAATTTCCACACATACTATCTAGATAGTCAGGTGGAGTATCAGCAACTACAAAATTTTATGTCTAGCTACGATCTAGAATACATAGATGAGTATTTTACTATTAAAGATAGAAAACCATTTTATTATTTGGATAGAAAGTTGATACCAAAAATAAAGACAATACTATCATCAAATGACCATAATTTTATTTATATCGTGAAATATGGCTCTCATGTTCCATGGAAGATGAACTATCCAGAAAATTCAGCCACCTTTTCACCCGTCCTTGAAAACATGGAGTCGGTTGAATTTAGCAATAGGGATAGAGCTATAAACACATATGTAAATAGCCTAAGATGGAGTATGGATGGGTTCTTTAAAGAATTATTAAGCAATATATCTTTGGATGATACGATTATTATTTATACTTCTGATCATGGGATCAATATAGCAGAGAGCGGCACTACTATGCACTATGGAATGGAGCTAAATCCGCCAAAGACAACGGCAACTGTTCCTATATTGCTTTTTGCAAAAGACATCACTAGTAAATATAAATTTGATAAAAATATATATAGCCATTTTATGATTTTTCCATCTATATTGGACTTGATGGGGTATGACAAAGATGTTTATCATAAATACAACTATAGTTTTTTCAGTGATAGTGTCAGCGGAGAACAAGTCAGATCTTTTTATTCTGGTAATGTCTTTGGTAATGGATACAAAAATGCATTTGACGACAAGGGTGCGCAATGAGCGTTACTATTATTATGCCGTCATATGACTCTGAAAAATTTATTATAGAGTCAATAGAGTCCGTTCTGGCGCAAACATATTCTAACTGGGAGCTAATAATTGTAGATGATTGTTCGCCAGATGATTCAAATAAGATAATAACAAAGTATGTTGATAGCGATGGCCGTATAAAATTAATAAAATTACAAAAAAATAGCGGTCCAGCTGTGGCTAGAAATACGGCTATAGAAGCTGCAAGTGGTAGATATATAGCTTTTTTAGACTCTGATGATGTGTGGCTGCCAAACAAACTTGAAACTCAAATAAATTTTATGCATAATAATGATCTGGCTTTTACATATAGTTCGTATAGGCTTGTTGGAGAGGATAATGAACACTTAGGTGTTTTTATCACAAAAGATAAAATTTCATATTTTGATATGTTAAAAACATGCAGTGTGGGATGCTTAACTGCAATATATGACACAAAAAAAATAGGTAAACAATATATGCCACTGATCTTAAAAAGACAAGATTATGGGTTGTGGTTGAAAATATTAAAGCTTATTGGCGAGACTAAGGGTATTTCGGAGCCACTGGCTACCTATAGAATTCGTAAAAATTCAGTATCTTCAAACAAGGTAAAAGCAGCCAAATACCAGTGGAAAATTTATAGAGATATAGAGAAGCTAAGCTTTTTAAAAAGCTTATATTATTTTGTATTTTACGCCTACAATGGGGTAACTAAATACAAAAAATAAATAGGCTAAACTCCCCTTTTCTCAAATACTATTGCAATGGTTTTTACTATGATCTTTATATCCAGCCAAAGTGACCAGTGTTTGATGTAATAAAGATCATACATGAGTTTTTGTTTGGCGTCGTGTGTATTTGAGCCATAAGGGTAGTTTACCTGTGCCCAGCCAGTTATCCCTGGGCGAACGATGTGGCGTTCATTGTAGTAAGGGATCTCTTTTTCAAAGAAATTTATCCAGTGTCTTCGCTCAGGCCTTGGACCTATCAGATGCATTTGTCCTCGAAAGACATTTATACACTGCGGCACCTCGTCTATACGAGTTTTTCGCATAAATTCGCCAAACTCAAACACTCTCTCATCATTTTCACTAGCAAATTTTGCCCCATCTTTCTCGGCATCTTCCATCATCGAGCGAAATTTTATGCACTCAAATTCCTTGTTGTCTAGCCCAACTCTACTTTGTAAAAAGTAAAGGCTTCCAGGCGATTGCTCGTCTATCTTTCTTTTTACATAAAATTTTAGGCAAAAAAGCAAGATGAAAAGTATCAAGCAGCTAGTATAATCGATCATTCGCTTCAGTGCGTAATCAAAAGCACCATAAGGCCTTATCTCATCTAAAAAATTAAGATTTTCCCCATTTTCTGGGATATAACATTTGTGCAGATAAATTTCTAAAAAATTCTCTACGTTTAGAAATTTTATCTTTTTATACTTCGTTTTAAACTGCAAAAGCGTGAGAAATCTAACTAATTTACTATCGACTGGCTTTGCGGTATTTAGTACGATCAGTCTTTGATCGCCTGATTTTATTAGATTTTCTAGCGCACTTCGCAAGGCTTTTGCGTCGCTATTTTCATGGGATAAAAAATTTACTTGACCAAATTTCTTTCTAAGCTTTTCTAGTTCTAGGCTGGTAAAAGTATATTTTTCGCCAAGGATGATCATAGGCCTATCCCTTTATCTTTATTTTAAATTTGCATTATAAAATTCGTCCAATTATACCCAAACGTGCTAATTGCATTTTTAAAAAATAGATTAAGGTTAAAATATGTCTCATAAATTTCTTGCTGTGCTTGTTTTAGCGCTGATCTCTGCCATTTCTTTTGCGCTCTCAAACACGATTTTAGCTAAATTTCACACCAGCCCGCTCATTATCTCTATCATTTTAGGCGCCATTTTTGCAAATCTTTTCACCAAACAGACACAAATTTTAAAATCTAGTGGCGTCGTAGCGATCGCTGGGAAGCAAATTTTAAGGCTAGGCATCATACTTTTTGGCTTTAACATAAGCCTTAGCGAGATCGCAAGTGTCGGCACTCTTGGCGTGATATATGCAGCTTTTATGGTCTTTGCGACCTTTTGTTTTGCACTTTTTACCGCTAAGGCTTTGGGGCTTAGCAAAGATAGTGCCGTGCTCATTGGCTCAGGGGCAAGCATATGCGGCGCAGCTGCTGTTATGGCTACTCAAAATGAGATAAAAGCAGACGCAAACAAGCTTGCTATCGCCATTTGCACGGTGGTGCTCTTTGGGACGATTGGTATGTTTATCTATCCATTTATCGCTAAATTTCTAGCTCTCACGCCACACCAAACCGGCTTTTTTATCGGTGGCTCACTTCATGAGGTAGCCCATGTAGTCGCAGCCTCAGCAGCATTTGATAGCACAGCAAGCAGCACCGCCGTCATCATAAAAATGCTTCGTGTCATCATGCTAGTACCATTTTTGTTTTTGCTAAATTTCTTAAATTTAAGCCAAAATAGCGGCGGCTCAAAGCTAAAGAGCATACCATGGTTTGCGCTATTTTTCTTAGTGGCGATCTGCGTTAGATCTTTGCCATTTTTCCCTGAAAATTTGGTGCAAATTTTAAAGCTAGCAGCTAGCATTTGCCTTTGCGTCGCGATGTGTGCTTTGGGGTTTGGGATAGATAGAAGCATTTTTAAAGCGACGGGCAAAAAGCCATTTTTGCTAGCATTTTTTATATTTTTATGGCTTATTTGCTCATCGCTTGTTTTTGTTAAGACTCTTTGCTAGTTTTTAGCTTTTGCAAAAACTCTTCGATGTTGTATTTTGCCCTGTAAGCTGGGCTTAAAAGATGTATCAAGATGTCGCCAAGGTCCATCACGATCCAATCAGGCGAGCTCTCCGTGCCTATAAATTTCTCTCCAATAGGCTTAAGCTCCTCTTTTAGATCCTCAGCCAGCGAGTAAGCGTGCCTCTCGCCAAGCGTGGTAGCGATAACTACGGCTTTTACGAAATAATCATCTCCACTCATATCAAACACTTGTATCTCTTCAGCCTTTTTTGCATCTAAAACCTTAACTATACTTTCGGTGCGCTCTTGCATCGATCTCTCTTGCATCTTTAATCCTTGGTAAAAATTTATAATTTCATCTTTTATCTTGCTAGGCAGCTCATCAAGCCCCTTTTGGTGCCTGATCTGCGACGAGCTAACGTCCACGTGCACGTCCATTTTTTGTAGATTACGTGGAATTTCTATGTGATTGCGCTTGGCGATCACAAACTGCACTAAGCTTTTTAGCTCCTCGTAGCCATGCCACTTATTAAGCGTGGCTAGGTGGTCCGCACCTATTATGAGATAAAATTTTTCTATCTTAAATTTCTCATACAAATACTTAACCGTCTCTATGGTAGGCACTGGGCGAGCCAAATTTATCTCATAGTCTGAGATCTCGACCTTCTCTAGGCCGCCCCAAATTTCTCTTATCCACTTTAGGCGAAGCTCTGGCGGAGCTGAAAATTCGCTCTTAAAGGGACTTATAAAAGTTGGCATGATGATGAGCTTGTCGATATCTAGGCTACTTAGTGCCATTTTCACAATGCTATCGTGTCCTAAATGAACCGGATCAAAGCTCCCGCCAAAAAGTGCTAACTTCATCTATTAAAGTGCCTTGTTTATATTTGTTTTAAAATTCTTTTTTGTAGAATTAGGCGTAATTATATCAAAAGGAGCTAAGATGTCAGTTAAAGTAGCAATAAACGGCTTCGGGCGTATCGGCAGGTGCGCTGCTCGTATTATTTTAGAGCGAGACGACGTTGAGCTTGTCGCTATCAACGACACGGCGACGCGCGACATGACGCGCTATCTGCTCAAATACGACAGCGTGCACGGCGAATTTAAGCAAGACGTTAAGGTGATAAGCGACGATTTTATAGAAGTAAACGGCAAAAAGATAAGAGTTTTTTCAACAAGAGATCTAAACGAGCTTAGCTACGCAGACTACGGCGCAGACGTGGTTTTGGAGTGTACGGGCAAGTTTTTGACCACTGAAAAATGCGAGCCTTATCTAGCTCGCGGCATCAAAAAAGTCGTCATGAGCGCTCCGGCAAAAGACGACACGGCGACGTTTGTAGTCGGCGTAAACGATGATAAATACGCAGGCGAAGCGATCGTCTCAAACGCAAGCTGCACCACAAACGGCCTAGCGCCCGTCGCAAAGGTGCTAAACGATAAATTCGGCATCGTAAAAGGGCTGATGACCACGATCCACGCTTATACGAACGGACAGAGCCTAGTAGACGTAAAGGCTAAAGACTTCCGCCGCTCGCGCGCTGCGGCCCTAAATATCGGGCCTACGACCACCGGAGCGGCAAAAGCGATCGCAAAAGTACTTCCCGAGCTAAACGGCAAGATGCACGGACAAAGCGTGCGCGTACCGGTAGCAAACGTTTCTATGGTCGATCTAACGGCGGTTTTAAAAAGGCCGGCTAGCAAAGAGGAGATAAACGAGGCGTTTAGAGCGGCTGCCGAGTCGAATTTGAAGGGAATTTTATTCGTCGATGACGATTATAGGGTTAGTAGCGACTTTTGCACGAGCGCATACAGCAGCATCGTGGCTAGCGACACTACGCAGGTCATCGCTGATGATATGGTAAAGGTCTTTGCGTGGTACGACAACGAGTGGGGTTACTCGACAAGGCTTGTAGACCTAGCTAAGATCGTAGCTACGAAGTAAATTTAAAGGGTGAAAAATGAGTGAAATTTTATCGATAAACGACCTTGAGCTCGGCGGCGCGAAAGTATTTGTTAGGTGCGATTTTAACGTGCCGATGGACGAGTTTTTAAACATCACCGACGACCGCCGTATCCGCTCGGCGATCCCTACGATCCGCTACTGCCTAGATAACGGCTGCAGCGTGGTTTTGGCTAGCCACCTAGGGCGCCCTAAAAACGGCTTCGAGGAGAAATTTTCGCTGCGAGGTGTGGCAAAGAGACTTTCAAGGCTGCTTGATAGAGACGTGATATTTGCCGAGGACGTCGTCGGCGCGGACGCCAAAGCCAAAGTCGCTGCGCTAAAACCGGGCGAAATTTTACTTCTTGAAAATTTGCGCTTTGAAAAGGGCGAAACAAAAAATGACGAAGCTTTAGCAAAAGAGCTTTCAGAATTTGGTGAATTTTATATAAACGACGCGTTTGGCGTCTGCCACAGGGCGCACGCATCGGTTGAAGCGATCACTAAATTTTACGACGAGAAGCACAAAGCGGCGGGATTTTTGCTACAAAAAGAGATAAATTTTGCTCAAAATCTCATCAAACACCCTGCGCGCCCGTTTGTGGCGGTCGTTGGCGGCAGTAAGGTAAGCGGCAAGCTACAAGCCCTACACAACCTGCTTCCGCGCGTGGATAAGCTGATAATCGGCGGCGGTATGGCGTTTACGTTTTTAAAATCAATGGGTGAAAATATCGGAAATTCGCTGCTCGAAGAGGATCTCATCGAGGACGCGCGCGAAATTTTACGCAAGGGCAGGGAGCTCGGCGTTAAAATTTACCTGCCAGTAGACGTCGTCGCGGCTCAGACCTTTTCGGCCGAAAGCGCCGTGAAATTTGTCCCTGCCCAAGAAATACCTAGCGGCTGGATGGGGCTAGATATCGGACCGGCGTCGATTAGGCTCTTTAAAGAGGTCATCGCCGACGCGCAAACCATCTGGTGGAACGGGCCGATGGGCGTTTTTGAGATGGATAAATTTAGCAAAGGTAGCATCAAAATGAGCCACGCTATCATCGACACTCACGCGACTACGGTCGTTGGCGGCGGCGATACGGCCGACGTCGTCGAGCGCGCGGGAGACGCCGACGAGATGACCTTTATCTCCACGGGCGGAGGTGCTAGCTTGGAGCTTATCGAGGGCAAGGAGCTACCTGGCATAAAACCGCTTAGAAAGGCTGCGGAGTGAGGTTTTTAGCAAATTTGAAGTGCAATCACACGAGAGCTAGCTTTGCTAAATACGCTGAAATTTTAGACGCAAATTTAAGCGCAAACGACGACGTGACGGTATTCCCCCCGTTTAGCGCGCTTGATGGCGCGGCTCATAAATTTAAACTCGGCGCGCAAAATTTCTACCCATGCGAAAGCGGCGCTCACACCGGAGAGATCGGTAAGGCGATGCTGGACGAGTTTGGCGTAAAAAGCGTGCTGATCGGGCACTCCGAACGACGCGAGCTTGGCGAGAGCGAGGAGCTTTTGCGAGCTAAATTTGATTTTGCCGTAAAGGCGGGCTGGCAGATCGTCTACTGCATTGGCGAAAATTTGAGCGTGAACGAAGCTGGCGGCACGAAGGAGTTTTTGGCGGAACAGCTAAAAAATATCGACCTTGGCTACGAGCGGCTGCTGATCGCCTACGAGCCCGTCTGGGCGATAGGCACGGGCAAGAGCGCTAGCGCGGAGCAAATTGAGAATGTTTTAAATTTCATCCGCGAGCAGACGAGCGCGCCGCTACTTTACGGCGGAAGCGTAAATGTCGCAAATATCGGCGAGATAGCGGGTATTAAAAACTGCGACGGAGTACTAGTAGGTACGGCAAGCTGGGACGCTTCTGGTTTCTTGGAACTTATTAGCGCGTCATCTCGCTGACGTCTTTAAATGATTTTGTAAATTTCGCTCTGTGACAGGCTATGTGCCTAGTCTTGGGACAAAATTTACTGCGAAACATTTAAATCCGCCTAGCGATATTTCCGCTTGTCGATTTATATTCAAAATTTGACGTTTTGTTAAATTTGAATTGCAATTTTTAAGTCAAATTGTGAAGGATTTTGAGGTAATTTTTGAGGATTTGCAGTTAAAATTTTGTGTAGGCTAGACGGATGGTCTGCCGAGCAAAATTTTAACAAAATCGCCAAAAAGCGCTCAAAAGCCAAGCAAATTTTAAAGGAGAAATAATGATTTTAAAAGGCAAAAAAGGCCTCATCGTCGGCGTCGCTAACGCCAAATCCATCGCTTACGGCATCGCCGAAGCTTGTCACGAGCAGGGCGCGCAGATGGCGTTTACCTATCTAAACGACGCGCTAAAAAAACGCGTAGAACCGATCGCGGAGGAGTTTGGGAGCAAATTCGTCTATGAGCTTGACGTAAACAATCCCACTCACCTATACGGTCTTGCGGATCGTATCAAAGCAGACCTCGGCGAGATAGATTTCGTCGTGCATGCCGTGGCCTATGCGCCAAAAGAAGCACTTGAAGGCGAGTTCGTAAACACTACAAAAGAGGCCTTTGACATCGCGATGGGCACGAGCGTGTATTCGCTACTAAGCCTTACTCGCGCGGTGCTACCGGTGCTAAAAGAGGGCGGCTCGGTGCTAACTCTTACATATCTTGGCGGACCTAAATTCGTGCCTCACTACAACGTTATGGGCGTCGCAAAAGCAGCGCTTGAAAGCTCCGTGCGCTACCTCGCTCACGACCTTGGCGCGCGCGGCATCCGCGTAAACGCTATCAGCGCGGGCCCAATCAAAACGCTTGCCGCAAGCGGAATAGGCGATTTTAGGATGATTTTACGCTATAACGAAGTAAACAGCCCGCTAAAACGCAACGTCACGACGCAAGACGTCGGCAAAAGCGCGATGTATCTACTCAGCGACCTTGCTAGCGGCGTGACCGGCGAGGTGCACTACGTCGACTGCGGCTACAACATCATGGGTATGGGTGACGTGGCTACCGACGCCGAAGGCAACACGATCCTAGCTTGGGACGCAAAATAATCTACTAATACAAATTTGGTGGGGTGACTCGCCAAATTCTTCTTTTAAATTTCATTAAATTTATTGTAACGGTACGCAATAAGAGCTCTAGGGTGGCTTATAGATACAAATAAGCCGGGCTTGGGAGCTTGGTTGAAGAACGGCTAAATAAGCTAAAAATGGGTGAAATTTTACTGCGTGATGAGAGCAGGGCACAAAGCGAGTTTTTTGGGTTTCAAGTAGCCACTCGATCGCCGATGGGAGCGTTTGTTTATGGGTGTGGCGGCATAGTGATAGATGGCGGTTGGTTGCGCCTGCTTGGCTCAGGATATGAGCAGGTGAAGTGTGGAATTTATAGCTTTAACCTTGGCAAAAGCTTTAGCGAGGTAGACAGATGTCTAGCAATTTGCTCGTAGCAAACGATATTTTGAGTGGATTTTTCGCGATAAACGGCGGTGCCTTTGGTGGCAAAGCTGGCAACGTCTTTTACTGTGTGCCAGACAAGCGGCAAATGGGAAGATGCACAGCTTGGCTACTCGTAGTTTTTACTGGGCGCTATGCGGCGATATATCTAAATTTTGCGAGCTTTACCGCTGGGACGGCTGGCGTGAAGATGTGAAAAATTTTAGCCTTGATAGGATGATATTTGTACTACTGCCGATACTTTGACAAGACACCAACGTAAGTCTAAGACTAAAAAATATGAAAAAAGATAGTATTTGCATGAATGAATTTTCCATTTTTGCCTTCAAGGGCGTCTAATAAATTTATATGACACTTCTATTAGATCCAAGAGTTTTGCTCTATCTTGTTTAAAATTTATAAAATTTTTTCATAATTTACTTAAGAGTGTTTATAAAAATAATTCTAAATACTAAAAAGCAAAATTTATTTTAGATTTCTTAAGCCTTTCTTGATAAAAATTATCTATAAAATTTAAGAATTTTTT
Source organism: Campylobacter concisus (assembly GCF_002913715.1). Lineage (NCBI taxonomy): Bacteria > Pseudomonadati > Campylobacterota > Epsilonproteobacteria > Campylobacterales > Campylobacteraceae > Campylobacter > Campylobacter concisus. Next base: position 55 of record NZ_PPCE01000010.1, on the reverse strand, counting down.
ATACTTATAAGAATTTTCTATTAAAAATTAACCTTATTTACTACCTTGATAAAAT
>NZ_PPCE01000009.1:600000-870233 GCF_002913715.1 Campylobacter concisus | reverse complement strand
TTTAGGAAGTGGTTGGTTAAGAGGCCCTCGATCTTACTACCAAGTGGGCAGGCTTTGGGTGAGTCAGAGTGGATCTTAAAAAGTTTTTCTTTATCATTTATTGCGTTAAAAATTTGAAGGAGGGTTATATCTTTTGGCTCTTTCGCAAGACTCACACCACCAACTCCAGCTACGACATTCACGAGTCCTGCAGCCTTTAGAGTGCCAAGCAGACGCCTAACTATGACAGGATTTGTGTTTATACTACCTGCTATAAATTCGCTCGTGACTTTCTCGCCTTTGAAAAAACAAGCTGCTAAAACTACATGGATCGCGGTTGAAAACTTGATCCCTACTTGCATAACTGTCCTTGAAATTTTTTCTGATTATACTTTAAATTTTTACTAAAAGCAGTTTATTTTCAGTTTAGATTTGACAAGCCGACTTTTTGTGCCAGCTATGTCAAATCTATAATTTTTATGCTCGCTCGCCAACTGCTGTGAAGCGTTTTTGTATAAATTTTTTGTTTTTTAGCTCGTCTATGATCGCAAGCGCAAGGTCTGCATAGCTTATATAGCTCTCATTTTTTGAGTTTAAGATGAGATTATCTCCACCAAGCACGTATTTACCAGTACGAGCACCATTTGGGTCATAGTCGCCTGCTGGGCTTACGTATGTCCAAAGCAAATTGCTCCTATCTTTTAGCTCAAAATAAGACTCCGCGGTCGCCTTTGCCACGCCCATATATGCAGTCGGGAAGTCTGGCGTATCCATCACCATTGTGCCCTTATCATCTACAAATAATGTACCAGCACCACCAACTACAATTAGTCTTGTGTCGCCACCCTCTAGCAAATTTCTAAGATGAGTAGCCACTTTTTTGTGAAGCGCAAAGGTATCTGGCGTCCACGCTGCAAATGCACTGATCACTACGTCAAAGCCAGCCAGATCAGTCTTTGTAAGCTCAAAGATATCTTTATAAATAACCTTTACGCCCCCATTTTTATACTCTTTGTCTCTAATGATTGCCGTTACGTCATGTCCTTGTTTTAGAGCCTCGTTTACCAAATTTGTACCGCTTTTGCCGTTTGCTCCGATGATTGCTATTTTTATTATTTCTCCTTTAAATTTTGTTTTTTATTTTACAACCAGCTTGGCTTTACGTCATCAACTATCACACCGTCACTCATTGTGTATTGCTCTAGGCTACCGCGTTTTGTCTGGATACAGATCATTTTGATGCCGTTTTTGCCAGCTTTAAAGCACCTTTTGCCCTCTGGATCTATGCGCACCGCATCTCCTTTGCTTACTTTTAGCACCTCACCGTCGATGAAAAGCTCACCCTCACCCTCTAGGATGATGTAAAGCTCCTCGTTTTGCTTATGTGCATGGACAAATGGCACGCTCACATTTGCTGGAAGCTCGTTTATAGATACCTCACAGCCGCTTAAATTTAAAGCCTCTTTTAGCTCGACTCTTGGCTCGTTTGCGATCTTTGCAACCTGAAAATTTTTCATTTTGTTCTCCTTATTTTTTGTTGTAATATTTTTATTTACAACTGATGAGTGAAGTATAATAATTTTTTGTTGTAATGTCAATAGTTACAACAAAAATTTTTCAAAATTTATAAATTTTGGCTAGAATTCGCGAAAATTTTAGGATTAAATTTGCAAAATAACGCCTTTAAAACGCTAAAGAGCATAGCGACCGAGCACAACAAAAAGCTCCTTTTGACCTTTGCTTTGGTGCTAGCAGAGAACGGACTTTTTCTAGCTTATCCGATATTTGCGGGCTTTGCGATCAACGCAATCATACAGGGAAATACATTAAATGCCCTCATTTACGCACTTTTTGTGCTCATAGCGTGGCTTGTAGGAGCCATTAGGCGCCGCGTGGATACGCAAGTTTTTGCAAATATCTACGCAAAGCTTGCTGTAAATGTCATCATGAATGAAAAACAAAATGCCAAAGACGACTCCGCCATCATCGCTAGAGTAGCGCTCTCACGAGAATTTGTAAATTTCTTTGAGACACATTTTCCTATGTTTTTTACATCGGTCATTTCGATCATCGGCTCAGCGTTTATGCTCATCTTTGTCGAGCCAAAGGTCGCTGTGGCGTGCTTTGTAGTGATGACCTTTTTTCTTATATTTTTACCAAGATATATCAAGAAAAATGACGACCTTTATCTTCGCTTAAATGACCGCCTAGAAAAAGAGGCAAAAGTGATAGGTGTTTTTAACAAAAGCACGCTAAATAGGCACTACGACGTCGTTTCTAAATTTCGTATAGCGATCTCAAATAGGGAGGCGATGAGCTATTTTATCATCGGCATTAGCGCTTCGCTACTCTTTTTGGTGGCGATAATAGTGCTAAGCTCGCAGCAGACAAATGCCGGCCACATCTACTCTGTGATGACCTATATATGGAATTTCGTCATCAGTCTTGACGACTCGCCAAAGCTCATCGAGGAATTTTCAAATTTAAAAGATATAGGCAAGAGGATTGACGCCCAAAAGAAGGATAATGATGCACAACAAGAGCGTTCTTAGAAATTCATTTTTTCTAATTTTCACGTTTATGATAGTTGAGGCCGTTTTTGGCTTCGTTTCGAACTCGCTTACGCTTATTAGCGACGCATTTCACATGCTCTCAGACGCTGCCGCGCTATTTTTGTCACTCATGGCGTTTAAAATTTCAGAAAAAAGGGCAAATTTACAAAAGACCTTTGGCTACAAAAGGGTCGAGATCATCGCCGCTTTCATAAATGCCATCGCTCTTATCGCACTTGCAGTCTTTGTCGTAGTTGAAGCTATCATCAGGCTTTTTAACGAGCCAGAGATAGAGGCTAAAACGATGCTTTTTATTAGTATTTTGGGGCTTGTGGTAAATTTAGTCGTAGCCATTTATATGCATAAAAGCGCTGATACAAAAGAAAATTTAAACATGAAAGGTGCTTATTTGCACGTCCTTGGCGACACGCTTGGCTCAGTTGGTGCGATTATCGCGGCTTTGTTTGTGATGAAATTTAACTTCACGAAGGCTGATAGTATCGCAAGTATCTTTGTCTCGCTACTCATCATAAAAAGTGGCGCTAGCTTGCTAAAAGATAGCTTTAATATCCTGATCGAAGCGGTGCCACTTAAGCTTGATACGGATGAAATTTTAGGCGTTATAATGGGCGTAGATGGCATTAAAATCGTGCATGACCTGCATATCTGGGCGATAAATGCTGGCACAAATGCGCTCATAGCCCATGTGGTGGTGGATGATGCGTTAAGCGTGGCTGAAATTTCAAAGATGATAAAGCGCATCGAGCACGAGCTTTCTCACGTTGGCATCGGCCATGTCACGCTTCAGTTTGAGAGCGAGAGCCTTGGACATAAAGACGATCTCATCTGCGAGTTAAATGACGATGAAGGACATGAGCACTTTGGACATTGTCATTAAGATTTTTAAGAATAGAGCCAAGCTCTAGTGACGGGCTTATGATAAAAATATATTTATTGGCATTTAAATCAACTTTAGGCAAAATAAAGCCCAAAATTTAGTAAAAAGTAAAACTTATATGAAAAACATCAGAAATTTTAGCATCATCGCTCATATAGACCACGGCAAAAGCACGCTTGCAGATCGTCTCATTCAGGAGTGTGGCGCTGTAAGTGACCGTGAGATGAGCAGCCAGATCATGGATACGATGGATATCGAAAAAGAGCGTGGCATCACGATAAAAGCCCAGTCCGTTCGCTTAAACTACGCGCTAAATGGAGAAAATTTTGTTCTAAATTTGATAGACACCCCAGGCCACGTCGATTTTAGCTACGAAGTGAGCCGCTCTTTGGCTAGCTGTGAGGGCGCACTGCTAGTCGTGGATGCTAGCCAGGGCGTGGAGGCGCAGACTATCGCAAACGTCTATATCGCACTTGAAAATAACCTAGAGATCATCCCAGTCATCAACAAGATCGACCTGCCAGCGGCTGACCCTGCTAGGGTAAAAGACGAGATCGAGCACATCATCGGACTTGACTGCTCGGGAGCGATCGAAGTGAGCGCAAAAACAGGCGTTGGCATAAAAGAGTTACTTGAGGCGATCATCACGAGGATCCCTGCGCCAAATGGTGATGCAAATAAGCCCACAAAGGCGCTAATTTATGATAGTTGGTTTGACAACTATCTTGGCGCGCTTGCACTTGTGCGTGTTTATGATGGTGAAATTTCAAAAAATGATGAAATTTTGGTTATGGGCACAGGTAAAAAACACATCGTGCTTGACCTCATGTATCCAAATCCTATCGCGCCGATCAAGACCAAAACACTTAGCGCTGGCGAAGTTGGTATCGTAGTTTTAGGACTTAAAAATGTTAGTGACGTCCAGGTTGGTGATACGATAACGCAGTCAAGAAATCCTCTAAAAGAGCCAGTTGGCGGCTTTGAGAGAGCCAAGCCGTTCGTATTTGCGGGACTTTATCCGATAGAAACTGATAAATTTGAAGATCTACGTGACGCACTGGATAAGCTAAAGCTAAATGACAGCTCGATAAGTTACGAGCCAGAGACCTCGGTCGCACTTGGATTTGGCTTTAGGGTTGGCTTTTTAGGTCTTCTTCATATGGAGGTAGTTAAAGAGAGGCTGGAGCGCGAATTTGATCTTGATCTCATTGCTACAGCGCCGACCGTGACATACGAAGTCATCCAAACTGATGGGCTAAATTTAAAGATACAAAACCCAAGCCAGCTGCCACCAGTAAATAAAATAGACTCGATCCTTGAGCCATATGTGAAAGCGACTATCATCACGCCAAGCGAGTTTTTGGGCAACATCATCACGCTTTTAAACAATCGCCGTGGCATACAAACAAAGATGGACTACATCACGACTGACCGCGTTTTGCTCGAGTATGACATACCGATGAATGAGATCGTTATGGACTTTTATGACAAGCTAAAGTCAAGCACCAAAGGCTATGCAAGCTTTGACTACGAGCCTAGCGACTACCGCATGGGTGATCTAGTGAAGCTTGATGTTAAAGTGGCTGGTGAAACGGTCGATGCACTCTCTATCATCGTGCCTGAGAGCAAGGCACAGACAAAGGGCAGGGACTTCGTAAAGGCGATGAAAGAGATCGTGCCGCGTCAGCTCTTTGAAGTGGCGATACAAGCTAGCATCGGCAATAAAATAATCGCTCGAGAAACTGTAAAATCAATGGGTAAAAACGTCACAGCCAAGTGCTATGGTGGCGATATTACGCGTAAGAGAAAGTTGCTTGAAAAGCAAAAAGAGGGTAAGAAACGCATGAAGGCGATAGGAAAGGTGAATTTGCCACAGGAGGCGTTTTTATCCGTCCTAAAAATAGACTAGCGGCTTATCTTTTGTGTCCTTTTGAAAGAGTTAGTGAAATTTTGGCTTGATGAACTACATGTTCTATCTGCACCAAAATTTCACGTCACAGCTTTCAAAATCATCACAAAATATCTCGCCTTGTTATGAGGTGGCGATACTGCCGCACTTGGTTTTTGTTTTTGATTAAATTTTAAATATTAAATTTACAAAAAAGGAGCGCTATGCCATTTGTGAAAATTTGTGTGACAAAAGAGGGTGATAGCCCAAGTGTGGAGCAAAAAGAGAAGATGATAAGCGGAGTTACAAAGCTAATAAGCGAAATTTTAGGTAGAAGCGCTCAAAATACCGTTGTCATTATCGATGAGATCGATACGAATAACTACGGCATCGCAGGTGAGAGTGTAAAAAATCTCCGCAAAAAACAAAAAGAGCAAAAGGAAGTAAAATGCTAAGAGCAACATTATTAGCAGTTTTTGCAGCTATCTTTCTAACTGGCTGCGTGGCTAAAGCCAGCCTTTGTCTATCGTGTGAGGGAATAGATGGCGTGCAAAGTACGAGCATAAACAGCGAAGATAAGATGTATTTTGAAGAGGTTATGAGGATACCGGCTGATTGCAGCGCTTGTAAAGGCAGGGGCGATGGTCTTTTTATAAATGGTGTTAAATACAAAAGTGATGTAGCAATAAACTGCTGCTTGGAAAAAAATATGATCGATACTAATGTTGGATTAAAAAAGGTTTATTTCCACAGGATCGTCGATGCTAGAAGTAGTGCAAGATCGATATATTACACAGGTGTTGAAGGAAATACTGCAGTTTTTAACTCAAACCCACGCCTTGAGGTGCTTTTTTACATGTTTTTGCAGCGTGAGTTAAATTCTCGTGGAATCGTTGTTGTCGATACTCAAACATCGCCTTACACGTACAGGCTTGATTTTAGATTTGACGAACTTAGAGGAAGCTATTCGGGAAGTTCAGAAATTTTAAATGGACATCTAAATGGGCTTCTTATTCTTTCAAATATAAATTTCAAAAAAACGTTACCTATCTCGACTAGGCACCATGTGGAGAAGCTAGAGGCCTCAGAGTCTGGTCAGTTTGACTTTTTTATCGCACTTTTAGTTAAACAAGCCGCAATAAAAGTAGCCGATGAGATCACTAAACTTTAAAAGGAAAAACGATGAATAAATTTAATTTTTTAGCTATTTTTGGACTTTTTGTTTTATTTTTAACTGGTTGTGCGCCAAGCCAAAGTGTTGTCGCATTTGATCCATATAAGGCTGCTTCAAGCCAACAAAATAGCGGCTTTGAGGCCTATATAAGCGCAGTGCATGATAACCGCAAAAATAAAAGTACCATTGCTACGATCACTGATAGCAAAGGCACAGTAAAAGAATATGTCGTGCTTCAAAACGATCTTGTTACTTATTTTAGTGATTCGCTCAAAAAAGAGCTTATGGCGCGCGGTGCAAATGTAAATGGCATGGGTGGCGTCGTGGTTGAAATTTTTATCAACGAGTTTGAAGCAAATATGAGCGGATACGGCACTGATAATACAAAAGGTAATATTAAGATCACACTTAAGATCCAAAAAGGCGATCAAAGCATCGTTAAAAATATCTCAAATAATCAAACCAAATTTGAGTTGATTCGCACAGGTGGAGCATTTAAATCATTTTTAACTGAGATCATAAATGATGCCATCAAACGCACAGCAATTGCTATTTTAAATAGCTAATGTTTTGTGCGTTTTGCAAGAGCTTTACGCTAAATACATTTTGTAAAATTTGCTCACAAATTTTAAGCGAGCCAAGCCCGATAGTAAGAGAACTAGAGGGCTTTAAAATTTATAGCTTTTACGGCTACTCTGAAATAAAAGAACTCATCCACTCCAAGCACCAAATGCACGGATATTTTATATATAAAAACTTAGCCAAATTTGCATTTAATCAATTTTTTAAAAGCTTTAGCTTTCCGGAGCAAATTTACGCCTTGCCAATAGACGATAGAGTTCATTTTGGCTACTCACATACGGCTATTTTAGCAAATGCGCTAAGGGCTAAAAATCTAAAGCCCATATTTCACGCACTGCATGCAACCAGTAAGATTAGCTATAGTGGTAAGGATTTGCAATTTAGACAAAATAACCCAAGAAATTTTAAAATCCTAAAAAAGATCACTGCTCCAGTTATTTTAGTAGATGACATTGTAACCACTGGCACAACGATACTTGAGGCTAAAAATACTCTAGAAAAAGCTGGCGTAAAAGTACTTTTTGCTCTAGTTTTGGCTGACGCTAAATATTAAATTTTAATTTTTTTCTCAAGTCTCTTTGGGCAGAAATTTACATAGTTCCAGCAGTAATCTACTTCGTTAGCAGCAAGAGCATGCAAAAGCGATAAAATTACAAATAAAGCATAGTGCCAAGGCGAATCATATTTGAGCCGCATTTTATCGCTAGCTCGTAATCACTACTCATGCCCATTGAGCAGATAGTTGCGCCTTTTGGCTTTAGGCTCTCGTAAATTTTATATGTTAGCTCAAAGCTCTTTTGCACCTCTTTTGGCTCATCCACATGCGCTCCAATACTCATCACACCTTTTAAATTTATATTTTTGCACTCGCTTTGGATGCGCTCATAAATTTCAGCCGCATTTGCGACGCTCACACCTTGCTTTGTATCTTCATCGGCCGAGTTTATTTGAAGCAAAGTATCTAGCTTATAGCTGAGCCTTTTATCGACCTCTAGGGCTCTTTCGAAGCTATCACAGCTTTGCCAAAGCACTGGCTTTAGGCTTATCATTTGATTGATTTTATTGTTTTGCAGGCGGCCGATCATATGCCATTTGATGTCAGTGAAATTTTGCAGCTCTAGCTCTTTTTTGGCTAGCTCCTGGACTCTATTTTCGCCAAAATTTCTTTGCCCTTGTGCGTAAAGCTCCCTCACTTCAGTGCATGTCACATTTTTGCTAACGGCGATGAGCGTCACATCTTTGCTTAAATTTTCTATCTTTTCAAGTAGATCTTTTAAAACTATCATTATAAACCTCCGCTTAATCTCATAATGTCATTAAAGGTCGCGAGCACCATGATGCCAAGCAGTAGCGCCCAGCCGCAATAGGTAAGCGTAACAAGCACTCGCTCATTTATCTCGCGTCTAAAAATTAGTTCATAAATGTTAAATAAAATGTGCCCGCCATCAAGCGCAGGGATGGGAAAGAGGTTTAGCACGCCTAAATTTACAGAGATGAGCGCCACGATGGTTAGGAGCACGCTAAGGCTGATCTTAGCGGCCTTTGAAGTGACATCGGCGATCTGCACGATGCCTCCGACCTCTTTTAGTGGCACAGCTCCAACAACTAGCTTTTCAAAGCTTTTAAAGATGAGCTTTGAAGCCTCGATCGTCTCGCCAAAGGCAAATTTTAGGCTCTCTAAACCTGTGTGATAAATTTTCACCACTTCGCCATTAGACTGGATGCCGATCAGTGGGCGCTGCACCTTTTCATTAAATAAATTTATCGTCTCGCCTATCTTTGGTGTTAAATTTATAGTCATTTGCGAGCCGTTGCGATCTATCAAAATGGCGCTAGGTTCAAGCTTTACGTTTTTACTAATATCATCCCACTCGTTTATCTTGACGCCATTTATCGCTAAAATTTTATCGTTTATTGCTATGCCAGCGCTTGCAGCTGCCGAGCCTTCAGCTATGTGTCCGACACTTGGCGCAAGCCTCTCAACACCGATAAATCCAAGCAAAATGTATATGAAAAATGCCAAGATAAAGTTAAAAAATGGCCCTGCAAAGAGGATGTAAATGCGCTTTATGGGACTTAGCACGTTGTAGCTATCAGCGTCATAGTTTTTGGTCTTTGGGTCGGTGTCGTCTTGCCCTTTTAGCTGCACGTATCCGCCAAGTGGGATCGCGCTTAGGCAGTAGTCGGTGCCGCCAACGTTTTTGGTATAAATTTTCTCGCCAAAGCCGATGCTAAAGGTATTTACTTTGACGCCAAGCGATCTTGCTGCTAAAAAGTGGCCAAGCTCGTGGAAAAATATGAGAAAACTAATGGCTAAAACGGTCACTAAAAAATAAAACGAATACGCATAAAGCCCAAGGCAAAGCAGGGCTAACGTGAAGAGAATGCCTTTCAAAACTTACCTTTTTTTGAAAAATTGATGAGATTTTAGCCAAAATTTATAAATTTACTCTCAAACGGCATTTAGCCAAAAATTTCTTTTAGCTAGGAGGAATTTTTAACTTAATTTTACTTATTTAGAAAATGAAGTTTTTATTATTTATATAAATTTTGCAAGTAAAAACTTTGGGTCTTACGAACGAAAGAAATTTTAGCTCTTTTTCATCGCCTTTACATAGGCAAAAATATACTCAAATCCAGAATAAAGCGTAAGCGCAACAGCTATCCAGAGCAAAAGCTCGCCACCAGGCCAGCTCATCAGTAAAAATCCAACCGCAAACATCTGCGAAACAGTCTTTACCTTACCGGCCATTGAAGCAGCGACTTCTACGCCGTCACTTGCCATCACGACACGAAAGCCAGTTATAAAAAATTCCCTCACCAAGATGAGATAAACAGCCCAAGTGCTCGCTCTGCCAAGCATCATGAGACCTAAAAATGCAGCAAGAATTAGCATCTTGTCTGCTAACGGATCAAGGATCGCTCCAAGTTTGGTCTTTTGATCCCAGCTTCTTGCGATGTAACCGTCAAAAAAGTCAGTCACCGAGGCAATCACAAAAATAAGAGCTGCGAAGTAATTTATCCAGCTCATGTGAATTTGTGTAAAAATGCCAGGGGCATTTGCGAGCATAAAAAACATAAGCGGAGCCAGAAGTATCCTAAAAAACGCTAAAGAATTTGGTAAATTTAAACTCACAAATATGCCTTTATGCTTAAATTTTCAATTTTCTCATTTAAAAGTCGTGCCGCCATCTATTATAAATGTATGTCCAGTCACCCAGCTAGCCTTAGATGAGCATAAAAATAGACATGCTCCGGCTAGGTCAGTCGGCTGTCCCATGCGGTTTAGCGGGCTAAGCTTTGCTGTCATATCGCGTACTTCTTCGTAGTTGGTAAAGGCTCTTAGCGCGTCTGTCTCGATAGGACCACCACTTACGACGTTTACGCGGATGTTTTTCTCACCAAGCTCTGTAGCAGCGTATCTTGCCATGGCTTCAACGGCTGCTTTTGCTGTGCCGTGACCTGCGTAGTTTTCGATATAGACTAAATTTCCAGTCGATGATAGGCTGATGATGCTGCCGCCACCAACTTTTTCCATGCGTTTTGCAGCTTCTTGAGTGCCTACGACAAAGGCATTTACTGTTGCTGTAAAGATATTGTTTATGCCTCTTGGTTTTAGCTTCATAAATTTAGTGTATCCGCCAGCTACCGCGCGACCTGAGATGATAGCATTTGAGATGAAAAAATCAATCCTATCAAAGTCCTCGTCTATCTTTAAAAATAGCTCTTTATAAGTCTCTGGCTCAAGGATATTTAGCGCGTAGGCTCTGGCTTTTATCTTGTAAGTAGTCTCAAGCTCTTTTGCTTGTTCTTTTGCAAGCTCTTCGTTTGAGTTGTAGGTAAATGCTATATTTACACCAGCTTTTGCAAATTCTTCGACTATGGCTCTGCCAATGCCTCTAGTACCACCGCTGATAACTAGCGTTTTACCTTTAAAATCGTTTAGTGTGTCCTTCATTAAAAACCCTTTATTTCGTAATTTTTTATTACTTCTTCTATCTTTTTAAAATTTTCTTTACTTGGTTTGCAAAGTGGCAAGCGGTACTCTAAAGAGTCGATTAGTCCAGCTAGATACATCGCTGCTTTGATCGGTATCGGATTGCTTTCGCAAAAGAGCGTTTTATTTATCGTATATAGATTATCGTTTATTAGTTTTGCTTTTTTATACTCTTCGTTCATCGCAAGGTGCGTAAGCTGTGAAATTTGATCTGGTAAGATGTTTGCAGTAACTGAGATGACGCCCTTGCCGCCATTTGATATGATAGGATAGTTGATCGCATCTTCGCCGCTAATGACTACTAAATTTGGCTCGTGAGCTAGCAAATCGACGCATCTATCTATGCTACCTGTAGCCTCTTTGATGCCGTAGATATTTTTGCACTCTTTAAAAAGTCTAAAAACGGTCGCTGGCAAGATATCCACGCCAACTCTACCTGGAACATTGTAAAGAAGCACAGGGATTTCAATGCTATTTGCAATGGCTTTGTAGTGCTCGTAAAGCCCTTCTTGTGTTGGTTTGTTGTAGTAAGGCGCAACTGAAAGGATACCATCAGCGCCATGAGCTTGAGCAAATTTAGCGATACCAATAGCCTCGTGAGTCGCGTTGCTGCCAGCTCCAGCTAGTACTTTTACATTTGTGCCTTTACATGCATCTACGGCTATTTCGATACAAATTCTATGCTCATCATGCGTTAGTGTTGCACTCTCACCGGTAGTTCCAACTGGCACAACGACATCTATGCCGTGTTTTATCTGTCTTTTTATTAGCTTTTCAAAACTGACTTCATCTACTTTTTGATTTTTAAATGGCGTAATGAGTGCGGTCATCGCACCTTGAAGCGAATTTTCCACGTTTATTCCTTTTTTAATAATATTGTTGTGCTGGTTTTTTCATTAAAATATCTATTTGCTATCTCTTTTAAAAGCTTAGCATCAATCTTATCGATACTTTTTTCAAGCTCATAAAGTGGCTTTATGTCGCCTCTAGCAAGGTACGAGCCATATAAATTTGCAACCTTGCTCGCACTTTCAAATGAGTAAATAAAATCAGTTTTTATCAAATTTTTAACTCTTAAAACATCATCTTTGTCGATTGGCTTATTTTTTAAATCATCTATGATCTTTAAAATTTCAGCCTCAACCACGTTTGCTTCGACATCTGGGTTGCAAACTGCTAAAAATATAAATAAATTTTCATCAACGCAACTCATATTATAAGCATAAATTTGATTTACGAGCATTAGCTCATCGACTAGGCGCTGCTGCAAAATAGAGCTTTTGCCAGTGGCTAGATACTCGCTTATCGCGTTTAACCCCACTTGATCAGCGTGCCTAAAGTCTGGGATCTTATAAGCGATAGCTAGCATTTGCGTTTGGCTATCTTTATAGACGATAGCCCTTCTAGCTCCGTCTTGCTCAGGCTCTTTGCAGTGTAGTTTTGGTATGGCCTTTTTGTTTTTTATACTGCTAAAGTTTTTCTTAGCTAGCTTAAATGCCTCATCCTTGCCGATGTCGCCACTTATCATCAAAATCGCATTTTTTGGCTGATAAAAAGTAGCGTGAAATTCTTTTATGTCGGAGATATTCCAGTTTTCGATATCTTTTATAAAGCCTATCGGAGTCCAGTGGTATGGATGGTAGATAAATGCGTGGTTGTAGAGTCTAAAGTAGAGGTATCCCATAGGGTTGTTGTCTGTTCGCCACCTGCGCTCTTCATACACCACGTCTCGCTCTGTCTGAAATTCTTTATCTTTTAGGCTTAAATTTTTCATAAGCTCAGCAAAAAGACCAAGCGTTTTGTCTAAATTTTCATTTGACGCTTTTATAAAGTAGTGGGTATAGTCAAAGCCTGTACTTGCGTTATTTACGCCACCAAAGCCTTTTACTATTTCGTCAAATTCACCAGCTCGTAAATTTTTGGTTGATTTAAAATTTAGATGCTCTAACATGTGAGCGATGCCGCTTTTGCCCATCACTTCGTTTCTTGATCCAACTTTATAAAAGACATCGACGCTTATCACTTTTGAGCCAGGATTTACTGGTACGTGATAAATTTCAAGTCCGTTTTCTAGTTTTGTTTTATTAAATTTTATCAATCTTTTGCCTTTTATTTTTTAACGTCTATGCCGACCGCTTCGCTAATAGAGGCAAAGCCATCTCTTTTTAAAAGTTCTAAAATTTCTAAATTTATATCTCTTGCGATCATTGGCCCTTTAAAGATAAAGCTTGTAAAAATTTGCACTAGATTAGCCCCCATTTTTATGCGCTCATATGCCTCTGCGCCGCTATCTATGCCGCCACATGCTATAAGCGTCGTCTTGCCGTAAAGCTCGTCTGCCACAGCTTTAAATATCTCTTTTGACTTTTGAGCGACTACTTTGCCACTTAGTCCACCAAAATCCTTCAAATTTGACGAGTGAGAGAGTGAATAATCAACGCTTGTATTTGAGACAAGCACGCCACTAGCGCCGTTTTCTACCGCGCAGCTACAAAGCTTGATCGCATCTTCGTGGCTCATATCAGGAGCGATTTTAAAGATAATTGGTTTTTTAGTAAGTGGCAAAATGACGCTAAAAAGTTCTTTTATGAAGCTCTCATCTTGCAAGGCTCTTAAATTTGGCGTGTTTGGTGATGAGACGTTTATGACAAAGGTGTCGCAAATTTCGCTAAATTCTTTTACTAAAATTTCATAGTCTTTTATTGCATCTTCGTTTGGTGTAACCTTGTTTTTACCGATATTTGCCCAGATAGGTAAAGTATAAGGATAAAGTTTTTTGACTCTATTTTTAATAGCCTCGCAACCATCGTTGTTAAAGCCCATCGCATTTTGGATGCTCTCTTCGTCTACGAGCCTAAAAAGTCTTGGTTTATTGTTGCCAGGTTGAGGTTTTGGAGTAAATGTGCCAAATTCTAAGTACCCAAAGCCAAGAGCCGTGAGTGCTTCAAACATTGTGGCGTTTTTATCAAAGCCACCAGCTATGCCAACTGGATTGTGATAAGTGCTTGAGAATAAATTTTGTTTTAGCGCATTGTCATCGACCACGCACTTATTTGCTACAAAGCTTAATGATCCTGGAAAAATTTTATTTGCTCCGATCATTGCAAGTTCTGCGATTTTATGGGCAGTTTCAGGATCGAATTTAAAAAATATAGATTTTAAAGTTTCGTAGTTTAAGCTCATTTTAACCTCTTTAAAATGCCTAAAAATTTGTGCAAATCTTAGCAAAAATCGCCTTAAACTAAGGCTTTGCCTTTAAGTTTTGCATAAATTTCATTTCTCTTGCTAAGTTCTTCATCGCTTCCGATATCAACTATCTTTCCATCACTTAAAACCGCGATCTTATCAGCACTTTCAACTGTGCTTAGACGGTGAGCGATGACAAAGATGATCTTTTTGTTTCTTAGGTTGTTTATAGCCTTTGTGATCTCTTTTTCACTATCGTTATCAAGCGCTGAAGTGGCCTCGTCAAAGATAAGAATTTGTGGATTTTGATAAAGTGCCCTTGCTATTGCGATGCGTTGTCTTTGACCGCCTGAAAGGTTTGTGCCAAATTCGTTTAAGATAGTGTTTATGCCGTTATCTAGTTTGTTTACAAACTCATAAGCATTTGCCATTTTTAGTGCATTTATCACGGCTTCTTCGTTAAATTCTCTGCCGTAAGCCACGTTTTTAGCGATTGTATCGTTAAAGATATAGACACGCTGCGTTACAAGTCCGATGTTTTGGCGAAGTGAGTGGATTTTGATATCTTTTAAATTTGTATTATTTATTAAAATTTCTCCGCTATTTACGTCGTAAAATCTCATGAGCAGATTCATGAGCGAGGTTTTTCCGCCACCACTTGAGCCAACAAGGGCTATAAATTCTGACTTACGAGCCTCTAAATTTATCCCTTTTAAAACCTCTTTGTCACCGTAGTTTAGGCAGACACCCTTAAATTTGATTAGGTTTATCTCTTCGCTTAATTCTTTTTCACCATCTTTTATCTCACTCACTTTATCCATCAAGAAAAAGGTTCTCTCACTTGCGGCGATCGCATCCTGCATTTTATTGTATATATTTACGATACGTTTTAGTGGGGTGTAGAGCATAAAAAGCGCGGTTAAAAACGAGAAAAATGCACCCATATTTATATTTCCGTCGATGACGTCTTTGCCACCTATTATGATGACAGCTGCCACGCCTATTGAGCCTATCGTCTCCATAAGCGGACTTACTAATTGCTCAATTTTTACGGTTTTAAGATTTAGCTTGAAAAATTTGTTATTTTCTTCAACAAAACGTGAATGCTCGTATTTTTGGGCATTATTTGCCTTGATGATCTCGATATTTGTAAAAATTTCACTCAAGGCTGAAGTGATATCGGATGTCTTTTCTTGCGACTGCTTTGAAATTTTTTTCATCTTCTTTGCAAGGCGCGAGATCGGATAAATGGCTACTGGCATGACCACAAGTGCAAAAAACGCCAATTTAGGGCTTTGATATATGACTACACAAAGCAGGCCTATGATAGTTACAAGCTCTCTAATAAGCTCAGGTATGAAACTTGAAACAATAGATCTTATGCGCTCTATGTCGTTCGTGGTTCTGCTTATTAGCTCGCCTGTTCTAAAATCATTAAAAAATTTCATATCCAAATTTAGTAAATTTTCGACCATCTTTTCACGAAATCTTCTAATCGTATCTTGACCAATATACGCGGTAAAATAGGCCTGCATAAAAGTTCCAATATTTTTTAACAGATAAATAGCGATGATCGCACATGGTAACAAATAAAGCAGTGTTTCGTTTTTTTCAACAAAAATTTTATTAAGTACTGGCTCCACCAGATATGCACTGACTGCTGTTCCGCCACTTGCAAGCCCCATACCTATGAAGGCTAGGATGAAGTGTGGAATGTAGTCTTTAAAATAAGGACCAAAGCGTTTTAGCACATCTTTTAAGCCAAAGTTAGTCATTATTTTTCTCCCAAACTGCGCCATTTGGTGTATCCATGATAGAGATATTCATATTTTCTAGCTCGTCTCTTATCTCATCAGCTCTTGCAAAATTTTTCTCTTTTTTAGCTACCGCGCGCTCATCAAGAAGCCTTTTTATCTGCTCTTTTTGCTCGCCACTTACGCCAAACTGAAAATACTCAACATAATTTGTGCTAGCAATGCCTAAGATTTCACTTATAAGCTCCAAATTTGCCACTACTTCGGCCTTGTAGGCTTTATCTTTTGGGCTATTATCAAGCCTTTCGTTTGCTGTTTTTACAAACTCATCAACACTTGCAAGTGCTTTTGAAGCGTTTAGATCATCACTTAGTGCCTCAAGTAGCTCATTTTTAAAGCTCTCATTTATAGCGCAAGCTTGCACGCCATCAACTCTTTTTTTAAGGCGGTAAATTTTATCAAGTCTCTTTTTTGAAGCCACTAAGTCTTCATCTGAATAATTAAAATGGGCCCTATAATGGCTTGTAAGTAGATAATATCTAAGCACTTCGCCATGAACGTTTTTTAGGGCATCCTTTACAAAAAAGCTGTTATTTAGGCTTTTGCTCATCTTTTCGTTATTTACTTTTATAAAGCCATTGTGCATCCAGTATTTGCTTAAATTCTTGTGATAGGCACACCTGCACTGACTTGCCTCATTTTCGTGGTGCGGAAAGAGCAGGTCGATGCCACCAGCGTGGATGTCGATCTCAAATTTATCATTTTCTTTGTCACTTAGAAATTCTCTTATCATCGCCACACATTCGGTGTGCCAGCCAGGGCGACCCTTGCCAAATGGGCTCTCGTACCATTTCTCATCAAATTTCCAAAGCACGAAGTCTTTTTCATCTTTTTTCTCGCCAAAACTTGCCACGCGTGCGATAAGATCAGTGTTATTGTCCTTGCCGCTAATGCTAAAATAGCCACTATCCTTGCTCGTATCAAAGTAAATTCCATCACTGGTCTTATAAGCAGCACCTTTTTGCATAAGCAGCTCAATGTAGCTAATGATCGCCTCCAGGCACTGCGTAGCCTTTGGCTTAAAGTCTGGATCAAGCACGTTTAAAGCGTTCATGTCGCTCTCATAATGCGCTATATATTTGTTTGTGATCTCCTCTAGGCTTTGGCCAGTTTCAGCCATTTTCTTTAAAATTTTATCGTCAATATCAGTATAGTTTCTTGCAAATTTGACCTTGTAGCCAAGCGCTTTTAAAACCCTTCTTAAAAGATCAAAGCTAACGGCTGATTTTGCATGCCCCAAATGCGCGTCGTCATAGACCGTTGGACCACACAGATAGATGCTTACCTCGCCGTCTTTAATAGGGCTAAACTCAACCTTTTCTCTTTTAGAAGTATCAAAAATCCGCATTAAATATATCCTTTAAAAATGTTAAACCAAAATAGAGTAAAACCGCAAAAAGTGCGATAGCGGCTATAAATTTAGGCTCGATTATAGCTAAAAATCGCTTAGCTCCAAAGGCTCTAATGTATAAAATAAGCTGTAAAAATCCTCCAAGCGAGCTTGCAAATGCAAGGCCAGCAGCTCCAAATTTCTGCATCAAAATGACAGCTAGGATCAAATTTATCACAAGGCAGATGATAGAAATTTTGGCCGCCTCTTTTTGCTTCATATTTGCATAAAGCCAAAGTGAGAAAATTTTAGCTAGGCCAAATGGCGTAAGCCCTACCAAATAGGCACTTAGCACCTTGGCGCACTCAATGGTATTTGCCCTTACGAAATTTCCTCTCTCAAATAAGAGCCAGATGATAAACTCGCTCATTACTACGCCTGTGATCGTGGCTGCTAGCAGGGCGCAAAGGAGCAGGTAAAAGCTCTTTTTCGTCCAAACTAGGGCGTTTGCCTCGTCTTTTTGCTTTAAAAGTCTGGTGATCTTTGGAAAAAGTGCTTGAGAGAGTGCGATCGCAAAGATAGCAAGCGGAAGCTGAAAAATTCTATTTGCATAAAAAAGGTAGCTTATCGAGCCACTTACCAAAAAGCTAGCTAGCCAAGTGTCCATAAATGCGCTTATTTGCATCGCACTTGAGCCAAGTAAGCCGTGGTAAAAATTTACAAAAAAACCTTTGCTACTAGCTTTCTTGCCTTTAAAATATCCGCTTAGACCGCCCCAAAAAATTTTATTTAAGGCGTTAAATTTCATAGCAATTAGATGCACCAAAACTTGCAAGATGCCGCCTGCAACGACACCAAAACTAAGATAAAGTGCGACCACGCTCTCACTCTTGCCACGAGCCAAAAGTAGCGAAGCGATCATGGCTAAATTTAGTAGCGCAGTAGAAAACGCAGTCGTTGCAAAGTGCCCTTTGTACTGAAGCAGCGCACCCATGAAAGTGACGATATAAACAAGGGCTAGATAGTAGAAATTTATACGCACAAGTGGCACTGCATCGGTTATATTTTGCTCGCTCAAGCCGCTTGCGATGATCTTTATAAAATAAGGCGTAAATAAATTTACAAGAAGCGTCAAAACGCCTATAAAAAGTAGAAATTTGATGAAAATTTCAGCCTGAAAGATCGCTTTTTTCTTGCTATTTGCAAAATTTGGCAAAAATGCCTGTGTAAAGGCACCTTCTCCAAAGATACGGCGAAATAAATTTGGTATTTTAAAAGCGATAAAAAAAAGATCGCTAAATATGCCAGCTCCAAGGATGGAAGCTGTTAAAAGGTCTCTTATAAGTCCAAGAATTCTTGAAACCATAATGCCAACTGAGTTTGAAAAAAAACCTTTTATAAACATCGCTCACCTAAATTAAATTTGAAAACGCAATAGTAACAAAAGATGCTTTAAAGCTTACATAACCCAAATTTAATAAAATTTTGGCGATAATAAGAGCCAAATTTTATGTGAAATGGATCAATTTTGAGCGAGAACGTGCAAGAAAACGAGAGATTTTTACCGCCAACGCAAATTCAAACTTCAACACCTTATATATCGCTTAAAGAATTAAGCAAGCAACACAGCGTACCGGTAGAATTTATAGATTTTAAAATTTTAGATATTTTGACTTATTATAAAAATAAAGATAATGAAGAGCCAGTTTTTGTCCCTGAAGAAAATTTAGACTTTTTTGATGATAATGCTTTTTATCTTGACGAGACACTAGAGATCGAGCAGGTCTATGATGTGGAATTTTTTGATGTTAGGCTAAATGCTGTGCCAAAGCTTCCAAAGATAGAAATCGGTGTAAATTCAACAGTTACAAAAGTAGTCGCAAAGGTAAAAGCCACAAAAGATTGTGAATACGAACAGCATTACGAAGATAAACTTTTTGAATACATCGCCAAACAGCTTATGAAAGCTCAAATTTTAATAGGTATAAGGATCGGCAAACTAAAAGATGAGTTAAAACAAATCGCCTCAGTTGTGCATGTAAAGGGCGAACTTGATAAAGACTACATACTAAACATAACACAAGGTATAAATCCAAAAAAAGCTACCGATGCAAAGATACTTTACTACTACAAAGATAAACTTGATGCGATAAAAGAGGAAGATAAGATTGATTACGCTGATAGAGGTTTTGTTTTTGGTGTAGCACAAGATGAAGTGATAATGGAAGAGAAAAAGTCTCACGAAGGGCAAAATGGCCGTGATGCGAGAGGTAAATTATTAGCAGTAGAAAAGCCAAAAGAAGATACTGGCAAAGAGATAAGTATAAGCGAAAATATAGAGAGAGTAGAAAATGACGATAGCATAATATACGTCGCTAAAAAATCAGGATATGTAGTTGAGAAAAATGGCTCATTTGACATTGAAGAGCGTATAGAGATAAATGAAGCAAATTTTAAAACAACTGGCTCTATTCAAGCAGGCACTGATACAAATGTGACTTTGGTGGTTAGGGAAACTGATACTATAAAAGACGCCATCGGCACTGGCATCATCGTGGAAGCTGACGAGATCGAGGTTAAAGGAAATGTCGGCGCAAATGCGATGGTTAAAGCAAATGAAGTAATAATCGGCGGTCAAACACACCAAAAGGCTAAAATTTATGCAAAGAATGCAAAAATTTCTATCCACATCGGTAAGGTTGAAGCTGAAAATGTCGAGATAGATAGGCTAGAAGGCGGAAATGTCGTAGCAAAAAGAGTTAAGATAAATAGCGTCGTTGGTGGCTCTATAACCGCTCAAAATATCCAAATAAACACGCTTGGCTCAAATTGCACTATCACAGCTTCACACTTAATAGACGTAAGATATCTAAGAGGCACTGATAATAAATTTATAATCGATACTAGCAAAATGCCTGAAAGTGCTGAGGCTACGCAAGAGCAATTAAATAAGATCGAATATACAAAAGCAGAGCTTGCTTCGCTTCTAAAAAATATTGAAACAAAGAAAAATGTCATAAATGAAAATAAAGACTCTATTTATACCATAAAAGCAAAGGTAGAAGAGCTCTCAAAAGCTAAAGTGATACCACCAGTTACCTTTATGAAAAAGCTAAAAGAGTATCAAGGTCTAGTCAATGAATACAACACTTTGCTAAAAATTTTTAAAGATAAAAAAGAGTTGCTAGCTACTCTAAAAGATGAGCTTGAGATCATGCAAAATGGAATATTTTCTGCAAAAGTGATAAATAGAGGCAACTGGGTTGAACTAAATGAGATTAGATTTGTTATTGTTGATCCTCCACAAAATGTCACTTATATCTCAAAGCAAAATGAAACCGCTCATGCTATCACTTTAGAGAAGATCGGTGATGGTGATGAGGCTGAGTATAAGATCAAAAAGTCAAATAAATTAGAAGACTACACAGATACAAATTTTTAAGAATAAAAGGTTAAATGATGATAAAAGCGATAGAAGGTATCGTCAGCAAAAAAGATCCCGCATTTGTGATACTTAAGACAAATAGCGGCGTAAGCTATGGGATTTTCATCTCGCTTTTTTGCTCAGCCAAGCTTAGCAAGGGCGAAAAGGTCGAGCTTGCCATAACGCAGATCATAAGAGAGGACGCAAATTTACTCTATGGCTTTTTGGATGCAAATGAGCAAAAGATGTTTGAGATGCTTATAAAGCTAAATGGCATCGGCGCTAGCACAGCGATGGCGGTTTGCTCAAGTCTTAGCTCACAGGCATTTACAAATGCCATAATAAGCGGCGACGCAGACACCTTTAAAAGCGTGCCAGGTATCGGACCAAAGACAGCTAGACGCATCATAGCTGAGCTAAGCGACGCAAAGCTAATAAGTGACGAGAGTGTGCCAAGCTACCAAAATGAGGCACTTTTAGCACTTGAAGCGCTTGGCTTTAAGCGTGAGAAGATAGTGAAAATTTTGCCTGAGTGCAAGAGTGAAAATACAAGTGATCTTATAAAAGAAGCATTAAAGAAATTAGGATAAGGATAAAAAGATGAATTTAGGTGTGATATTTGGAGCAAAGAGCTATGAACATGAGATAAGCATAGTTAGTGCGATAGTTTTAAAAAATGTCCTAAAGCAAGAGCTAAAATTTATATTTTGCGATGCAAATAGAGATTTTTATCTTATCGAAGAGAAAGATATGAGAGCAAATTTCTTTAGCTCTGGTAAATACAAAAATTCAAAAAAGCTCATTTTGTCTAAAGGCGGATTTTTCATACACTCTCTTTTTGGCGATAAAAAAGTAGAGTGCGACGTCATTATAAATTTGATCCATGGCATGGACGGCGAAGATGGCAAGATAGCAGCGCTTTTTGACTTTTACGGTATAAAATATATAGGTCCAAGGCTTGAAGTAAGTGCGCTTAGCTACAACAAAGAGCTTACTAAATTTCTAGCGCAAAAAGCTGGCGTAAAGGCGCTTGACTATGAGATGCTAACTCGTCAAAGTGAGCCAAAATTTCACTATCCTATTATCTTAAAGCCAGCAAGACTTGGAAGTAGTATCGGCGTAAATATAGTGCATGACGCCAGCGAGCTAGCTTATGCAAAAGACGTAGCATTTGAGTTTGATAAGGATGTGCTTGTAGAGCCTTTTATAAAAGGTGTAAAAGAGTACAATCTAGCAGGCTGTAAGATAGATGGAAAGATAAAAATTTCTATCATCGAAGAGCCAAAAAAGAAAGAATTTCTTGACTACGAGCAAAAATATCTTAGCTTTTCAAATGAAAACAAAGTCAAAGAGGCTGAAATTTCTGAGGAGCTAAAACAAAAGCTTAAATTTAACTTTTCAAAAATTTATGATTGTGGATTTGACGGAGCGATCATTAGATGTGACTTTTTTGTGATAGATGATGAGGTCTATCTAAATGAGATAAATCCAAATCCAGGAAGTCTTGCAAACTATCTATTTGAGGATTTTGAGAGCACTTTAAATGCTCTTGCAAACTCACTTCCAAGAGAGCGTAATATAAAGATTGATTATAGCTTTATAAACTCGATCACTTCAGTAAAAGGTCGCGGAAAAATTTAGGCCATTTAGTAGATTATAAAGTAGTTTGTGATATTTTACGTAAAATTTTACACAAAGAGCGACAATGGTAACTTTTACAAAAGATGAAATTTATACAGCAACTGAAGTGGTTAGAAATTTTAGTTCAGTGCTCTCTCGTGTGGGAGCTAATGAATTAAAAAGAGCGGTTATTGTAAAAAATAATAAATTTGAAGCAGTGCTTTTAAATATGGAAGAGTATGAGCGCCTTTGCGAAGCAGTGAGCGTGCTTGAGAGCATTTATACTGCGAAAAAAAGAGAGAACGATGGCGAGTAGGGCGGTAAAATACGGCTCAGACGAGTTTGAAATAAACTACGAGATTGTAAATACAAAATGCAAAAAAATAGTGCTTTTCTTGCACGGCTGGGGCGCTAATAAAGAGATAATGAAAAAGGCTTTTGGCTCATATTTGAGCGAGCTGTGCCATGTTTATATCGATATGCCAGGCTTTGGTAAAAGCTCCATTATTGATCCGTTAAAAACAAGTGATTACGCAAAAATCGTTGAAAATTTCTGTGGTGAGCTTGGCATAAAGCCAGATATCATCGTAAGTCATAGCTTTGGTGGCAAGGTCGCAACGCTTCTAAAGCCACCGTATCTTGTGCTTTTAAGCTCAGCTGGCATAGTTGTCAAAAAGCCATTTATCGTGCGAGCAAAGATAGCAATTTTTAAAATTTTAAAGATATTTGGCTTTGGAAAATTTTATAAACTCTTTGCCACAAAAGATGTGAGCGGTATGAGTAGAGTGATGTATGAAACCCTAAAAAACGTCGTTGATGAGGATTTTACGAAGCATTTTGTCAGCTTTAGTGGTAAGGCTTTAATATTTTGGGGAGAAAACGACAAGGCAACGCCTATAACAAGCGGAGAGAGCATACATAAGCTCATAAAAAATAGTTCATTTTTTCCGCTTAATGGTGATCATTTTTTCTTTTTACTTCACGCTAAATTTATAAGCGAAGAGATAGAAAAAGGGCTAAAATTTGAGCTAGATGAGGCTAGAAATATTGTGCTAGATGACGATGAGAGCGGTATCGAGGAGATAAGATGAGTATATTTTTAAGCATAAGCACAGTTTTATTTATCTTTGCGCTCGCTTTTTATGTGATTACTTGCTTTCAGTGGTTTTCATATAGGCCTGAGCGCGTGCTCTTTCACTTCACAAAGCCCGCTTGGCACGTCTTTTTCTTTATTGTGCCGTTGGTGCTATTTTATACGACTGGCAAGTGGTTTTTTATCTATTTTTACTTTGCTCTTTTGCCAGCTCTTTATCTTTGGCACAAAAAACTTGATAAAAAGCTAGTCTTTACCGCCAGGATCAAGCACTTTTTTGTGATCCTTGCTTGCGCTATCATCCTAAACTACGCTCTAAATTTCATCATTCACAAGGCGTTTTTGGCTCCTATGCCACTTTTTGTCTTGGTTGTGAGCCTATTTTTTAGTGAAATTTTAGAAAAGATAAAATTTAAAGGCTTTAAAAACAAGGCGCTTAAAAAACTGGGTGCAAATAAAGAGTTAAAGATCATCCTAATCACAGCAAGCTACGGCAAAACGAGTATCAAAAATTTCTTATTTGAAATTTTAAAAGATAGCTTCGTCTGCTACAAGACGCCTCGCAGCGTAAATACAATGGCTGGTATCATCAAAGATATCAATGAAAACTTAAACGAGCAAACGCAAATTTACATCGCAGAAGCAGGCGCTAGGCTAAAGGGCGACATCCTAGAGATCACAAAATTTCTAAACCCGCAAATCGTCATCGTTGGCGAGATCGGCGCGCAACACATTGAGTATTTTAAAACACTTGATAATATCCGCTCTACCAAGCTTGAAGCACTTCAAAGCAACCGTTTGCAAATGGCATTTTTACATAGCTCGACAAAAAAAGAGCCAAGCCAAAATTTAGAAATTTACGATGAGAGCCTAAAAGATATAAATGCAAATTTAGATGGAATTTCATTTATGCTTGATGGCAAAAACTACGCTTCACCGCTACTTGGCAAATTTAACGCTACAAATTTAGCCGTTTGCATTAAGGTCGCGAAATACCTAAAAATGAGCGATGAGGTGGTAGATAGAGCGCTATCTAAGATGAAAAACGTAGAGCACCGCCTAAGCAAGATCGAAGCTGGCGGTAAGCTGATAATTGATGATAGTTTTAATGGAAATTTTTTAGGCATGAGCGCAAGCTACGAGCTTGTAAGCACCTACGCTGGCAGAAAAGTGCTGCTAACGCCTGGTATCGTTGAGAGCGATGCGGAGCAAAATGCAAATTTAGCCAAGGTGATAAATGAAATTTTTGACCTTGTTATCATCACAAGCTCACTAAACGCCGAAGTTTTACTAAAGCACATCATAAAGCCAAAGGTCATCATCTTAAAGGATAAAAATAAAATGCAAGAAATTCTAGCTCAAAATACGCGTGCTGGCGATCTCATACTATTTTCAAATGATGCACCGAGCTTTATATGAAAAAGATAGTTTTTTTAATCCTAGCTTTAAATTTGGCATTTGGCTTTGACATCGATGATTATGATAGAGGTATTGAGGCGCTAAATGCTGGAGATTACGTAGCTGCGTATGAAATTTTCTATGATGGCTGTGAGCAAAAAGATGTGCTTTCGTGCGAGGCTTTGGGCGATATGTTTGTAAATGAAGAGATAAATGAGCAAATGGATAGTGATCTAAAAAAGCACTCAAATATCGAGCTTGGCGTGAGTTATTATATGAAAAGCTGCGACCTTGGCTACCAAAATGCTTGTGATGATGTGATGAGCTTAAGGGATGATTTAAACATAAGCCTACCAGCTGGTGTTTATGAAAATGCCAAAGCAAGGTACGATGAGATAAGGCAAGAAGACGAAAAAGAAGAAGCCCTAAGCGAGCAAAATGCGACTTTGCAAAAATAAATTCTCTAGTTTTAGACTAGATTTACTTTTAGCGTATGCTCTTTTAGGCTTGCTGGAATTTTGCCATTTTCAAGCTCGATCAGTTCGCTAACTCTTAAAATATAAAAATCCTGCAAACTTCTGTTTGCAAATTTTTCAAGCTTTTTTGAAAGCGTATCAAACATATAAAACTCAGCATCATTGCTAGCTAGTAAAAAATCAGCTCCGCTATCAAACGCATTAAAGATGGTCTTGCTTGCAAGTGCAAATGCAAGCTTTTCGTTTACTTTTAAAAGCTCAAATCCACAAGGAAATTTATTGTTTAGATTTATAAAATTTGCTCTAAATTTATCTAAATTTTCAGAGATTTTATCGCTTACGGCTATTTTGAACTCTTTAAATTTATCCAAGCTCTTTATTTTTTCAAGCTCATTTTTTGAGATTTCATCCTCTTTTATCCCTAAAATTTCTTTAAAAAACCTAATCGCTTCGGTATAAATTTCGCTTCCACCAAAGATAAAATCATCAATCTTACAAGCTATCAAAATACCATTTTCATTGTTGATAAGCCTCATGATCTCATCATTTTTTTCTTTTTTATAAAGATGATGAGCCAGTATGATGGCCGCTGCACCTATAAAATTTGGCTCGTATTCTCTCACAAAATCAGCATAAAAATATGGCTTTAAGCTTGCATAAAATTCTTTGTCTGCTTGATTGCAAAATTTATCAAATGGCTTAAATTTCTCCCAAAAGTCGTCATCATTTATCTCAAGATCTAAAACCGCTCTTTTTTCATCAAGTGGCGAAATCACAAGCTCGCCTGCAAATTTCTCATATAAATTTACTAATGGTTCAGTAGTGCTTACTACGACATCATTTACTTTCACAAAGCCAGTTGTTGGCTGAAAATAGGGATCAATTTTTTTAACATGCAAAAATAGCTCGTCAAGGTTTGCGTAATCTAAAATTTCTAAAAAATATGGTTTAAAATACGACAAAATATCCTTTTTTGCATTAAATCTAAAAATTTCTATTTTTTGCATTTGGCTCCTTTTTTGGCTTATTTTATCCTAAAATTAAAAGGAGTTTCATTATAATGGCCCGATGGATAAAGAAAATTTTACGATTGAATGCTTTGGTAACGCTTATATTGGCGATGATGCGGCTGTGCTTGGCAAGCAGGTCTTTAGCAAGGATATTTTTGCTGAAAACTCGCACTTTAAGCATGGCTGGCTAAGCCTTGAAGAGATCGGCTACAAGGCGATGATCGTAAATTTTTCAGATACGATCGTGATGAATGCTAGGCCAAAATTTGCGCTTCTTGGACTTAGCTTGCCAAAGAATTTTTCGCCGCAGCAAATCAAAGAGCTAAGTAGTGGCATAAACAGAGCTTGCGAGGAGTTTGGTGTAAAGATAATCGGTGGCGACACGATAAGTAGTAAAATTTTAAATATAAGCGTTAGTGTAATTGGCGAGCTAAATGGCAAAGCTGTGCTTAGAAAAAATGCAAAATACGGAGATCTGGTGGCTTTTACTGGTGAGCTTGGAGGTAGCAAAAAGGGGCTAAATTCGCTTCTGAGGCTAGCTAAAATTTCAAAAAACTCACGATTTAAAAAGCCTATTTTAAGAGATAAATTTTTCTACAAGGCAGCTCATCTTATAAACTCCGCTATGGATATCTCAGATGGGCTAAATGCTGATCTTGCCAAGCTTTTAAAGGCTAGCAAAAAGGGTGCTAAATTTACAAAAGAGCTAAGTAAATTTGAGCTTAGTAGCGGCGAAGAGTATGAAATTTTATTTACTTTTAGTCCTAAAAATTTAAACGCCATCAAAAGGATCGCCACAAAAACACGGACAAAGATTAGCGTCTTTGCAAAAATTTCAAACAAAAGGTTAAAACAAAATGCAAGAAACCACCACTTTTAAGCCACTTTATGCACTCACTCATGCACCTATCGAGGCATATTTTTCTAAAAATTCAGATGATTTTGTCGTACGCGAGATACCGCTTTATGAATTTAGTGGCGATGGCGAGCACATGATCGTTGAAATTTCTAAAAAAGATATGACGACGCAGGAGGCTTTGCATGTCTTAAGCGAGGTTACAGGGGCTAAGATGCGCGACTTTGGCTACGCTGGGCTAAAGGATAAGCAGGGCATGACGACGCAGTTTATCTCGATGCCACGTAAATTTGAGAGCAATCTAGCAAACTTTAGCCACGAAAAGATGAAAATTTTAAGCCTAAATGTGCATAAAAATAAGCTTCGTATTGGACATCTAAAGGGAAATAGCTTTTTTATCCGCTTAAAAAAAGTACTACCAAGTAATGCCAAAAAGCTAGAGCAAGCATTTGTTAGCATTGATAAAATGGGCTATGCAAACTACTTTGGCTATCAGCGTTTTGGTAAATTTGGCGACAATGCCGAAACTGGGCTTGAGCTTCTTAAAAATGGGACGATAAACGGCAAAAAGAGTAAAAATGTAAAGCTAAACGACTTTTTGATCTCAGCATATCAAAGCGATCTTTTTAACCGCTGGCTTAGCAAACGCGTGGAGATTTCGAGGTTTGCGCAGGACTTTAGCCTTTCTGAGCTAGCTCAAATTTACCCGTATCTTGACGGCGCGATTTTGAAAAATTTAAAATCGCAAAAGAGATTTTTTAAGCTGATAGAGGGCGAAGTTTTGGGTCACTACCCGCACGGAAAGTGCTTTTTGTGCGAGGATTTGGACGCAGAGGGCGCGCGCTTTGACGCTAGAGATATCACTAGCTGCGGGCTGATCGCGGGCGCAAAGGCGTATGAGGCGCAGGGTGCGGCTAGAGCAGTCGAGGATCAAATTTTTGCGCAGGCAAACGAATATAAAGCTAAAATGACGGGTTCTAGGCGCTTTGCGTGGTGTTATTTGGAGGATGCGAGCTATAAATACAACGAGGAAAAGGCGCACTTTACGATAAATTTTACGCTGCAAAAAGGAAGCTACGCGACTGTTGTGCTAGAAGAAATCTTGCACAAAAATATCTTTGAGTAGGGCGGCGACTCGTCTCGCGAGCGCTTTTAAATGATTTTTGCGTCTATGCTGGTAACTGCAAGCAGAGTATAAATTTCGCCCTGCGATAGGCTGCATGTCTTATCTTGGGACGAAATTTATTTCTTTTGTTTAGCTAAGAGCATAGTGACGTAGAAAACATTTAAAACCATCTCGCAAGACTTTGCCTTAACTTTCTTAAATTTTGTAAATCAAAATCCGCCTCGCCTAACACTTTTTAAAAGCTGTGAGCCAAGCGGTGCAAAAACTTTACCTTATCGTTTTAAGCTCAAATTTGAGGAAAAATTTATCAAATTTTTATACCAAGATCCATATCTTAAATCGCTAAAATTTATCTGTGGAGCAAGGCGCTGACGGCGCGAAATACAATCGTTTCTAGGCTCGTTTGGATATAATGGATTTGTAAATTTATATTTTAAAGGGATTAAAAATGGCAAATATTTTTCTTTGCTCTTATTTTGCGGAGGTTGCGAGCAAAATTAATGAAGTGATAGATTTTCAAGGCAAGCACGTTGTTTTTATTGATACGGCAGCAAAATTTGAAGAGGTAAATTTTTATGTAGATGAAGCGGTGGAAATTTTAGAAAATTTTGGTGCGAAGCTAAGACGCCTTGACGTCTCTTGCGCCAAGAATTCGGCGGCACTAGTATCTAGCCAAGATGAGCCATCTTGTGAAGATGAAATTTTATCTGCCATTAGTCAGTGTGATATCATTTACGTTAGCGGTGGAAATACATTTTATCTGCTTAACGAGCTGCGAAAATCGCGCGTCTGGCAAGCTATAAAAAATGCAGTCAAAGCGGGCAAAATTTATATCGGCGAGTCGGCGGGAGCGATCGTGGCCTCACCAGATACAAGATATGCTACGCTTATGGATGAAAATAGCCCAAATATGAGTGATTTTACAGGGTTAAATTTGGTGAATTTTTTCACAGTACCACACTTTGGCTGCGAGCCTTTTACGCAGGCCACGCACGAGATAATGGAGAAATTTGGGAACTTGTATGATTTACGACCTATAAATAATGCTGAGTTTATCGCGCTTTGAGATAAATTTTATATGCTTTTGACAAAACATACGCTAAATATTTACTCAAAGCACTCTATCTGCCTGCAAATTTACCTTTTAAATAAGAGAACATAAAGTTTAAAGTTTTAAAAGCTAGAAATTTAAGCCAAAGCCGCTATAATTTCGCTCTGGCACGGTAAGCGATCGCTTTTGATTTTTGCAAAAGAGGAAAGTCCGAGCTGCGATAAGACAAGGTTCCATCTAACGGATGGCTAGGGAAACCTAAGGGATAGTGTAACAGAAAGCAGACTTCCGCTTTGGCGGTAAAGGTGAAACGGCGGAGTAAGAGCCCACCGGCACGCTTGGTAACTTGCGTGGCCATATAAACCCAACCTGCAGCAAGAAGGGATGGTTTTGGTCTTATATTAAAACCCTTCGCTAGAGCTTGTTTGTAAAAGCAAGCGT
This sequence comes from Campylobacter concisus, assembly GCF_002913715.1. Classification (NCBI taxonomy): domain Bacteria; kingdom Pseudomonadati; phylum Campylobacterota; class Epsilonproteobacteria; order Campylobacterales; family Campylobacteraceae; genus Campylobacter; species Campylobacter concisus. Next base: position 840,338 of record NZ_PPCE01000009.1, on the reverse strand, counting down.
AGATAAATGATCGCTCAAGACAGAACTCGGCTTAACGCCGTGCCTTTAAATTTACTAGATTAGTTTGTTACGTATTTTTGAGCTTTTTGTAGCTTTATAAGCTCATTTTGGATGTGCGAAGACTTGTTTTTTAAAAGCTCTATTGCTCCGCCGATTAATGCTTGTGCTTCTTGTGCTGAAGCTAGGCTCGTAAACATATCCTCACTAAAATTTTGTGATAAAGCAGCTATCTTGCTCGTGTCTTCGTTTATCAATGCTAATTTAAACTCATTAATCCAACTATTCACCTGAAGTTACCTCTCTCCATGCTTCTGATAGTTGCTTTACGACATTGGTTACTTCATTTAAGGCTGCGACATCGTTTTGTATATTTGCCATAGCAAGAAGCTGCATCTGTCTTGTATAAAGGCCGCTAAGATAGTGGGCTACGTCGCCTTGAGAATAATCAAGCGAATTTAAAAGCTCAACAAAAATAGCGTTTGTCCTATTAATATAATAAACTTTTTTCTCTATATCTCCAGCTTCTATCGCCTTTTTTGTACGAAATATAAATTTTAAAATCCCGTCATAAAGCATTTCTATTAATTTAGTTGGGGACTCAATGCCCCCAAAACTAGACTGTGCGTATGCACTATATGCACTTTGATTCATCTTTCTCTCTTATTTTCTGCTATTTATCTCTGCATCGATCATTGATTTTAGTGTTGAGAACTGATTTTCTAAGCTTGCGATGATAGCGTTGTATTTTATAAAACGCTCTTGCATTGTTGTGTACTTTTCATCTAAAAGCTTTTGTGTGCTCTCTTTGTTTTTTGTGATCGACTCATTTTCATCTTTTAACTGATTTTGCATAGCAACCATCGTACCACTTTTGCCAACGACACCATCAAGCATTTTAGCTAGCTTTGTAAATAGCCCATCTGTCTTTTTGGTTACTGGATTTATAGTAGCTTCATTCATACCTAGAGCTGTTAAGGCCGAATTTTTGCCTTTTACCTCGATATTTTCGCCATCGCTTCTTTTTAAGACGATTCTTTTGCCACTTTTATCAAGACTAGCTGTAACTCCAGTTATGCCAGCGTCATTTATAGCTTGTTGAAGTTTTAGTGCGTTCTCTTCGGCTGTGGCAGTAGCAGTAGTTGAGAATGTAACTGACTTGCCGTTTATCGTAAGATCACCAGCTTTTATGTCTAATGCTCCAGCGCTAACGGTAGATGCCCCCATATAGCTTATTGGCTCGATCTTGCTTGATCCCATGAAAAATTTCTGAATCTCTTCAGGATCTTTGCTAAGAGCTGCATTTAGTTTATTTAGATCAAGTTGAAGCTGTCCGTCTTTATCAGGCACTATGCCATATTTACTTAATGCTTTGCCTTCGCTATCTTGTCCATTTACAAGACGACCAATGTTTGATCTTAAGCTTGAAATTTCGCTAACGCCTTGGAAAGTGCCAGCTCCCTTTTCCTCGTCATATTTTGTGGCTATACCAAGGTTCATGGTCATTAGGTTGTAGTCTTTGATAAATTCTTCAACCGCTTTGATTACCTCTTTCGTATCCTGAGAGACGCTTACGTTTGTTTTACCAGTTTCATTTAATGTAATAGAAATTCCCGGTCTTAAGTCGTTAAAGGTATTTTTGCTTCTTTTTACATTTACTCCGTTATATGTAAATTCGGCATCTTGTGCCTTTAAAATTCTATTTTTTTCAAAATTTGATGTCATCTTTGGTGTGCCATCAGGATTTGTTAGTAGAGTGCCATTTGCATCTTTGTCCTGAAACTGCGTACTATCCCAGCCAAGCTTATCTAAAACACCAGCCGTATCATTTGAAAATTTAATAGTCTGCGTAGCACCAGTATTGCCTGATTGAAGCATGATTTGATTTGGCTTATCTCCGCCAACATTTAAAATTCTAGCTTGCAATTTACCACGACTAATATCATTTATCTTGTCTACAATATCTTGATATGTGGTTGATCTAGTTACGCTAATAGAAAATTTTTGTCCATCGATCTCAACATCAAAAGAGCCGTTATTTGTCGCACCTACTAAGTTTGAAGCGTTTTTGAAATTTGAGCTTTGAAATGTATCTTTTTGAGCAAGTTTTTGTACATCGATACTAAAATTTTGCACGCTAACGCCATTTGCCGCTGAGGCTGTTACGCTTTTGCCAGCATTATTTGTAGTTCTTTTTAGATAAAGTGCCTCTCCACCAAGTGTTTTGCCACTTACGTTTACGTTGCTGACTAGAGTTTTTAGCGCTGCAAGGTCTTTTTGCTTTAGGTCGTTTCTCTCTAGCCTTTTTGTTAAAGGCTTGATCTGTCCTGCCTCATCTGCTTCTTTTAATTTCTTGATAAGATCATCATTTAGTCCGCTATTTTTTGTACCTAAGCCTAAATTTGTTACGTTACCTACTGCCATTTTTAACTCTCCTTGTCAAAAAGTATTCCGATACTTTCTTTGAAATACTCGCTTATTCTTATAGCTTCTTTACTTGGAAGTTGTGTTATCTCTTCGCCAGTTTTAGCATCTTTTACTTGCACAACCATTAAATTTAGCTTCTCGTTGTAAGCAAATCTTACATTAGTATCGAGCTGCTGCATTTGATAGTTTAGCTTGTCAGTGACCTCTCTTGTTCTTTTGGCAAGCTCTTCATTGCTAAGTCCGTCTAGCTCGTTAATATCTTTTGTTTCATTGTTTTTATCAGCACTTAATTTAACATCAGAATGCTCGATAGGTCTGCTGTCTATTTGACGCTGAGCAGATGTGCTCATGCTCGTATCTAGTACCTGATTTGCTGCTGCCTTAAAGATTTCCATAGTTTTACTCCTTAAAACTTACGTTAGCTTCTACATCGGTAAAATTTTAAAATCCTTTAGTGTTTATATAAATTTTTGATTATTTAGGCTAAAATCGAGCAAAAATTTATAGGAAGAGATATGAAAATTTCATTTGAGTGCGAGTGTATTTTACTTCAAAAGACATTGCTGCTTTTTTGTGGAAATTTGGCTGCTCATCATAAGGATTGTGATTTTGTAGTGAGTGACCGCGAGATCGTGACAAAAAAACCGCTATTTATAATAGGAAAAAATGCTCATCTTTCTCATCCTTTTACCAAGACAACACTTCTTGATACGCTTGAAGAATTTTACTCAGCTATGCAAATTTCAAAAGTAAATGAGCTAAATGAAGCTAAAAATGAAAAGGGCTTAGAAGAGAAAATTTCACTTTTGATAGATAAATTTAAAGCCGATCTTCTTGAAATTCTAAGGGTAAATCAGTGAAGCTTTACACTAAAATCTCAAGCGGTAAATTTAAAGGTAAAAGGCTTGAGTTGCCAAGCCTAAGCACAACAAGAAGCACAAAAAGCATCGTAAAAGAGTCCTTCTTTAACGTCATTAGAGATGAAATTTACTCGCTTACATTTATAGAGGGCTTTGGTGGAAGTGGCGTGATGGCAAGCGAGGCCGTTAGCAACGGAGCACGTGAGGCTATCGCTATTGAAAAAGATAGAGCCGCTTTTAAGATCACACAAAACAATCTTGCTAGCCTAGAGTGCTCAAATTTAAAAGCGATAAATGGTGATTCCTTTTCTGTCTTGCCCGATATTATAAATTCTCAAAGTGGTAAGGTGTTGCTCTACCTTGATCCACCGTTTGACATAAGAGCTGGCTTTGATGATATCTACGAAAAACTTGTAAATTTAATCTCACAGCTAAAAAAAGAGAAAATTTATATGATAGTTTTTGAGCACAACAGCGACTTTAAATTTAGCGATGAAATTTTTGCATTTAAGCTTGTAAAATTTAAAAAATTTGGAGCTACTTCGCTCTCTTACTTCCAATAATTTATAAAAATTTGGAACATCTTTTGCTTTAAAAACCTAAAATAGCTAAATTTTAGGAAAAAATATGAAAAAAATTTTATCTTTTGTAGCAGCTTCAGTGATAGCTACTTCAGCCTTTGCTACGCAGATAAAAGAGCTTGCAAGCATAGTTGGCGTAAGAGATAATCAGCTAATAGGCTACGGCCTAGTTGTCGGACTAAACGGCACAGGTGATGGCTCAACGTCAAAATTTACGATCCAGTCTTTATCAAACATGCTTCAAGGTGTAAACGTAAAGATAAACCCAGATGATATCAAGTCAAAAAACGCAGCTGCTGTTATGGTAACAGCTAAGCTTCCTGCATTTGCAAGGCATGGCGATAAGCTTGATGTCGTGATCTCATCTATTGGCGATGCAAAAAGTTTGCAAGGTGGTACGCTTCTCATGACACCACTAAAAGGCGTTGATGGTGATATTTATGCTTTGGCTCAGGGTGCTTTAAGCATCGGCGGAAAAAGCATGGGTAGATCAGGTGGCAACCACCCAACCGTTGGCTCTATCCTAAATGGAGCTTTGGTTGAACGAGAAGTGACTTATGACATTTACAATCAAGATAGCATAAGACTAAGCCTAAAAGATACAAATTTTAAAACCGCTCTTGATATCCAAAATACTATAAATGCAAATATCTCTGATGATGCCGCAAAGGCGATCGATCCAAGAACGGTTATCGTTAAAAAGCCAGATGATGTTAGCATTATCGAGCTTGCAAGTGCTGTGCTAGATCTTGATGTGGAGTATAAGCCAGATGAAAAGATAGTGGTTGATGAAAGAACTGGCACGATAGTAAGTGGCATAAATGCCGTAGTTAGCCCAGTTGTCTTAACGCATGGTGCAATCACAATAAAAATAGAGCCAAATAGCTACGATGAGGCAGCGCAAAACGATGTAAATATTGGAAGCGACACATCGGTCGCACCTAGCCAAAATTTACTTAAAATTTCAGGCGAAAAAACTACCGTTGCAAATGTAACAAGAGCGCTAAATAAGCTTGGGGCAACACCAAGTGATATCATATCGATACTTGAAAATTTAAAGCGAGTTGGTGCGATACAAGTTGATTTGGAGATAATATAATGCAAATAGATAACACCTTAGCGCTAAATTCATACAATGAAATTTCTACAAATAAGATAAAAAATGCAAATGCTAAACAAGATGCACTTTTAAAAGAGCAAACTGATGCATTTGAGGCATATATGGTAAAGGCTGTGCTTGATATTGCTTTAAAAGAAGACGAGCACAACTCGCTATATCCAAAGGCTGCTGGTAGCGATATTTATAGGTCAATGTATAACGATGCAATGAGTAAAGCATTGAGTGGAAATCTTGGTTTTTCAGAACTTTTATACGATTTTTTAAAGAGAGACTCTTAAGTAAATTTATATTCTGCCGATGTAATGATATAAACATTTTATTTTAAGAGGTATGAATATGATAAGGCCTTTGAATCAAAGACCAAATTTTCAGGCAAATACGCTAAATAAAAATAGCGATGCCAAGGTCGAAACTCAGAGTAAAGAAGTAAGAACAAATGAAAACGCAAAGCTAAAAGAGATAGCTGACGCCATAGCAAATGGCACTTATCAGGTTGATATCTCAAAAACGGCTAGGGCTGTGGCTGATGCGTTGCTGTAATTAAGGAATTTAAATGATAAAAAAGCTTTTGGACGAGGCTATAGGCGAGCTTGATGAGCTTATAAATTTAACTATACAAGATATCGCAAATATAAAAGAGGCTAAGCACTCAAGCGTTGATGAGAGTGTAAAGAAAAAAAATGCCTTAGTTCGTGCATTTGAAGATACAAAAAGAGCACTAGATAAAGAGCTTTTAAAGGTATCAAAAGAGAGCGGTACGACTACACTTGCTAGTGTTTTAGACGATGAAGTGAAGTCAAAACTTGTACTTATGCGTTCAAAGCTTGAAAATTTACATAAAGTCAATAAAGAATATGCAAGACATGTTGTTGCTGTTAAAGAATTTTTTGACTCACTTAATGAAAAAATTTTTGGCACTAAAGCAAGTGAATACGGCCAAGATGGAAATAGCATAGATAATAATTTTTATAAATCAAGGGTTTAAAAAAATGGCTAATATTTTTATGTCATTAGGCACGGGTGTTTCTGGGCTAAATGCGGCCCAGCTTCAAATAAGTACAACCGGAAATAATATCGCAAATGCCGATAGCAACTACTATACAAGACAACGTGTTGTCCAATCTGCATCTCCAGCTATGAATACAGTCCCTGGTGGAGTTGGCACAGGCACGCAAGTAGATACTATAACAAGGCTTCATGATGAGTTTGCCTACTCAAGACTAAAATACTCATCGTCAAATTTAGAAAACACGGCCTATAAACAAAGAATTTTGCAAGAAGCTACAAAATATTTTCCTGATCTAAAAGATAATGGAATGGTGAAGGATATTCAGGAGTATTTTTCCGCGTGGAATAACTTTGCTTCAAACCCTAATGCAGGTGCTCAGAAAGTAAATTTGATAAATAAAGCAAGTGTATTGACTGCAAGTATCAACCGCTCATCAAAGATGCTTTATGATATGCATGAAAAGATTGATGAAACGATAAAAATAAATATAAATGAGATAAATTCTCTGGGCAGACAAATAGCAAATATTAATAAGCAAATCCAAAGAATAGAATCAGGCGCAGACGCTGGTATAAAAATAAATGCAAATGATCTTCGTGATAAACGTGATGAGCTTGAGCTTGCTATGTCAAAGCTGGTAAATACGGCAGTTTATAAAAGCGATCTAAAGAGCAATTCTAGGGTAGATACAGGAATAACAGATCAAGGAAAATACTACAATCTAAATATTGGTGGTGTAAGTATCGTTGATGGTGTAAATTTTCATGAAATTTCTATGAGTTCAACCGAAAGTGGACGATATACAAAAATTTATTATGAAAGAGAAGACGGCAGAAGAATCCCAATGGAAGAAAAGATCACGGGCGGTAAAATCGGAGCTGCACTTGATCTTAGGGGTCGAAATTACGAGCCAGATAATGATAAATTTAGTGACGGAACGATCCAAAAATACATTGATAATTTAAATACATTTAGTAAAACCTTGATAACAAGTACAAATAATATCTATGCCGAATCCGCAGTTGAAATTTCTAACTCAGATCCGATAAGTTATTTAGAAGGCGATAAGACGTTGATGAATCATGATAATAGTATAAGAAACGGAAGTTTTGAAGCTATTGTTTATGATAACAAAGGCAATGTTGTGGCCAGAAAAACTATAAATGTAAATGGTACGACGACGATGAATGATACAAGATATGGCAACTCTATCGTCAAAGACTTTAACTCAAACTCAGATGACAATAAAGACAATAATATGCTAAATGACGTTGATGACTTTTTCGAGGCATCATATTTTTATGATAAAAATACTAAAAAAGGTACATTTTCTCTCATTCCAAAACAAGCTCAAGGGCTTTATAGCATATCGATAGTCGATCACGGCACAAATTTCCCAGGTGCTGTTGGTATAAATAGATTTTTCTCAGGTACTGACTCAAATAGTATCGGCATAAATCAAAATTTTACCCAAGACCACACAAAGCTTCGTGCCTACTCAAAGCCAGTTATCGGAAATAATGAAGTTGCAAATAAAATGATCCAGCTTCAGTATCAAAAGCAGACCTTTTACTCAAGTGGCATAGCGCTTGATAGAGATGAGACGATCGAGGGATATTACCGCTATCTTACGACTGACATGGCGAGTGATACAGAGGCAAATAATACGATCCACGATACAAATACATCTTTACAAAAGACAGCTGAAGAGGAATTTCAATCAACAAGTGGCGTAGATACGAACGAAGAGCTTACAAATTTGATTCGCTTTCAAGCAAGTTACGGCGCAGCAGCAAAGATCATCACGACAGTTGATCAAATGCTTGACACGCTTCTTTCACTAAAACAATGAGCGAACTAAAGAGCCTTTTAGACTCGCACGTACTTAGCAAAAATACAAATTTGGGGCTATTTGAAGCCCCAGATCCACTTCAGGTAGCCACTAAATTTAAAGAGCCAAACATAGCACTCATTTGTGCGTTATTTGCTTATGGTAACGCAAAAATGATAGTGAAATTTCTAAATTCGCTTGAATTTGGTTTGCTTGATGAGAGTGAGCAAAATATCAAGAAAAATCTGTCAAATTTCAAATACCGCTTTCAAAATGAAAATGATGTGAGAGAAATTTTTATCACTCTCTCACGTCTTAAAAAAGAGGGTGAGATAGAGGAAATTTTACGCCAAGGTCTTGCAAAAAACGGTGAAATGATAGATGGCGTAAATGAGCTTATCAAATTTATATATGGGCTAAATTCTTACCGCTCTGACGGATATGAGTTTTTCTTTGGTAAGAGTTTTGATAAAGAGCCACAAAGCCCATATAAACGCTATAACATGTATCTTCGCTGGATGGTAAGGGATAGCGACATCGACCTTGGGCTATTTAAAAATTTGCCAAAAGATAAGCTTTTGATACCGCTTGATGTGCATACACATAGAGTTTCTTTAAATTTAGGACTTATAAACAGAAAGAGCTATGATTTCAAAGCAGTCATGGATCTTACAAAAAAACTTAGAGAATTTGACGAGCTAGATCCGATAAAATACGACTTTGCACTTTATAGAATAGGGCAGAGTAAAGAGCTAGAAACTATCGTAAAAAATCTTAATCAATAAAAATTATTGCTAAATTTTTAAATTTAGGGTAGACTTGCCATACAATTTTATCCATAAGGAGCTTGTATGAAAAAAATCGTTTTACTAAGTGCAGTTTTGGGAACTTTGCTTTTTGCTCACGAAGGTCATCACTTTGATGCGAAAGCTGGAGAGCATCTAGTTATACCTGTTAATGAGCTAAGCGAGAAGGGCGATAAGAGTGTCGGCGAAGTAGTAGCTGTTAAGACAAACTACGGAGTTGCATTTTTTCCAAATTTAAAGGGACTTACTGCAGGACTACACGGCTTTCACATCCATGAAAATGCTGACTGTGGTGCGACTGAAAAAGGCCTTGGCATGAAAGCAGGCGGTCACTGGGATCCAGCTGGCACAAAGATGCACTCTTTTGCATGGGACGACAAGGGCCACAAAGGCGATTTGCCAGCACTTTACGTAGATGCTGAGGGCAATGCAAACTATCCAGTACTAGCCCCAAAGATAAAAAGTCTTGACGAGCTAAAAGGTCACTCATTAATGGTTCATGTTGGTGGCGACAACCACAGTGACAACCCAAAAGCACTTGGCGGCGGTGGCGCTAGAATGCTTTGTGGCGTTATCAAGTAACCGCTTTAATAAACGAGTCTTTGGGCTAAATCTAAAGGCTCGTTAAAATTTATAAATTTTAAAAATCTCTCATTTCAAATATAAAAATTTTACAAAAAGATAAGTACAAATAAAATACAATCTGCTTTTATTTCAATTATCAAAAGAGCAAAAAATGGAATTTGATCTACTTAGCTATGTCGTTTTTTTTGTAGCTGCATTTTTAGGCGGTTTTATCGATTCTATCGCTGGTGGAGGTGGTCTTATAACGCTTCCAGCTATTATGGCGATGGGCGTACCACCACACCTTGCACTTGGTACAAATAAGCTTCAAGGTGTCTTTGGTAGCTTTACGGCGACTCTAAATTTCACAAAACGGGGATTAATTAATTATAAAGAGTGCTTTGTAGGTATTGTTTTTACTTTTATTGGAGCTATCATCGGAGCGGTGGTTATCCTATTTTTAAATACAAATTTTTTAAAGATAATTATCCCATTTTTACTGATTGCTATTTTTATCTACACGCTTTTTATGCCAAAAGTCGGTGAAAACGATAGAGCTGCAAAGATGAATGAAAAGCTATTTTATGTAGTTTTTGGGCTAATACTTGGCTTTTATGATGGTTTTTTTGGTCCAGGAACAGGCTCTTTTTGGACATTTGCGATAGTGGCATTAATTGGGCTAAATTTAAAAAAGGCTGTCGCTCATACGAAACTCTTAAATTTTACTAGTAATATCGTTGCTCTTGGCATTTTTATAGCTGGCGGACAGATGCTTTGGGTCGTTGGACTTTTGATGGCAGTTGGTCAAATTTTAGGCGCATATTTTGGATCAAATCTTGTCATTAAAAAAGAGGTCAAATTTATTAGAACAATATTTCTAGTGGTAGTTGCAGTGACTATTTGTAAATTGATTTTCGATTATTTCAGGGTTTAAAATTAAAAATGTTTTAACAATAATTTTGTTACAATCACGCAAAATTCTAAATCCAAGGTAAATTAATGAAAGATTTGTTTCTATTTTCAAATTTCCTAAATAGCTCCCACGCCTTTATCTATGCGTTTCACTTTCTACTTGTAGCTTTGATTGTTATCATAGTTGCTTATATAGCAAGGAGTAAGATGCAGCTTGTGCCAAGAGGTCTTCAAAATATAGTTGAAGCTTATTTAGAGGGCGTTATATCGATGGGAAGAGATACTTTAGGCAGTGAAAAACTAGCTAGGAAATATCTTCCACTTGTTGCAACTATCGGTTTTATAGTATTTTTTTCAAATGTTGTAGGTATTATTCCTGGATTTGAGTCACCAACATCAAGTCTAAATTTAACTCTAGTTTTGGCTTTGGTTGTATTTGTTTATTACAACTTTGAGGGCATTAGAGAAAATGGATTTTTCAAGTACTTTGGACACTTTATGGGACCGAATAAATTTCTAGCTCCTATTATGTTTCCAGTTGAAGTCATCTCACATCTTTCACGTGTAGTTTCGCTATCATTTCGTCTTTTTGGTAACATCAAAGGCGATGACTTGTTCTTACTTGCGATGCTTACACTTGCACCTTGGTTTGCTCCACTTCCAGCCTTTGCACTTCTAACACTTATGGCTGTTTTGCAAACATTTATTTTCATGATGCTAACTTACGTTTATCTAGCTGGCGCAGTCGCTATTAGCGAGCATGAGCATTAAAATTTAAAGCCATATTTTTATATGGCTTTTTCCTTTTTAAACTATTTAAATTTTTAAATCACCTTCTTTATTTTCCAGTCAAAACGCTCATTTTTAGATATTTTAAAAGAAAGTATCGCTAAAATACGCCTTAAAAATTTGCATAAATTTAAAGGTAAAAATATGTTTGAAGTCGTTATCGGTTTAGAAGTTCACACTCAGCTTAATACAAAAACTAAAATTTTCTGCTCTTGTTCAACTAGCTTCGGCGACGAGGCAAACACGCACGTTTGTCCAACCTGCTTAGCGCTTCCTGGAGCGCTGCCTGTGCTAAACAAAGAGGCTGTAAAAAAGGCGATCAGCTTTGGCACAGCGATAAACGCTAAGATAAATAAAAAATCAGTCTTTAATAGAAAAAACTACTTCTACCCAGACCTTCCAAAGGCATATCAAATTTCTCAGTTTGAGATCCCTATCGTAGAAGGTGGCGAGCTAATAATCGATGTAAACGGTACTAAAAAACGCATCGGTGTAACTAGAGCGCACCTTGAAGAGGATGCTGGCAAGAACATCCATGAAGAAACCGAGAGTTTGGTTGATCTAAACAGAGCTGGTACGCCACTTCTTGAGATAGTTAGCGAACCAGATCTTAGAAGCAGTGATGAGGCGGTGGCTTATCTTAAAAAATTGCACTCGATCCTTCGCTTTTTAAATATAAGTGATGCGAATATGCAAGAGGGCAGCTTTCGCTGCGACGCAAACGTCTCTATTCGCCCAAAAGGCGACACCAAGCTTTATACAAGGGTTGAGATAAAAAACCTAAACTCATTTAAATTTATCCAAAAGGCGATTGACTACGAAGTAGAGCGCCAAAGTGCAGCTTGGGAAGATGGCAAATACGATGAAGAGGTCTATCAAGAGACAAGGCTGTTTGACACGACAAATTTAGTGACAAGATCAATGCGTGGCAAAGAGGATAGCGCGGAGTATAGGTATTTTCCTGACCCTGACTTGCTTCCTGTTGAAGTGTCAGAGCAGATGTATGACGAAGCGATAAAAATTCCAGAGCTTGCCGAGCAAAAGGTAGCAAGATATGTTAGTGGGCTAGGCGTAAAAGAGAGTGATGCTCTAAATTTAACTCAAAGTGTCGAGATGGCTAGATATTTTGAAGAGCTGATCGCTGCTGGAATTCAGCCTAAACTTGCTACTACTTGGCTCATAGTCGAGCTTCTTGGCCGCTTAAATAACGGAGTAACGATCGAGACAAGCCCAGTTAATAGTGCTAAAATGATAAATTTACTAAAACGCATAGAAGATGGCACGATAAGCGGCAAGGCCGCAAAAGAGGTACTAGACTACCTAATGGAAAATGACGCAGACGTTGATAGCGTCATCGAAAAGCTTGGCTTAAAACAAGTGAGTGACGACTCAGCGATCATCGCGATCATAGATCAAATTTTAGCCGCAAATGCTGATAAGGTAGAAGAGTATAAAAACGGCAAAGATAAGATGTTTGGCTTCTTTGTGGGTCAGGTGATGAAAGAGGGCAAGGGCGCCTTTAACCCAGGCAAGGTCAATGAGCTTTTAAAGGCCAAAATAGGCTAAAAAAGGGCTAAAATGAGCATAGCAGTCATCGGAGCTGGCAAGTGGGGCAGTGCGCTGTTTCACGCATTTAGTGAGAATAACGAGTGTGTCATCAGCTCAAGAACGCCAAGAGAGATGCCAAATTTTGTAAGCTTGGATGAAGCTTTGGAGTGTGAATACCTAGTCTGCACGATCCCAACGCAAGCTACAAATTTATGGCTAAAACAAAACTACAAAAACAAAAGTCAAAAGATCCTAGTCGCCAGCAAGGGCATAGACACGGCAAATCTTAAATTTTTAAATGAAATTTATGAAGACTTTGTTGATAGAGAAAATTTAGCCTTTCTCTCAGGACCGACCTTTGCAAAAGAGATCATGCAAAAGCTGCCTTGCGCTTTGGTGGTAAATTCTAAAAATCAAAATTTAGCTTTAAAATTTGCCTCATTTTTTCCAAGCTACATGAAAGCATACACCTCTGATGACGTGATCGGCGCTGAGGTGTGTGGTGCCTATAAAAATGTGATCGCCATAGCTGGTGGCATCTGTGACGGTCTTGGTCTTGGCAACAACGCAAGGGCGAGTCTCATTTCACGTGGGCTTGTCGAGATGGCTAGATTTGGTAAATTTTTTGGTGCAAAAGATGAGACATTTATGGGACTAAGTGGTGCAGGAGATCTTTTCCTAACCGCTTCATCGATACTTTCACGCAACTACCGCGTAGGTCTTGGTATCGCAAGGCACGAGAGATTAGAAAAAATTCTAAATGAGCTTGGTGAAGTGGCAGAGGGTGTGGATACTGCAAGGGCTATTAGCAAGATCGCTAAAGAAAAGGACATATACGTGCCGATTGCCAGTGAGGTTGAAAATATGCTAAATGGCAAAGATGTTTTTGAGAGCGTTAAATCGCTTTTGGGAAGAAGATGAGAGCTTTAAAATTTATACTTTTTGTGGCCATTTTTGCTCTGGAGCTTAATGGCGCAGAAGTGAGCCTAAGAGCTAAGGTCTCGCAGATGATAATGGTTGGCTTTAATGGGGCTAGCACAAAAGATGCTGCATTTCGCGCGATGTTAAGCGACGCTGGATATGAGAGATTTGGCGGAGTGATGCTGCTTGGCAGAAACATCACCAACAAAGCCCTGCTAAAATCTAGCATAAAAGCTATCAAAGAAAAAAGTCCTAAAATTTTTATCGCTATCGACGAAGAGGGCGGCAATGTGAGCCGCATGAAGGACAAAAGCTTTGATGGCCCATATCCTAGTGCATACGAGGTCGCAAGCACGCTTGATATCAAAAGCGCATATGATCTCTACTCAAAAATGGCTATAAATTTAAAAGAGTGCGGTATAAATCTAAATTTTGCCCCAGTGGTCGATCTACACGACGAAAACTCGCCGATCATCGCCGCTAAACAAAGGGCGTTTAGCGAGTATGCAAGCAAGGTAGTGATCTATGCTGATGCTTTTATGGACGCATTTAAAGAGCAGGGCATTCTAACGACACTTAAGCACTTTCCAGGGCATGGCAGCTCAAAAGAGGACTCGCATAAAAATAAGAGCGAGGTCACGCTAAGCAAGGATGCGCTGCTACCATATAAAGACGCCATAAGCACTGGTAGAGCGCAGATCATCATGGTCGGACACCTTTTTGTAAAAGGCATCGACGAGGACAATCCAGCCACACTTTCTAAAAAAATAATAACCGATATGTTACGAAATGAACTTAAATTTAATGGCGTGGTTATCAGCGATGATATGCTGATGAAAGGCGTTGGCGACGATGCTTTGGCGCAAAAGGTGGTGAAATTTATAAACGCTGGAGGCGATATCTTACTTTTTAGCGAGTTTAAGATAAACAACCAAAGAACGGCCGATCTTATCACTCAGATTATAATCGATGCAGTAAACGAGAAAAAGATCAGCAAAGAGCGAATTGACGCTTCATATAAGAGGATAATGGCTCTAAAAGTGAAGCTGTAAACATATCTGATTTTTTTGTGTAGCATAAGACCAGATATTTTTGATCTCCTAAAATACTTTAAGAGAAAAGTGTTCATATAATATTATTCCGCTTTTGCACTCTTAATAAAGTTAGCATTTCTTTTTCATGTTCGCTAATCGCTTGTTTATATTCATCTATATTGTTGCCATTTATACATGCTGACATCAATATCAGTTTTAGGCTTTGTATTATTATATTTGGATATGTAGTTTGCTTTGCGGATGGGGCGAGATTAGAAAATTTAGAGTTACCAGAAGTTGTAACAAGCGCTAAGTTACCAAAAGAATTCAAAATTTTGTTATCATTTATGCGCTCTATACTATCTCCAGAAGGATTTTGTGGGTAAAAATGCTCGATAGAGTCTCTAAATTTAAATTCCCACTCTTTTAAATTTTTTAAATTTACATTGCCAACCGCTTTAAAAGCATTTTGTAATTTTTTCTTGATTTTATTGTCTTGAGTGCTAACTATACACTCTCTATATAAAATATAATCAAGATATGTAAGGATTATTCTCTCTCACACATAGGATAGGAATTGCTTTTTTCTAGCGCATTTTTTACCTTCTCATTTGCATAGGTTTCTAAAATTTCTTGCATATTGGCTGTTGTATTTTTGTTAAGTCCCTTAAGAAGCGTAAATATCCACTCCATAGCGCGCGGTGAGGTGTATGTTATGCGCAAACAAGATTGCAAAGCGACAACTAGCCTGTTGTCATAGAGCGTATCCACATAACTAAATGCAACTTTGTTGTTGGAGTATTTTTTAAGCATTTTTAGCGACCATTTTTCGTCGTCATTTTCATCGGTTTTTATAATAAATTTATCAAACAAAAATCTAAATTTTAAAAGGTTATAGATAAAATTTTTGGCATTTTCACTATTATTGAAGTGTTTTTTTAAATTATCAATCAATTTTTTATCATAAAGCAGCTCATTTGTACTGCTACTGCTTGTATTATTGCTCATAGCTGCATTTACCTGTAAAAGGAAATTTGGAAAATTTATGATAGATGAAAACCTTTCATTTTCGTTTTCATTTTGTGTTGTTTTTTCAGAAGTTAAATTTTTATTTTCTAAAATTTTGTTCAATGGCTCTTCTTTGGCATTATTGTTATTTTCGATAGAAATTTCAAAAAGTTCGCTTTCATTACAAATTTTATTCCAGTCATTGCCAAAAATTTGTTCTCTTAGTTTTTTTTCAAAGCTCATCTGCACGTATCTATCCATGTCTGCACATGCGTCCCAAACCAATGCAGCTATTTTTCTGTCTTTTTCTTCTAAGACTTCTAAAATTTGTGCTTTTGCGATCTGATGAGCTTCAAGTTGCTCGCCCCTTGTGTTCATTATCTCAAAAAAATGATTTAGATCGGCATCATTTGGGACTGGTACGCGTAGAAGTTTGGCATTTAAAATTTTACTTTTAAAACTCTCGTCTTTTTTATTTTCCAAAAAATATTTTTCTATAATTTTAAACCCATCTACTATTTTACTAGACGGCAAATCAGTCCAATTATTATCATTGCAAATTTTTTCTATCGTTTCGTTTGACTTTTGCCTAGCTTCAAATTCTAGGTTGCCTTTTATGTCATGCTTAAGATATCTTAGTATCAAAAATAGAGTTGTGAGTCTTTGTTGCCCATCTATAACTTCAAAAACACCATCTTTTTGCTTAACAACCAAACTCCCTATAAAATACCCATCATCATTACTTTTAATATCATCTAAAAGCATCCCTATCTCATAACTTTTCCAAGCGTAGTTACGCTGATATATGGGTATCAGATACTTGCTTTCAAAAATTTTTTTCTACACTAAATTTTAGATCATCTGTTTTGCTCATTTTTAATTTCCAATCTATTTTTTATATCATCATATCCATCAACAATGGACTCAATATCACATAGCTCAACGCTGTAAATTTCATCTGGCGATCTCATGTGAGATATTTTTTCAAATAAATTTAATCCGTTATTTTCATCTTGATATCCAAGTGCATATTTGTTTATACTCTCTAGATATATGGCCTGTTTTACTAAACGCAAAGTATAAACATACCTATAAAAAAATGCGCAAATATTTTCGCTAAGCTCATCAAAGCCAAATCTATCAACAAATGCCATTATAAGGCATTCAAAAAGTCTTACTATATATTTATCACCTCTCTTTTTCCTAGGCATGGCGTTGTCATCATATTTTGCTTCTACAAATTTCTTTATTTTATGGCAAAGGTTTAGATAGTGAGCTGTAAAGTAAAAAAAGTGTTTTCCACTTAACAAATCTTGAGTGAGTAAAAATTTAATACTATTTTTAGAGCTAAAAATATAAGCAAAATCATCACTTTTTTCTAAAAAAGTTACCGCTGCTTTATTAAATTTAGTCACATTATATAGCGAAGTATGGTCTATACCTTTAAAAATATCTATGTGGTTTTTGGAATAATATAATCCACTCTCTCTACGTTGCCATCTAATAATAGGGAACAAAAAATCGCTAAAAATTTCTTTTATTTCATCGCTGTTTTTATCCTCCCAATTTGATATTATCTGAACTTTTTTGGCTTCATTGTCATCTGTCATATGCCTTAGATGGTATGCTTTTAGTAGATCGTGCACTTCTAGTGCTTTACCTCTGGTATTTTGTGAGTCAAAGTAGTTAAAAGCATCTTGTTGTTTATACACAATGATTTCAACCATGGTGCAATTATTTAAGATAAATTGTTTAAATTTTTCTTTTTCATCACCTGTTAGTAACTCTGCTTTTTGTTTTAAAATTTTATTATTATTTGTGATGCTATTAAAAGAGAGAGGATTAAAAGTTTGCTTCAATAACGGCAAATTTTCTTCTCCTAGTAATTTTAGTAGTATTGTAAGCGTAGTAAGTCTTTGTTGCCCATTGACAATATTATAATTTTCAGCTTCTTGATGCAATATGACAGAGCCTATACGGTACTCGTTTTTGTTATTTTCGTATTCTTTAAAAATATCATTAAAAAGCTCAAGAGTCGATTTAGTACTCCATGTATACGGACGTTGATAACTTGGTATTTTTAAATTTTTACTAAATATTTCAGAGAGATTTTTGATATTCGCTTTCATGTTCTATACTCTTAAATTTTCTGCATTATGGCACAATTGATTTTTTATCTTAGTGTCTTAAATCTTTTTAAAAACAAATTCTATTTATGTAAAAAATCATCACAACCCATCAAATTCTCTCTTTAGCTCCTCTCTTAGCTCTTCGGCTCTATTTTCGCCGTTTTTGAAATTTATCTTTACAAAGCCATCGAGCTCATCCAAGATCGCAAAGAGTTCGCTCTCCCAGCTTAAATTCTCTTGCTTTGATAAAGTTTCTAATTTTTCTCTTATTTGCTCTAAGGCATCTAATGCTTTATCTTTATCAGACTCACTATTTAGCGCATCTTCAAATAAAATATCTTGCCTTAAGGCGTTTATTTTTTTAAATATTACGTTGCAAAATTTTGGATATTTCTCAGCATTGCTTAAATTTTCTAAAACCTCTTGCGCAGCCTTTTGATAAGCTGGCACCGCCCCCTCTTCGTCGAGCTTTCTGGTTAGTTTTTGTATCTGAAAATATAAAATAAGCGCCGCAAAAAACGCAAGCAGCAAATAAATCGTTACGCTATTCATATTTACTCCTTTTTCTAAATTTATCTATGCTAATTATCGCAAGTGCCAGCCAGATCATGCAAAACGAGATGACTTTGTAGCCGTCTAAATTTTCGCCGTAAATGAATACCGCACAAAGGATCGCGATGGTTGGCGAGATGTATTGCAAGTAGCCAATCGTTGTTAAATTTATCCTTGTTGCGGCTGCATTAAAAGCGACAAGCGGCACGATAGTTACGATGCTTGAAGCGATCATTAAAAGTGAGTCTTCGTTTAGTCCAAAGTGGCTTTTGCCCAAAAATGCTATGTAAAAAACGTAGGCAAGTGCAAATGGGAACATAAAAAACGTCTCTATAAAAAGCCCGTTAAATGCGCTAATCTTTGCCATCTTTCTAACTGCTGCGTAAAATCCAAATGAAAGCGGCAAGATAATGGAAACTAATGGCAATCCGCCTTGGGCATAAATTTGTACGCTAATAGCTAAAACGACTATACAAATGGCTAAAATTCCGCTTTTATTTAGCCTTTCTTTAAAGATGATAACACCAAGGAGCATGCTTATTAGTGGATTTATAAAATAGCCCAGGCTTGTGTCAAGAATTTTTCCATTGCTAACAGCATAGACATAAACGCCCCAGTTTGTGGTGATAAATATGCCACTCAAAAATAGGATTTTTAGCGAACGAATATCTTTAAGTAAAGTAAAAATTTCGCCCATTTTGCCATTAATGCAAAGCACTGCCGCCATCAAGAAAAATGACCAGATGATCCTGTGGGCTAAAATTTCATAAGCATCGACATCTTTGCTAAATAGGTTGAAATAAACCGCCAAAAATCCCCACATAAAAAAGGCGCTAAGCGCGAGAATAACGCCTTTTTGGCTCTCATTTAGTCTTGGTATTTTTGTCGCCTTTTATAGAATTTATACTATCTATCATCAAAAGCGTGACAGAGATGGCTAGGCAGATCATCAAAAAGTATGAGCTTTTCTCCAGTCTCTCGCCGATGGCAAATGAGACAAAAAGCATCATTATAGGCTCAAAATATGTAAGCAAACCTAGTACATTTATCGGCACGAGCGTGCTTGAGAGGATCTGGGCGATGAGGGCTATGCCGCTGATAGCACCAAGCAAGATGAGCAGATAGTAGATGTTTGGATTTTGGCTCATTACGTAGTCCATATCGGCTGTGAGCGCAAAATAAAATGAGAATAAAAACATAAAAATTATCTCGATAACAAAGCTTGAGAAATTTGCAAGGTTGTAGTACTTTCTAATGGTAAAATAGACTGGATAAAGGCAAAAAACTACAGCGCTCTCCCACGAGATGCCACCACTAATGACTGCTGTGCTAAAGACGCCAATGGCAGCGAAAAATATCGATGCTAACTTTGTTTTTGAGAGGTGCTCTTTGAAAAATATCCGTCCAAAAAGGACCATGACTATTGGCATGATGAGGTAGCCTATCGAGACTTTTAGCGCTGCGCCGTTACTTGGAGCCCAGAGATAGAGCCACATCTGAAATGAGACGATGAGCGAGGTAGCAAGCAAAACTAGTAAAATTTTAGGTTTTAGCTTTATTTTTAGAAGTAAAAATTTGAAATTTCGCTGCTGTTTTAACAAAAAAATGGCGGCGATGACAAAAGGCATGGCAAAGATCATGCGGTATCCAATAAGAGCTTGCGTGCTGATGGGGTTCATGAGCACTGACATGTAGTAGATGCAGTTAAATAAAACTGATGCCAAAAGCGAATAAAAAATGCCTTTTATCATGAAAAAAATCTTCTCTTTTTTTGGGTAAATTTAAAGTAGCGATTGTATGCAAAATATCTTTAATAACCCATTAATGGCTTTTATTTTTTAAGTTTTGCGTGATATAATCAGCGCTAAATTAAGGTAAAAGATAGGAAAAATTTATGACTTGGAACAGAGATAGTTGGAGAGAATTTAATATCTTGCAACAACCAACTTATCCAAATTTAAAAGAGCTAAAAGAGGCTGAAGAAAAACTAAAAGCACTTCCGCCTTTGGTATTTGCTGGTGAGGCTAGAAGTCTTAAAAATGAGCTTGCAAAAGTTTGCAATGGCGAGGCATTTTTGCTTCAAGGTGGCGACTGCGCTGAGAGCTTTGCAAATTTTAACGCAAACAACATCAGAGATATGTTTAAGGTCTTACTTCAAATGGCGATAGTTTTAACCTTTGCTGGTGGCTGTCCAGTAGTCAAAGTAGGCCGCGTAGCAGGGCAGTTTGCAAAGCCTAGAAGTAGCGATTATGAAGAGGTAAATGGCGTTAAGTTGCCAAGCTATAGAGGTGACATCATAAATGGCTTTGAATTTGACGAAAAGGCTAGAGTTGCCGACCCAAAACGCATGATAGAGGCCTACTATCAAAGTGCTTCTACGATGAACCTCTTAAGAGCCTTTTCAAGAGGAGGTTTGGCAGACCTTCATCAGGTGCATAAGTGGAATTTAGGCTTTGTTAAAAAGCCAGAGATCGGCGAGAAATACGCAAAACTAGCTGACGATCTAACAAAAACTCTATCTTTCATGGCAGCTTGTGGCATCACTTCGGCAAATACCCCAGCGATAAATCAAACAGCAGTCTATACATCTCACGAGGCGCTACTTTTGCCTTATGAAGAGGCGCTAACTAGGGTTGATAGCCTTAGTGGCGAGTGGTACGACTGCTCAGCTCACATGCTTTGGATAGGCGAGAGGACGCGCGGCATAAACGACGCTCACGTGCATTTTTTAAGTGGTGTGAAAAACCCTATCGGCGTAAAGATCGGACCAAGCGCAAAAGCTGAAGATGTCATTGCTCTTGCAAATAAGCTAAATCCAGAAAATGAAGCTGGCAGACTAAATGTGATAATCAGAATGGGCGCTGATAAGATCGGCGAAAATTTACCAAAAATTTTAAGAGAGCTAAAGCGCGAGGGGCTAAATATCGTTTATAGCATCGATCCTATGCATGGCAACACAGTTAAAGCCTCGAACAACTACAAAACTCGTGAATTTAGTAAAATTTTAAGCGAGGTTAGAAGCTTTTTTGAAATTCATAAAGCTGAGGGCACAAGAGCAGGTGGCGTGCATCTTGAGATGACTGGCAAAGATGTGACTGAGTGCACTGGTGGCGCGCTAAACATCACTGAAAGCTCGCTAAAAGAGAGATATGAGACGCAGTGCGATCCAAGACTAAATGCCGATCAGGCTTTAGAGCTTGCATTTTTGATGGCTGATCTAGTAAAAAAAGCTTAAAATTTATAAAATTTGGAGAAAAATATGGCAAATATTTATGATCTAATAGTAGTTGGCGGCGGACCTTGTGGCATAGCTAGCGTAGTAGAGGCAAAAAGAAATGGCTTAAGTAATGTTTTGCTCCTTGAAAAAGGCGACAACCACAGCCAAACGATCAGAAAATTTTATAAAGACAATAAACGCGTAGATAAAGAGTATAAAGGGCAAGATAGCACGATACATGGGCTAGTTTCGTTTGAAGATGGCACAAAAGAGAGTACGCTTGATTATTTTGACAAGCTACTTGACTCTGAGAATATCGAGGCGTTTTTTAACTCTGAGGTCGAAAGCGTAAAAAAAGAGGGCGAAATTTTTAAAGTAACTACCTCAAAAGCTGTCTATGAAGCCAAAAACGTGATGGTCTCGATCGGCAAAATGGGACGACCAAACAAACCTGACTATAAGATCCCGCCATCACTAAATTCAGTTGTAAATTTTAACCTTGATAACTGCACAAACGGCGAAAAAGTGCTAGTTGTGGGCGGTGGCAACTCTGCGGTTGAGTACGCTATCGAGCTTTGTCAGTATAACAAAACTACGATCGCTTACAGAAAAGATAAATTTAGCCGTGTAAATGAGACAAATTTAAGCGCACTTTGGGAGCTTGAGAAGCATAATAAAATAAAAGTAAGGCTAAATCACGATATAACCGAGATCGATAATGAATCAGGCAAGGTAAGAGTGCATTATGAAAATGGCAAAATCCGTGTCTATGACAGGGTTGTCTATGCGATCGGTGGCTCAAGTCCGGTGGATTTTTTACAAAAATGTCAGATAAAAACTGATGAGAAAGGCACTCCGATAGTTGATAGCAATTACCAAAGTAGCGTGCCAGGACTATATGTGGGAGGCGACATCGTTTTAAAAAATGGCGGCTCGATAGTAGTCGGACTAAATCACGCTCATAGCGTTATCAAAGATATCTTAAAAGGCAAGGCACAAGCTTGATAAATAAAATCGCACTAGCTATTGTTTGTCTGATAGTTGGCTTTTCTCTCTCGTTTTTGAAATTTCAAAAAGAGGACGAGACGCCAAAAGATACTAATCAAACGATTTATTCTATAAATTTTGATGATCTCCCCGAAGAAGAGAAGCAAAGATATGTAAGCAAAGACGATCTTTACGAGTATGGCGGCTACATCACGCCAAAGAGCTACATGCAAAATTTTGTTGATGACAAGGATCTAAATTTATCAGACAATGTAAAAGAGCTTCAAGAGCAAGTGCGCGAGCTAAGCAAAAAAAATGAAATTTTGGCCGCTGATAATGTCGATATGAGCGAGAAAAATTTAGACTTCATAAGCAAAATTTCAGAGATGAAAAGAAATATCGAAAATGAAAAAAACGAGATAGTAGAAAAAAATCAAAAGGCTCTTGGCGAGCTTGAGGCGCAACACTTTGAAAATATCCAAGCTTTGACAAAGCGCCTAAATGAAGCGCAAGCTGATATGATAGAGAGCTCAAAGGCTTATGAGAAAAAGATAATCGACCTTGAAAATGCGATAAATGACGCTAGAAATGGCGATGAGAGCAAACTTAAAGATGCCAAGGCCAGCTTTAATAAATTTAAAGAGAGCTTCGAGGCAAACTACACCGCTTTAAAAGAGCAAAATAACGAGCTAAATGCGACACTTGCGCAAAAAGAAGCTCTTATAAAAGAGTATGAAAAAGCTCAAAATGAAAAAGATAGAGGCGAGAAAAAAGAAATTTTGCTTTTAAAAGAGGAGATCGAGCGAGTTAAAAACGACGCTAACACTCAAAAATTTAGTTATGAAAAAGAGATAAATGCGCTAAATGATGGCTTTGAGACGCAAAAGAGCGTTATGGAGGATGAGCTTTCTAAGAAGGCAAATAAGATAATCGACTTGCAGGAGGCTCTTGAGTCAAATAAGACTGCACTAAAAGATAGAATTTACGAGCTTGAAGAGATCAAGAAAAACCTAAACTCAAAGGATCTAATGGCACAAAGCTATAATGGCAAAAATTTAGAGCTAAATGCCTCGCTTGCGGCGCTTCATAAAAGCTTTTATGATCTTAAACAAAAGAGCCTAAAAAGCGAGCAAGAGAACAAGCTTGCAAATGAAAATATAAGCTCGCTTAAAAAAGAGCTTGAGAGGGCAAATGCTCTAAATAAAAAGCTTGAAAAGCAAAATTTAGACGCAAACTCAACTCTAAATGAGCTAAGCAAAAAGCTAAATTTAAGTGAAGAGAGCCTTAAAAATACAAGAGATGAGCTAAAGACGCTTGATACAAAGACAAATAAATTTTTAAAAACTTTGTTTGAGCAAAATCAAACTATCTCTTTGCAGACCCAAAAGCTTGGTTTAAATGACAGCGAGTTAAAAAATTTAAGTGCAAAGATAAATTTAAAAGATGAAAAGATAAAAGAGCTAGAAAATAATCTCACGCAAACAAGCCAAATGCTAGCAGCAAAGCAAAGTGAGCTAGAAGCTCAAAAAAGGACGCTAAAGATCGATATGCAAAATTATGAAATTTTGCGTCAGCAAATAAATATTTTGCAAAAAAAGATAGCCGATACGTCGGCTCTTTTTGCTGATAGTAATAAAAGTGGTGGTAAAAATTTACTAAGCTTACAAAATGAGCTAGAGAGTGCAAAACATAAGTTAAACGAGAGCAATAAGACGATTGAAAGGTTAAATTCTAAAATAAATGAACTTAGCTCATCTAGCGCAAAAGGAAGTCCAGTAAATGCCAAAATCATCGAACTTCAAAAAGATATCGAGCAAAATTTAAATAGACAAGATGAGCTTGAAAATGAAAATGTGAATTTAAAAAATATCTTGCAAGCGACAACTAAGCCAGAGACGCCAACAAAGCTAGTTTTGATCTCCAGCCTTGAGTGTGATGACATGGACGCAAAAGATAAGATTAGCGTGATGTGTAAGAATAGAGTGAGCGAATTTTTGCAAAGATTTAACTCAAACTACCTTTATGAGATAATTCCGATCGTAGATAAGAAAAATTTTGTCATCCCGTCAAATGTGGCGCAAAGTATCAAAAAAGACGATCTTGGCAGGCTAAATAACTATGTAAATTATGGCGTTGGTAAAGAGCGCGCAAAGGCAGCAGCCGAGCTTATAAAAGAGGAATTTGGCGATTTTGCAAGGATAAGCTTTAGCTCAGAAGTGATCGTAAAAGACGTAACGCGCGGCTTTATCATCAAGGTATATAGATGATCTTGGCTCAGCTAAAAAGTGGCTATCGCTACAACAGCGATACGCTGGTGCTTTATGATTTTATAAGATCAAGTTTGAAAAATTTTTCAGGTAGAATTTTAGACGTTGGCGCAGGGTGCGGGATACTTGGGCTTTTACTTAAACGCGACTTTAAAAATTCCAGTCTAAGCTTGCTTGATATCTTACAGATAAATGGTGAAATTTCTAAATTTAATGCCAGTAAGAATGGCTTGGAGGCAGAAATTATAAATGTTAATTTCGCAAATTTTAAAGATAGTAAGAAATTTGACCTCATCGTATCAAATCCGCCATTTTATCACGAGGGTGCAAAGCAGAGCGAAGATGAGCATATAAAAGCTAGTAGATACACAAGTTCTTTGGGTCTAAAAGACTTTATAAGAGGCGTAAGCATAAATTTAAAACCTCACAAAAGAGCATTTTTTTGCTATGCACCTGATGATCTTAGCCAGATCGTAATGTGTCTAAAAGAGTTTAAGCTAAATTTAGTAAGCCTAAAATTTATTCATACAAAGGCTGATAAGCCAGCAAATTTGGCCTTGTTTGAGGTAAGAAATAATTCAAACTCAAAGCTAAAAATTTTGCCACCTTTGGTGATGAGTGAAAATGGCTCGCATACAAAAGAGGCGATTGAAATTTTTAAAAAAGCTGATACAAAGAGCGTTGATTATCAGGAGCTAGCGTGAGGGTGCAAGGCTTTAACTATGAGTTTGATGCGAGCTTTTGCGAGAGCTGTGGCGGTAAGTGTTGCACGGGAGAGAGTGGCTACATCTGGATAAATGAAGAAGAAATTTCAAAATTTTGCACCGCATTTCATATGAGTAAAGATGAGTTTGAAAAGCAGTTTTTAATAAGAGTTGGGCTAAGGTGTAGCATAAAAGAAAAGCCTTATGAAGATGGCTTTGCTTGTGTATTTTTTGATGAAAAAAATAAAAACTGTTCAGTTTATGAGCTAAGGCCACAGCAATGTAGGACTTTTCCATTTTGGAATTATTTTAAAAAAAATTTAAAGGAGCTAAAAGCAGAATGTATTGGCGTAAAATTTTAGTATTTTTTATGAGCGTATTTTTTAACTCGCAGCTACTTTTGGCTGACGATAATAAAAGTATAAATTTACGTCTAATGCAGGCTTTATTGTTTCAAGATAGCGGAGATGTGAATGCTAGCATTCAAGCTTACTCAAACATTTTTAAAGATACAAATCAAAAAGCTTATTTAAAAGAGGCGATCAAACTCGCCTTTGCTACAAAAAATGAAAATTTAGATAGCCTCATGAGTGATGGCGAGAAGAGCTTAAAAGATGATAGCGATTTTATCAGGATTAAGGTTGCAAATTTGGTCAATCTCTCTAAGCTAAACGAGGCAAAAGAGCTTATGCAAGAGCTTGCCACAAAAGAGCCAAACGCTCAAAATTTACTCATGCTTGGCACTATTTGTATGATGCAAAATGAAACAACGACTGCACTAAAATACTTTGAAGAGGCATACTCACTAAAGCAAGAAGAAGAAAACTTGCTCCGCATCGTTGATATTTTGATAAATCGCATGGATAAGATAAAAGACGCTACAAAATATCTTGAAAAATTTAGAGATGAACAAGGCTGCACGCTAAAGACTTGCGAGCTTTTGGCTGAAATTTACTCCCAGCAAAGAAATTTCCCAAAGGTGATCGAACTCTTTGAAGAGCTTTATGAACTAAATCACGATACTTCGTATATTGATAAGATCGTGCAGTTTTTTATCTATGATAAAAATTACAAAGCAGCAATTGAAATTTTAAAAAAATATAGCTACAACGATATAGCGCTTATGGATCTTTATGCGGCGACTAGTAATTTTGGTGACGCATACATACTTGCTGTTAAAATTTATAACGATAGCAGGGATTTAAATTTTTTGGCAAAAGCCGCTATTTACGAATACGAGATGAATAAAGATAACTTGAACGAACAAAAAATGGCTGAAATTTTAGATAAATTTGAAGCTAGTGTGCCAAAGCTAGAAAATGATATGTTTTTTAACTATTATGGCTACTTGCTGATAGATCATGATATTGACCCTAGAAAGGGTATAGAGCTTGTGCAAAAGGCACTTGTCATCTCGCCAGACTCGCCTTACTACGAGGACTCGCTAGCGTGGGGTTATTTTAAGCTCGGTGAGTGCAAAAAAGCAAAAAGTATAATGCAACATGCAATGAAAGATGTTGATTTTAGGACTTCAAAAGAGGCAAAAGAGCATTTGCACCTAATAGAGCGCTGTATAATAAATCTAAATAAAAGGCTTAAAAAATGATACTTGATGAGATAATAAAAAAAACCAAATATGATCTTGAAAAAAGAAAAGCAGACTTCCCTGAGGAGTGGCTTGGTCGCTCTCTAGCGTACAATCCATACGTACCAAGAGATGTTTTAAATGCGCTTAGAGCAAGTCAAAATGAGCCGATAAAAATCATAGCTGAGATTAAAAAAGCAAGCCCAAGTAAGGGTGTAATAAGAGAAGACTTTGAACCTATAAAAATCGCTCAGGAATACGAGCCATACGCAAATGCCTTTAGTATCTTGACTGAACCACATTGGTTTAAAGGCAACATCGAGTATATCACGCAAGTTCGCCGCTACGCCTCAAGGCCGATCCTTAGAAAAGACTTTATTATTGATAAGTATCAAATTCTTGAAGCTCTTGTTTATGGGGCAGACTTTATCTTGCTCATCGCAAAAGCATTAACTCAAAACGAGCTAAAAGAGCTTTTAGACTACGCTCATCATTTAGGTCTTGAAGTTTTGGTTGAAACTCACGATGCGAGTGATGTGAAAAAAGCTATCTTTGCAGGAGCAAATATAATAGGTATAAATCACCGAAATTTAGATGATTTTACGATGGATATGAGCCTTTGTGAGAAGCTCATACCACTTTTGCCAAATGGCAAGATAATAGTCGCTGAAAGCGGTCTTTACGAGCATGAACAGCTTAGAGAGCTAAGTAAAATAGGCGTAGATGCTTTCTTGATAGGAGAGCATTTTATGAGACAAGATGATATAAAAAATGCCGTCAAAAAGATAAAGGAGGGTGAGTAATGCAGCACCTTTGTGCCCCTTGGAGAAGCGAATACTTTAGCGCTAAAAAAGATAGCTGTGTTTTTTGTGATGTTATAAACTCAGATGATGATGATAAAAATGGCGTACTTTTTCGAGCTAAACATTGTTTTGGGATTATGAATTTATATCCGTATTCTCCAGGTCATTTTATGATAATACCAAATCAGCATACCGATAAGATCGAAGAGCTTGATGAACAGACTTGGTTTGAGATGAGTAAATTTGTAAGGCTTGGAGTTGAAATTTTAAAAAAAGAGCTTTATGCTAATGGCGTAAATATAGGTATGAATTTAGGCAAGGCAGCGGGAGCTGGCATAGCTGAGCACGTGCATTATCATCTTGTGCCAAGGTGGAGCGGGGATACAAATTTTATAACCACCATCTCTGATGTGAGAGTAAACGGCACGCCATTTCATCCACTTTTTGAGAAACTAAAAAAGGCATTTAGTGCCGTTATTTGAGCTTGATGCAGAGCAGTGGCTAGAGAAAAGAAGCTCTTTTGAAATTTTAATAGACGCAAGATCGCCACATGAATTTTCATATTCACACATAAAAGATGCCATAAATTTATACGCTTTAAATGACGCGGAACATAAAGAGGTAGGTACGATCTATAAAAGCGATAGATCCCTGGCAAAGAACCTTGGTGCAAAGTATGTCTGCAAAAATTTACAAAATATCATTGATGAGGTTTATAAAAGAGCCAAGGTTGGTTCAGCTATTGGCATCTACTGCGCTAAAGGTGGGCTTAGATCAAATTCTGTTGGCTATGTGCTAAGCATGATAGGATATAGAGTTTTTAGACTTAGTGGTGGCTATAAAGCTTATAGAAATTACGTTTTAGAATTTCTAAATCGACCTTTGAGCACGAAATTTATCACTCTTTTTGGCAATACTGGCTGCTATAAAAGTAAGCTCATAAGGGCTCTAAGTCCGTCAATAGACCTTGAAGCTATGGCAAATCATTTAGGATCTGTCTTTGGGGCGATAAATGGCGCGCAGCCAAGCCAAAAAAGCTTTGAAGATGCGTTATTTGAAAAGCTCATAACGCTAAAAGATAAAATTTGCTTTATTGAGGGCGAAAGCAGAAGAATAGGCTCATTAAGCTTGCCAAAAAGTCTTTATGAGGCGATGCGTAGTGGCATAAATGTCGAAGTAAGTGCAAGTTTAGAAAAAAGAATTTCTTGTATAGTAGATGACTATAAAAGTGTGGATAAAGCTTTTTTTGACGAATGTATGAAAAAAATTTCACCATTTATCGATAAAAAAGCTAGAGATGAAGCTGTGGCTAAATTTAATGAAAATGACATTGCTAAAGTAACTGAAATTTTACTCACAAAATACTACGATAAAGTCTATAAGAAAAATGAAAATATTAATGTTTTTATAAATTCTGATGACTTTGACGAAGCCGTTAAAAAGCTAAATGATATAAAAAATGAAGCAAAATTTTAGGCTTATTTTAATTAAAAAATTAAGCCTAAAATTTATACAAATGAGTTTTAGCTCTTAAAATTTTATAGCCTTTACTCACTTAAATTTATCAATTTTACTAAAAGTAATATGTTTAGTTTTATGTAAAATATTTTGTATTATTCTTCTAAACTAGTTAAAAATTTTTCAAAAAAATCAAAACGATACCTAAAATTCGCTAGAAAGTTAAAATGGATTTAAAATGCTTTGGGATATAATCTGCGATAAATTTATCAAAAGGCTAAAGTGATGATAAAACAGATTTCTGGTTCACAGATGATAAGCGAGGCCTTGCACGAAGAGGGCGTTGAGATAGTTTTTGGCTATCCTGGCGGTGCAGCTTTAAATATCTACGACGAAACATACAAACAGACTTATTTTAAACACGTTTTGGTTCGCCACGAGCAAGCAGCCGTTCATGCGGCCGATGGATACGCTAGGGTTAGTGGTAAAGTTGGCGTTGCTTTTGTGACAAGTGGCCCTGGCTTTACAAATGCAGTCACTGGCCTTGCAACAGCTTATAGCGACAGCATACCGATCGTGCTTATAAGCGGTCAAGTACCAACATTTATGATCGGTACAGATGCTTTTCAAGAGATCGATGCGGTCGGCATTTCACGCCCCTGTGTTAAGCATAATTTTTTAGTTAATAGCGTTGAAGAGCTACCTCGTATCATAAAAGAGGCGTTTTACATCGCAAGATCAGGCCGCCCAGGACCAGTTCATATCGATATCCCAAAAAATATCACATCAAGACTTGGAGATTTTGTCTATCCAAAAGAAATTTCTATCCCAAGCTATAAGCCAACTTATAAAGGCAACCAAAAGCAGATAAAAAAAGCAGCAGTTGCGATAAATGAAGCTAAAAGACCGCTTTTATACATTGGTGGTGGCGCGGTTGCATCTGGAGCTAGTGATATTATCCGTAAATTTATGAAAAAAACTGGCATTCCAGCAGTCGAAACGCTTATGGCTCTTGGCGTGCTTGACGCAAAAGATGAGCTAAATTTAGGCATGGCAGGCATGCATGGTAGCTACGCTTCAAATATGGCACTTAGTGAGTGCGACCTTCTCATCTCGCTTGGAGCTAGATTTTGTGACAGGATCACTGGCAGGACGGACGAGTTTGCCAAACATGCAAAGATTATCCACATCGATATCGATCCAAGCTCTATATCAAAGATCATAAATGCTCACTATCCGATAGTTGGTGATCTTACAAACGTGCTAACCGAGCTTTATGACGAAGTCAATGCAAAGCCTGAAAACTACGCACCTTGGAGAGAAATTTTAGATAGATATTCTAAACTAAATCCACTTGGCTACACAGATAGCGACAAGGTCCTAAAACCGCAATGGGTCATCGAAGAGACCGCGAAGATAGCAGGAGCTGATGCGATAATCTCAACAGACGTCGGGCAGCACCAAATGTGGGTGGCGCAGTTTTATCCGTTTAACCGAGCAAGACAGCTTGTCACAAGTGGTGGACTTGGCACAATGGGATTTGGCCTCCCTGCAGCGATAGGCGCAAAATGCGCAAAACCAGACAATCTTGTTATAAATTTTACAGGCGATGGCTCAATACTTATGAATATCCAAGAATTAATGACTGCTCATGAGATAAATATGCCTGTTATAAACATCATTTTAAACAACAACTTCTTAGGCATGGTTCGTCAGTGGCAGACATTTTTTTATGAAAAACGCTACTCATCGACTGATCTTAGCTTGCAGCCTGATTTTGTAAAGATCGCTGAAGGATTTGGCGGTATTGGCTTTGTTTGCAAGAGCAAGGACGAGTTTAGAAAGGCTTTAAAAGAAGCGATCGATAGTAAGAAATCAGCGATGATCGACGTTAGGATCGACCGCTTTGAGGATGTACTTCCTATGGTTCCAGCTGGAGCTGCGATTTATAATATGATATTAAAGAGCAAGGAAGAAAAATGAGTATCAGAAGAACGATTTCGGTTATAGTTTTAAATGAACACGGCGTTTTGGCTAGAATTTCTGGGCTTTTTGCGGGCAGGGGCTACAATATCGACACGCTCACAGTTGCTCCAATAC
Organism: Campylobacter concisus; assembly: GCF_002913715.1. Classification (NCBI taxonomy): domain Bacteria; kingdom Pseudomonadati; phylum Campylobacterota; class Epsilonproteobacteria; order Campylobacterales; family Campylobacteraceae; genus Campylobacter; species Campylobacter concisus. Next base: position 809,129 of record NZ_PPCE01000009.1, on the reverse strand, counting down.
CTGAGAGCAACTTCTCAAGACTGAGCATCGTAACTAGTGGCGACGAGAGAGTTTTAGAGCAGATCGTAAAGCAGCTTCATAAGCTCATACCAACGTATAAAGTCATAGAAAGTGGCGAATTTGTCGAAAAAGAGATGGCTCTTGTGAAAATTCCGCTTGGTGAAAATTTTGCTGGCCTTGAAGCGATACTAAAGGCATACAACGGTATCGTGACAAACACAAACGAAAACTACATCGTTGTCATGGTGGCTGACGATGCGAGTAGGATCGAGAGCTTTTTAAAATCGATAAAGAAATTTAACCCAGTTGACGTCGTACGTGGCGGATCTGTGATAATGGATATATGATGAAACTAAATGAAATAGCCTCAAAAGTAAATGCTACTTTTTGCGGAGAAGATATAGAAATTTTTGCCTTAAATTCTTTAAAAAATGCAAATAAAGCTGAGCTAACATACTGCGATGGCGAGAAAAATGCTAAATTTATAAGCAACTCAAATGCTGGAGCTATTTTGGTCACAAAAGCCCTTTTGGATCTGGTGCCAGCTGGCATGGTCGCACTTGTCTGCGACAATCCACATCTTGCATTTGCCTTGCTTAGTAAAGATTATGCAAAGCCGCTTTTTTGCGAGCCAAAACCATCAAATATCGCCAAGAGTGCAAAGATAATGCCAAATGTCTACATAGGCTCAAATGTGAGCATTGGTGAAAATACGATAGTCATGGCTGGAGCATTTTTGGGCGATAATGTGACTATCGGTAAAAACTGCATCATCCACCCAAACGTAGTCATCTACAACGACTGCGTCATCGGTAACGAGTGCCACCTACTAGCAAACTGTGTGATTGGAAGCGATGGCTTTGGCTATGCGCATACAAAAACTGGCGAGCATGTAAAAATTTATCACAATGGCAACGTAGTTTTAGGCGATTTTGTCGAGATCGGCGCTTGCACGACGATAGATCGCGGCGTCTTTGAAAGCACGATGATCGCAAACTACACAAAGATAGACAATCTCGTTCAAATAGGTCACAACTGTGAGCTTGGAAATGGCTGCCTAATAGTCTCACAAACTGGCCTTGCTGGCTCAACAGTGCTAGGCAGAAACGTCGTAATGGGCGGACAAAGTGGCTCAGCTGGTCATGTAAAAGTGGGTGACTTCGCGCAGATCGCAGCACGTGGAGGCGTTAGCAAAGATCTACCTGGTGGCAAAAAATACGCTGGAGCTTATCCGATAATGGAGCTTTCAGATCAGTTTAAACTTCAAGCAAAAATTTTGAGATTTTTTAAGAAAAATTGATTGCAAGCTTTTGCGATTTTAAACTCGCAAAAGCTTTTTATCTTATAACCTAAAAATAACGCTAATTCTATTTTAAAACTAATTAGGCTTAAAATTTATATATCAAGTCTGGCTTAAACATCTATTTATTTGGCTTTGTTCTCTTTTATTACTCTAGCCGTTTCTATCGCGATTTCTAGCTCTTCGTTTGTTGGGATGATGAGCGTTTTTATCTTAGCGTCATCCCCGTCTATGCATCTCTCGCCTTGCATGTCTTGGAAATTTAGATCGTGATTTATGTGAATACCAAGATGCTTTAGTTCATCACAAATTTTTTGCCTTGTGTTTGGTGCATTCTCGCCAATACCGCCAGTAAATATAAGTGCATCAACGCGTCCTAAAATGGCGTAATATGAGCCAATATATTTTTTTACTCGGTAGCAAAACATTTCAAAAGCAAGCTTTGCTCGCTCGTCGTTTTGCATTTTGGCCACAACCTCTCTCATGTCGCTTGAGTCACAAATTCCAAAAAGTCCGCTTTTTTTGTTTAAAAAGTTATCTATCTCGTTCCATTTTAAAACGCCGATATTTAGCAAGTAAATGACCACAGCTGGGTCCATATCGCCGCTTCTTGTGCCCATTATGAGCCCTTCAAGCGGGCTAAGCCCCATCGAGGTATCGATACTTTTGCCATTTTGTACCGCACAGGCTGAGGCGCCATTTCCTAGATGAAGCGAGATAGCGTTAAATTTGTCAAACTCTATGCCAAGCATTTTGGCCGCTTGTTTGCAGACGTATCTATGTGATGTGCCATGAAAGCCGTATTTTCTGATGTGATGAGTCTTGCAAACGTCGTATGGTAGGGCGTAGCGGTAGGCGTACTCTGGCATGCTTTGATGAAATACTGTGTCAAAAACGACCACGTGAGGCACGTTTTTGCTCTCTTTCATTGCGTTTTTGATGCCAGCAAGGTGCCCTGGATTGTGAAGAGGGGCAAGTGGGCTTATCTCCTCGATCTTTTTGATGACGCTTTCATCAACGATCATTGAGCTAAAAAAGCTCTCGCCCCCGTGAACTATCCTATGTCCGATACCATCAAGTTCGCTTAGATCGTGCAAGGTGTGTGATGTGACAAAGAGCTCGTTCATCGCCTCAAGCCCGTCATGGTGGTCTTTTATGAAGCGTTTTATCTCATAGGTTTCGCCATTTGCTTTTAGTACTGCTCTTGAGCTGGAGCTACCGATTTGCTCAACTAGACCGCTTGCTAGACTGGTTTTGGTATCCATTGCAAAAAGTTGAAATTTTATTGAGCTACTACCCGAGTTTAAAACCAAAATTCTCATATTATTCTCCTGCTTGTATGGCACTGATTAAGATGGTATTTACCACGTCTTCGACAAGGCAACCGCGGCTTAGGTCATTTACCGGCTTTTTTAACCCTTGAAGTATCGGACCCACAGCTAGAGCATTTGCGCTTCGCTGAACTGCTTTATAACAGATGTTTCCGCAGTTTAAATTTGGAAAGATAAAGACATTTGCATGCCCAGCTACCTCTGAGTTTGGCATTTTTTTACTAGCCACGCTTAGATCAACGGCCGCGTCAAACTGAATTGGCGCTGCAATTTTTAAATTCGCATCAAGATCGCTCGCCTTTTTGGCAGCTTCTTTTACAAATTCCACATCAGGCCCACTTCCACTCTCAGCCGTAGAGTAGCTCAACATAGCGATCTTTGGGCTAAGTCCAAAAGCGCTTGCCGTTTGAGCGCTACTTAGCGTGATACTAGCTAGCTCATCTGTGCTTGGATTTGGCGTGACGGCGCAGTCGGCAAAAAGCAAAATTTCCTCTTCAAGTGCCATGAAAAATGCCCCACTTACCACACTTACATTTGGCTTTGTTTTTATGATCTGTAAAGCTGGACGGATCGTATCAGCTGTGCTCATCGTAGCGCCACTTACTAAGGCATCAGCTATGCCTTCATGAATTAGCATCGTAGCAAAGTAAATTTTATCTCTTGCAAGCATATTTGCCTTGGCTTCATCCACGCCTTTATGCTTTCTAAGCTCATAAATTTTCTTTGCAAATTCATCTGTCAGCTCGTTTTGTGCTGGGTTTAGCACCTTTGCTTTGCTTAAATTTAGCCCCAAAGCGGCCGCTTTTTTTGAAATTTCATCTTCAAGTCCTAGCAAGATGATATTTGCCGCATCTTTTTCTAGTATGATGTGGGCCGCTTTTAAAATTCTCTCATCGTCACTCTCTGGTAAAACAACGGTTTTGTTCGCCGCTTTAGCTCTTTTTAGAAGCAAGCTTTGAAATTTAAATGGTGTGATGATGTCAGCTTTGTAGCTCAAAATTTCATCAAAATTATCGGTGATTAGAAGTTTTGAGTTTAAATTTAACACCCTTAGCTCGCTTGCGTTTTCATCAAAAACTGGTGCGTTTAAATTTCTAGCTAGCTTTAAATTTAGCTCGCTTTTGCCAAAGACGCTAAAGCCCTCACAGCCAAGAACTATGACAAAGTCGCTTTTAGCTTTTAGCTCTTCAAATTTATCTATAAATTTTAGAAAAAATTCTTTTTCATTTGAATTTATTAAGTTATTTTTATCGTTTTCATCTGGGATTATCTTAAAAATCTCAACTTTTTTGAATTTTGTAGCTATAATTTCTTGCAGATGTGCTAAATTTTTGTCTGTAAAAACGTAACAACTTTTCATTTGCGACCTTTTTAGGAACTTAAATTGCTTAATTCTAGCACAAAGATACTTATTTTAAGGCATTTTTTATGAACCATAAAACGATTTGGCTCGTCTTATCTGCGGGCATTATTTGCACTGGCTGCACACCAAGTGCTGATCCTCATATCAATATGAAACCCCCAGTTTATGTCGAGCAACTCCCTTCAAAAGATAGTGGAACCGGACAAAGCAATGCTGGCAGCCTCTTTGGCAAGGGCGAGAATCCGCTATTTTCAGACAGAAAGGCGATGAATGTAAATGATATCGTGACTATCGTCATCTCAGAAAATGCAAGCCAAACTTCAACTGGTAGTAAAAGTACAAATAAAGATAGCACTATCTCGCTTGGTGGCGGTGTTTTCACAGCTGGGGCTGCACCGCTTTCAACTGTGGCTGATAATCTAAATAAATACGGTGACATCGGCTTTAAAGCAGGCGGTGGCAATAAATTTACAGGAAGTGGCACGAGTAACAGAAGCGAGAAATTTACCGCAACCATTTCAGCCAGGATCATAAAAATACTAAATAATGGCAATTACTTTATCGAGGGTAGCCGTGAGCTACTTATAAACGGCGAAAAGCAGATCATGCAAGTAAGCGGTGTCATCAGACCTTACGACATCTCACAAAACAACGAAATCGACTCAAAATACATAGCTGACGCCAAAATTTTGTATAAAACCGAAGGTGAGCTAGACAAATCAACCAAAAAACCTTGGGGTACAAGGCTTATGGAAGCTATCTGGCCATTTTAATGCAACTTTAAAAGCCTAAATTTAACCCATTTGGGCTTTTAAAAATTTTATCTCAAAAATTTCTCTCGTCTTAAATATGCTAAATTTTTAAAAATCATTAAAAATTATAGTTGATATTTACTTTCAGAATAATGTACTTAAAATATTGAAAATTCATCAAAACAAAATAAAATTCCTCAAAATATTATTTTTTATATTTTGAAAATACATCGCAAAAAAGGGATTTTAAATTTTTTAGTTAAAATTTATTTAATTATAAATATTAATTTTATAAAATAATTTTTTACTTCTTTAAACAAAGATATTATTAACAAAAGTAAAATTTTCAAGCAAAGGAGCTTATATGAATAATGACTTGCGTCAAAAGATAGATAGGCGCTTAAGTGAGCTTAGTGCGTTGCCTAAGATGAAAAGCGACTCAAGTATTGCGCAGCTTTTAAAAGAGAAGGGCTTTACTAGGCGTGATTTTATGAAGTGGGCTGGTGCGATGACAGCTTTTATGGCTCTACCAAGTGCGATGACACCGATGGTTGCTCGTGCTGCTGAGCTTAGCGATAGGCTTCCTGTGATATGGCTTCATATGGCAGAATGCACAGGTTGTAGCGAGAGCTTACTAAGAACCGATGCTCCAAGCATAGATAGTCTTATATTTGACTACATAAGCCTTGAATACCACGAAACTATCATGGCAGCTTCTGGTTGGCAGGCTGAAGAAAATTTAGAGAGTGCTATTGAAAAATACAAAGGTAGATACATCCTGCTAGTTGAGGGAGGTATTCCAACTGGTGCGACTGAAAATTTCTTAACTGTTGGACCTCATGGCACAACAGGTAAAACTCATGCTGTAAATGCTTCAAAAGATGCAGCTGCTATCTTTGCGATCGGTACCTGTTCTAGCTTTGGTGGCATTCAAGCTGCAAGGCCAAATCCATCAAATTCAGTGGGACTTTCAAAGGTAACTGATAAGCCAGTTATTAATGTTGCGGGCTGTCCACCAAGTGAGAAAAATATCGTTGGCAACGTGCTTCACTTCTTACTTTTTGGCACACTTCCAGCGCTTGATGTTTATAATAGGCCAAAATGGGCTTATGGCTTAAGAATTCACGATCTTTGCGAAAGACGTGGTCACTTTGACGCTGGCGAGTTTGTCCAAAACTTCGGCGATGAAGGTGCAAAAAATGGCTACTGCTTATACAAAGTAGGTTGCAAAGGTCCATATACATTTAATAACTGCTCACGCGAGAGATTTAACCAGCACACATCATGGCCAGTTCAAGCGGGACACGGCTGTATAGGCTGCTCAGAACCAGACTTCTGGGATACGATGGGACCATTTGAAGAGCCTATGGCAGATAGACTCTTTGATACTGTTTTGGGTCTTGGAGCTGATAATGTCAGCGATAAAGTTGGCATCGGAATTTTAGCTCTTACAGGCATTGGTATAGCAGCTCACGCTGTTATAGCTTCTATGAGTAAAGATAAAGAATAAGGCGAAAAAATGAGTGAAAAAAGAATAGTAATAGACCCTATAACACGTATCGAGGGACACTTAAGAATAGAAGTTGTTGTAGATGAAAATAATGTTGTAAAAGAGGCGTATTCTGGCTCAACTCTTTGGCGTGGCTTAGAGCAGATCGTAAAAGGCAGAGACCCAAGAGATGCTGGCTTTTTTATGCAAAGAATTTGTGGCGTTTGTACATACTCACACTACCGAGCAGGCATCATCGCAGTTGAAAATGCTCTTGGTATCAAGCCTCCGTTAAATGCCGAGCTAACTAGAACGCTCATGAACGCAGCTTTATATCTTCACGATCACATCGTGCACTTTTATCAGCTCCACGGCATGGACTGGGCGGACGTCGTCTCTGCACTAAGCGCAGACGTGCATAAGGCTAGCGAGGAGGCGTTTAAATACACAAGCACGCCATTTGCAACAGGCGCAGACAAGCTAAAAGAGGTAAAAGAGAGGGTTGAAGCCTTTGTTAAAAAGGGCAATCTTGGACCATTTGCCAACGCATACTGGGGACATAGCACATATAAATTTACGCCAGAGCAAAATTTAATCGTCCTCTCTCACTACTTAGAGTGTTTAAGAATTCAAAGAACTGCAGCTCAGATGATGGCTATCTTTGGCGCTAAAAACCCACATCCACAAAGCTTAACAGTTGGCGGTGTGACCTGTGTGATGGACCTTATGGATCCAGCTAGAATGGGCGAATATATGAGCAAATTTGCCGAGATCAAAGAATTTGTTGATAGAGCTTACTATCCAGATATCTTGATGGCAGCTAAAGCCTATGGTAATGAGCCAAGCGTTCTAAACGATGTTGGTGTGGCAAATTTACTCTGCTACGATGAGTTTTTGATCGGCAAAAATGACCATCTATTTAAAGGTGGCTATATTTTAAATGGCGATCTTAATAAGGTTTATGATATCGATGAAAATAAAATCACCGAAGAAGCTACTAGGTCTTGGTATAAAAACGACAAAGCGCTCCACCCATACGACGGCGAGACTGAGGCAAACTACACAGGCCTTATTGACGGCGAGAGCATAGACGCTGAGGGCAAACTAGCCCATAGTAAGCTTTTTGATACAAAAGGCAAATATAGCTGGATCAAAGCACCAAGATATGATGGCATGCCTATGCAAGTAGGACCGATTGCTAGCATCGTCATAAACTACGCTAGAGGCAACGAGAGAGTTAAAAAAGTAGTTGATGAGTTCTTGTCAAAGAGTGGCTTGCCATTAAGTGCAGTTTTCTCAACTCTAGGCAGAACCGCTACTCGTATGCTCGAGGCAAAAGTAGTAGCAGAGCACACAATGGATGCATTTAATGCTTTGATCGAAAATTTAAAATCAGATCAAGAGACTTGCGCAAAATATGTAATCGATAATAAAAAAGAGTACAAAGGAAATTTTCAAGGCAATGCTCCAAGAGGTGCGCTTAGCCACTGGTGCCGCATAAAAGATGGCGTTATCACAAACTGGCAAGCAGTCGTACCAAGCACATGGAACGCCTCTCCAAAAGACGCACAAAATCAAATGGGAAGCTATGAAGCGTGCTTAGTTGGTTTAAAGATCGCTGATCTTTCAAAGCCACTTGAGATAATACGAAAAATTCACTCTTACGATCCTTGTATCGCATGCGCTGTGCATGTTATGGATACAAAGGGAAATGATTTGAGTACTTATAAGATAAATCCAAATTTATAAGGAGAAAAGATGTCACATAAAAATGCTGACAGGATCAGCGAATACGAATTCTCCATCGGTGTTAGGCTGACACACTGGATTAGATTTGCAGCGATCACACTTTTAGTTGTGAGCGGCTACTATATCTCGTACGTTTTTGTGAGTCCAGAGATCACGAGCGAGCCTACAAATTTTATGCAAGCAAAGTGGCGTATGGCTCACCAGATCGCTGGCTTTGTGCTAATAGCGGCGTTTATCTTTAAATTTTATCTATTTGTCTTTGATAAACACAGCAAAAAAGAGTGGATGAGTGTGGTTGATTTTCTAAATCCAAAAATTTGGATCGCACAGATCAAATACTATCTTTTTATGGGGCCACATCCGCATTTAAGGGGCGTTTATAATCCTTTGCAGTTTGCCTCATACTTTTTCTTTTATCTTATTTTGACTCTTATTTGCCTAAGCGGTCTTGTGCTTTATGTTCATGTTTATCATGAGGGACTTGGCGGAGCGCTTTATGAGCCAGCTAGGTTTTTTGAAGAGCTTATGGGCGGACTAGCAAATGTTAGAACGATACATAGAATTTGTATGTGGGTCATTATGATTTTTGTGCCTATTCATGTTTATATGGCGGTATTTAACGCTGTTAAAGGCAAAAATGGAGCGATGGACGCTATCGTTAGTGGCTATAAATTTGTAAAAGAACACTGATGAGAGTGCTGGTTCTTGGTATCGGCAACGTGATGTTTGCCGATGAGGGCATAGGTGTTCATTTTGTAAATTTGATGGCTAAAAACTATAACTTTACAAGTTCTAAAAACGAGCTTACTCTAATGGACGGGGGCACTTTAGCCCTCGCTCTAACTCACATAATAAGCGAATTTGACTATCTTATCGTCGTTGATTGCATTAGCGCAAATGGCGCAAGCGTGGGCGATGTTTATTTTTTCGACTTTCTAAATGTACCAAATTTTATCAGCTGGGACGGCTCGGCTCACGAGATCGAGATGCTTCAAACCCTTCATCTAATGGAGCTTGCAGGCGACAGGCCGACAACCAAAATCTTAGGCATCGTGCCTAGCCGCATAGAATCATCAAATTTTAGCCTCTCAGATGAAGTGATAAAAGCTTCTAACATCCTAGAAAAAACGCTGCTTGATCACTTAAAAGAGCTTGATTTTAAGTGCGAAAAAGTAGCAAATTTTACCCTAAATGATATCGTTGATGAATACGCTAAAAAAGGTTTAAAATGATACTTGCTTTTAAATTTACTTGCCACAAAGACGCTTCGTTTCTGGTGCCATTTTTACGCTTGCTTGCTGGCGATCTAGCTCATAGCATAAAGTGCAAAGAAGATGAAACTTGTCTAAAGGTAAGTGGCAATACCAGTGAGCTTGAGAGCGTGGCAAATAAAGCAAGTACGCTCTTGCCATTTAGTCTTTTTATAAAGCACAGTGAGGTCTTGGCTGCAAGTGAGCTTGATAAAGATAGCAAAATAAATGAGATAAAATTTGGCGGCCTAACTCCGACTCAAGCGAGCACATTTTTGGCTAGCAAAAAGGCTATCTTAAATGAAAGTGGCGTGCTATGTGAGAGTAAATTTGAGGGTGAGATAACGATTGATAATTTTAATGAAAAGCTAAAAGCTTGCCTAAATTTATTAAAAAACGGCAAGGGTGTTTGCGTAGAGCAAGATAAAAATTTATATGAAATTTCTCTTGGCGTAAATTTTGACGCAAATTTCTTGATGCCTGTAAATTTAAAACAGCTACCAAAAATTTTTATCGCCGATGATAGAGCTTTGACATTTTTAGCTAGCTTTGAAAAGCCACTTTTAGCTCTAAAGACGACAGCCATTTATAGGCAAAATCACGAGGACGCACCGCTATTTTTTGACGTGATGGCACCAAATGACCTTTTTCTTTACGCCCTTTGCGAGCAGCTAAATAAAGAAAATTATAGCTTTTTAAGCGTTAAAGTAAAGGAGCAAAAAAATGCTCTTTCAAGGCTTACTTTGCTTGAAAGTAGCGCAGTTTTAAGCCCATTTTTTTATACAAAAGATGAGGAATTTGAGCTTGAGAGTTTGGGCGAAGTGACTTTGGGGCTAAAATTTAGCAAATTTAGCGATGATGAAATTTGCCTGCTTTCAAAATCAAGCAAAACGCAGCTTCTATTTTTACCAAAATTTAGCAGCTTTGAAGAAATTTATGAGCTTATAAGAGCTGATGAGAGCGGCGAAAGACTACTTGAAAACTTTAGCAAAGAGCGCGCCATGCCAAGCGGTAAATTTAGCTCAAATGCTAGCTTTTTCTCGCTATTTTGCATAGCTGGACGCTTGCTTGGCACAAGCAGTGAGTTTAAAAAAGCAGGGGAGAATTTGCTTCTTATGGCAAGCGATTTTAGCGGTCAAAAGGGCGTTAGGATCGATTATAAGATGAAAGATGACTTTGGTTTAGACGGGGTTAAGTTTGTAAAAAGTATCATTTCATTCATCCTTGCTGGCGCTGGAGAGAAGAATATCAGCTTTGGTTGCACCGAGTCTTTGGCGCATTTTTTGAGCGATTTTAGCTATGAAAAACGAGATAAATTTAACATTAAAAATGTTACTTTAAGCGGGGATTTATTTTATAATAAGGTAGTTAGCAACTTGATAAAAAAGCACCTAAACCCAAATATAAAAACAAATTTTGACCCCGGATTTGGCGTTGAGATCAAGCTTTAGATATGAGATCAAAGGCTTAGTTCAAGGCGTTGGTTTTAGACCTTTTGTCTATACTTTAGCGGACAAATTTAAGCTAGTTGGCGAAATTTACAATGATGACGAGGGCGTGAAGCTAAATTTTAGCGGCGAAGAGGCTAGCTTTTTGGCTTTTGAAAAAGAGCTTTATGAGAAGCTGCCAGCCCTTGCTAGGATCGATGAGCTAAAGAAGATTAAGATAGATAAAATTTATGAAAAGCTTGAGATCATTGCCTCAAAATCAGCCACCAAGCAAGCGCCTATCTTGCCTGATTACGCACTTTGCGATGACTGCTTGCGTGAGTTTTATGACCCCACAAATCCACGCTATAAATACCCATTTATAAACTGCACCAACTGCGGACCGAGATTTTCCATCATCAAAGCATTGCCTTATGACAGGGTAAATACGACGATGAATGAGTTTAAAATGTGTAAATTTTGCGAGAGCGAATACAAAGATCCGCTTAACCGCCGCTATCACGCAGAGCCGATCTCTTGCCCAAACTGCGGACCAAAACTCTATCTAAAAGATAAATTTGGCAAAGTCTTGGCTAGTGGGAACGAAGCGGCCAAAGATGCGGCTAAGCTCATAAACGAGGGCAAAATCTTAGCCATTAAAGGGCTTGGTGGCTTTCATTTGATTTGTGATGCGACAAATGAAGCTGCAGTTTGCGAGCTAAGAGCTAGAAAACACCGCCCAAGCAAGCCCTTTGCGCTGATGAGTAAAAATTTACAAAACGCCAGAAAAATAGCGCAAATTTCAGAAGCGGAGGCGAAGCTTCTTAGCTCAAATTTAAAGCCTATCGTCCTACTGGAGGCAAAAAATGGCTCAAATATCGCAAAAAGTGTCGCACCAAATTTAAATAAGCTTGGTGTCATGCTCGCATTTAGTGGCATACATCTTTTGCTATTTGAGTATTTAGAACACGACATCATCGCAACTAGTGCAAACATCTCAGGCGAAGTTGTGATAAAAGATGAGAGCGAGCTAAGAGAAAAGCTAGGTGACGTCATAGACTTTTACCTTGATCACGACCGAGAAATTTACTCACCAAGTGACGATAGTATCGCATTTTGCGTTGGTGATGAGACAATTTTCACAAGAACGAGCCGTGGCTTAAATCCAAATTTTATCCATACAAATTTTAAGCAAAAAGGGACATTTTTAGCCCTTGGAGCGGAGCTAAAAAGCTCATTTTGTATCTACAAAGACGGCCTTTTAATGGTTAGCCCATATATAGGAGATCTTAAAAATGTGGCGACTTTTGATAGGTTTAAGGACATTTTCACCCTTTTTGAAACGACTTATAACCTAAAAATAGACAAGGTCATAGCCGATCTGCATCCAAATTTTTTAAATACAAAATGGGCAAAGGATCAGGGCTTTGAGTTAGTTCATCTGCAGCATCACTACGCACATTTGCTAAGTGTGATCTTTGAAAATGATCTAGCAGATAAAAAATACCTTGGCTTTTGTTTTGATGGCACTGGATACGGGGAAGATGGCAAAATTTGGGGTGGCGAGGTTTTTGAGCTAAATAAAAAGAATTACGAGCGAGTTTATCATTTTGATGAATTTAGCCTATTTGGGGGCGAAAACAGCATCAAAAATATTTATCTAATCGCATATTCTATTATTTTAAAATACTCTCTTGAGGACGAAGCTAGTAAATTTTTAGTAAATTTTGATGAAAAAATGCTTGCAAATTTTAAAAAAATGGAGCAAAAAGGATTAAACTTAATAAAGACTAGCTCGGTTGGTAGGATATTTGACGCATTTGGAGCGATTATTTGTGGGCTTTTTCACTCAAGTTTTGAAGGTGAGAGTGGCATGAGGCTTGAAGCACTTTATGATAAAAATTTAGATGTGTGTTATAAATTTAGTCTAGATAATGGAGTTATAGGCTTTAAAGAAGCTTTTAAAAGTGCTTTAAAAGATGAGCCAAGAGTGGCTGCAACGGCATTTATAAATGGCTTGGCTGATATTATTTTTGAAATTTCAAAAAAAGAAAAAATGGAAATTTTACTAAGCGGCGGAGTTTTTCAAAATAAGACTTTACTCGAACTTATTTACAAAAAATTTACTAAAGTAAATTTGAAATTTTATATCAATAAAAAATTCTGTAGCAACGATTCTAACGTAAATTTAGGGCAAATTTATTATTATTTATCCACATTTTCTAATAAGTGATGTATAATGATTATAAACGGTAATCAAACGAGAAAGGAGCAAAAAATGGATAGTGTTATACGTTTTAGTGTTTCTTTGCCTAGTCAGTTACTAGACGAACTAGATAAGAAGGTTAGCGAACAAGGCTACGCTTCTAGGAGCGAATTTACGAGGGATCTGATCCGTGAAAAAATCGTAAATGATAGCTGGAAGGACGCTAATGAAGAGTTGATCGGTGTTTTGACGCTCATTTATGTGCATCATCACAACGATTTGGTGAATAAAAAAATGGATATCGAGCATGACTCTGACGTGAAAATAATCTGTACAAATCACGTACATGTCGATCACCATAACTGCTTAGAAACGATCTCTATAAGAGGAGAGGCAAGCAAAATAGAACGCTTTTCTGAGAGAATCGCTGGCTTAAAAGGTGTTAAATTTTCTAAACTTACAAAGGCAGCCGTTCCTAAATTTTAGCGTGCTAAAGTCTTTGAAGTGGTATAGAATTTAGGAGTTTTTAGCAAGTATAGCAAGCAGCTGGTTTCTTGTAGCTGTGGTGTTTATTACATTAGTCTTTCAAAGTAGTTTTTAAGCGGTTTTTGTAGTTTTTGTAAATTTATATGGAGTTTTTGGCGATTTGCTCGTGCAAACTCCATATCATTTGAATAAATGATAATTTGATGGTCATTTACTCTTTTTATTGGGCTTTGGCTAAAATTCAAATTTCTAAAAATTTTTTGAACTCATCCAAATATCTCTTCTTAGCATTTACACTATATTTTTATATAATAACAACAAAATTTGATCCTTATTACCACATTTTTACGCTGGTTAATAGGCTTCTTATGTTTTAATGAGCTTGCAAAGGAGTTGTTGTTGAACTTTTTAAATAGAATTTTTCTAGCAAAAGAGCTGGATCGGTGGCAAAGTGATGGAATAGTCGATAAAGAGACCGCTATAAAAATAGCAAATTTATACGACATCGACCCTGACGCTCATAGTGACAAGATGAGTTTTGTCCTAAAACTCGTAGCGTATCTCTTTTTTGCGCTGGCTTTTTTTACGCTTGTTGGTGCAAATTGGGAAGAGATACCAAGGCTGGGACGTTTGGCGCTTGTGTTGTTTGTACTTGGGCTTGTAAATTTTGGTGGAATTTACTATCTCGCAAAGGGAAAGGAAAATCTATCAACGGCGATGTTTTTTCTTGGAAATTTTTGCTTTGGTGCGGCGATTGCACTTATTGCTCAAATTTATCACATTAGCGATGAGCCAAGCGGCGGTATTTTACTTTGGAGTATCGGAGCGTTTGCGGTTTCTTTTGCTAGTAAAAAAGGTGTGTTGGTAGCCCAAAGCCTTATCTTTGCGACAGTTTGGTTTTTTATGATAGCTTATCAGGGCGACTTTGGTTTTGGCTTTATCATTTTTATAGTACTCGGCGCATATACGCTTTACAAAGACGACTCAAAATGGCTTGCTTTTGTGCTTTTTATAGATATCTTTATATACATAATTTCATTTTGCGGCTACATTAGTGGTCTTAGAGCGATATTTGATTATGGATTTTTGTTTGGACTTCCTATGGTTGCGATCGTATCGCTATCTTATGCGCTTTTACTTATTAGCATTTCGCCGCTACTAGATAAATTTAGAGCAGGGCTTGGTGCATTTGCAAAAGAATTTGGTAAAAATTTTGGCGTTTTTGTGTTGTTGCTTTGTCTGCTTTTATTTGAAGAAAGAAATTTATTTGAGGCTGGAGATGAAGAGCTTTGGTTCGTGAAGTCGTTTTTTAAAAGCAACTTTGGCTTTGTTTTTATTTTGTTTAGTGTTGCTTATTTTGCAATATTTTTTAAAGAAAAAAACAAGAGTGGTTTGCTGCTTGGGGCACTTCTCGTATCATTGCCATTTGTCTTTAGCTACGGTCCTGGCTACGCAAATATATTTTTTTCGCTCGCAAATATCATAACAGCTGCGGTTCTTATCAAAAAGGGTGAGTTAAAACTTGGTCTTTGTATGATATTTTTGGTTGCAGCCGTGAGGTACTTCCAGCTAATAGGTGATTATATTGGTGCTACGGCGCTATTTATGGTGTTTGCTTTCATAGTGCTAGTTGTGGCTAGAAAAGGACGTAAAAAATGAAGATAAAAGTATTAATAGTAGCTGTGGTTTTTCAAATTTCGCTTATTGGCATTATGCTTGGCTACGCACTTATGCCACTTTATTTTGGGCAAGAGGTAAGAGTAAGGGTTAATCTTTATGATCCAAGAGATCTTTTTCGCGGAAATTATGTTGATTTGAACTATGAATTTTCAAATTTTCATTCAAGAAATTTTGACGAAAATGATGAAGGTGACCGCTATATCGACCAATACGATGAGAGAGTAAGAGATGGGGCTAGAGTTTATGCTGTTTTAAAGCCAGATGTTAATGGCACTTACAGCTTTTCCAAATTTAGTATACGCAAGCCAGACAATGGAGTGTTTTTAGCTGGTAGATATGATGGCTACTCGCTCGTAAAATACGGTATAGAGCACTTTTATATGTCGCCTGATAGTGCGGCTAATACTGAAAATGAAATGAGAGAAGAAGACGTTGATGCATATGCTGTTTTGATGGTGATGGAAAATGGCAAGGCTAGGCTAAAGGATTTAATAATCCAAAAGAATGCCCAAAAAAATAGCAAAAAACTACTCGGTGATGAAAATTTTGATAAGTTGGATGAGATTAGGCAAAAAGAGTAAAGTAAATTTAGTCAAAATGCTTGAAAATTTTATTTATATTTTTAAATTTAAATAAAAATTTAAATAAATTAATTAATTTTGATCTATTTGCCAAAACTCCTAAATTTTAATTTTATTTTTAAATTTAAGAGTTAAAATCTCCATAAATTAATAAAAAAGGATGAAAAAATGTGTAAAGATTGCGGTTGTTCAATGGGTAATCACGCCCACACTCACACTCACGCTGATGGCACCACTCACTCGCACCCACACACTCATGATGGACATACAGATCACGCTCATGACGCACATGAGCATAGCCATGAGGCTCACGCACACCCTGTGCTAAACGAGAGTAAAACCATAGACGTGATAGAGAAAATTCTCTGCGAAAATGATAAAGAAGCTGCTCACAACAGAGCTCATCTTGATGAAAAAAAGATACTTTGCGTAAATTTAATGAGTAGCCCAGGCGCTGGCAAGACCACGCTTCTTGAGGCTACGATAAAGGCTGGTAAGTTTAAAATAGGCGTTGTAGAGGGCGATCTTGAGACAAATCAAGACGCCGACCGTATAGTAAAGGCTGGCGCAAAGGCTCATCAGATAAGCACAGGTCAGACCTGTCACTTAGATGCTTTTATGGTGCACGAAGGCCTTCATCACTTGCCACTAAATGAGCTTGATCTGGTTTTTATAGAAAATGTTGGAAATTTAGTCTGTCCTGCAAGCTACGATGTGGGCTCACATTTTAACGCTGTGCTTCTTTCAGTGCCAGAGGGCGATGACAAGGTGAGCAAATATCCTGTGATGTTTAGGGCTGCTGACGTGCTTCTCATTACAAAAGCTTCGCTCGCACCACACTTTGACTTTGACATCGAGCGAGTGAAAAATGACGCTAGAAAGCTAAATCCAAAGGTTGATATCTTTGTGATAGATAGCAAAACGGGTGAAGGTATCGATAAGTGGATAAGTTATTTGGAATTTAAAAAAGAGCTAAGATAATGTGCCTCTCGATCCCTTCAAAAGTAATAGAAATAGATGAAAATAACGTTGCTACGGTTGAGACTTTGGGCGTTACTAGAAAGGTAAGCCTAGATCTCATCTCTGAAGAGGTAAAAGTTGGCGAATATGTGCTAATCCACGTTGGATACGCTATGCAAAAGATTGATACGCAGTTTGCGCTTGAGAGCTTAGAGGTCTATCAAAAGATCGCTGATGATATGAATGCGGGGAAAATTTGATGGATCTTATCAATGACTTTCGCGATAAAAATTTAATCCTAGCCCTTTCAAAACTCATCCAAAAAGAGAGCACAAAACCCCTAAATATCATGGAAATTTGCGGCGGGCACACGCATAGCATTATGAAATTTGCACTGCCAAGCTTGGTAGGAGAGCATATAAATTTTATCCACGGCCCAGGCTGTCCAGTTTGCGTGATGCCAAAGAGCCGCATAGATGAGGCCTGTAAGCTAGCTAGCATGGATAATGTGATCTTTTGCACGCTAGCTGACATGCTAAGAGTGCCTGGTTCAAAGACAAGCTTGCAAAAGCTTCGCGGCGAAGGGCATGATATAAGGGCACTTTACACGCCACTTGATGCGCTAAATATCGCTAAGCAAAATCCAGACAAAAAGGTCATATTTTTTGCCATTGGCTTTGAGACAACGACGCCAATGAGCGCAAATTTGGTTGAAAAAGTGGTGCAAGAGGACATTAAAAATTTATACTTTCACATAAATCATGTAACCGTTCCAGCTCCAGTTAGAGCTATAATGAGTGATGAAAACGTGAGGATAGATGCATTTCTAGGCCCAAGTCACGTGAGCGTGATCACTGGAAGTAAAATTTACAAAGAGCTGGCGAGCGAATTTAAAAGACCGATCGCCATTAGTGGTTTTGAGCCGCTTGACATCATGGCAAGTGTGCTAAATTTAGTCCGTCAGCAAAATGAAGGAACATATGAGGTTTATAACGAGTACGCAAGGGCGGTTAAAGAAGAGGGCAACGTCAAGGCAAAAGAGCTCATAGCTAAGTACTTTGAGCCGTGCGACTTTGTCTGGAGAGGCCTTGGTGAGATAGCGCAAAGCGGCATGAAGCTAAAAGATGAATTTGCCTACCTTGACGCTAGAGTGCAGTTTGACTGTAGCGTAGAGAGTGCCGGCGAGAGCAAGGCATGCATTTGTGGGCAAATTTTAAGAGGGCTAGCAAAGCCAACAGAGTGCAAAGTCTTTGGCAAGGTTTGCAACCCGCAAAATCCGATAGGATCGTGCATGGTCTCAAGCGAGGGCGCTTGTGCGGCATATTTTAAATACGCAAGAGTTGGTTAAGGAATTTAATGAAAAAGATAATGCTAAGTCACGGCGGCGGCGGCGAGGAGATGAACTCGCTTATTAACGAGACGATATTTAAAATTTTTGATAACGAAATTTTAAGGCAAAGCAACGACTCGGCGATATTAAATTTAAACGGCAAGATCGCATTTAGCTCTGATAGCTTTGTGGTAACTCCCATTTTTTTTAACGGCGGCGATATCGGTAAGATCGCAGCTTGTGGCACGATAAACGACCTAGCGATGGTTGGTGCAAGCGCTAAATACCTAAGCTGCTCTCTCATCATCGAAGAGGGGCTAAGTATAGAAGAGCTTGAAACGGTGCTTGGCTCGCTTGCTAAAACTTGCAAAGAGAGCGGTGTGAGCGTAGTTTGTGGCGATACAAAGGTCGTGCCAAAGGGCAAATGCGATAAAATTTTCATAAACACAGCAGGTATCGGTGAAATAGTTTGCGAGGGTGTGGAGCTTAAAAATTTAAAAGCTGGGGCTAAAATTTTAATCTCTGGAGATGTTGGCAGACACGGCGGTGTGGTGCTTGCTGCAAGAGAGGAATTTGAGCTCGGATTTGATCTAAAAAGTGACTGCAAGAGCCTAAAAGAGGTTGCTTTGAGGCTATTTGAGGCTGGCATAAAACCGCAGACTATGCGTGATGCGACAAGAGGCGGACTAAGCGCAGTGCTAAACGAGTGGGCTAAATTTAACAAATTTGACATCTTGGTCTTTGAAGAAAATATCAAGGTCGCAGACGAAGTGATGGGCGTTTGTGAGCTATTTGGATTTGAGCCTTATGAACTTGCAAATGAGGGCACTTTTGTGATGGCTGTCGACGAGAGCCAGGCTGAGGACGCGCTTAAAATTTTAAGAGAATTTGATCAAAACGCGATGATAATAGGCGAAGTAATGGAGGCTAAAAACGAGCGTGTCATCATCGAAAACGCCTATAAATCAAGAAGATTCCTCGAGCCGCCAAAGGGCGAGCTACTACCAAGGATCTGCTAATGCACGAGCTTAGTATCGTTCAAAATTTAGTTAGCCTTTGCGAGAAAAATGCCGCCAAAGAAAACGCAAAAGAGATAAGCAAGATCGAGATAAAGATTGGCCGCTTAAGCGGGGTGGAGCCTCATTATTTGCAGAGCGCTTTTGATGTTTATAAGGCTGGTACGATCTGCGAAAACGCCGAGCTTATCATAAATTTACAAGGTATTGTTGTAGAGTGTTTGGATTGCGGATTTGGCGGAGAGCTTAATGAAAATGACTTCACCTGTCCAAAGTGCAAAAGCCAAAATTTAAAGGTAACTGACGGCGAGGATATGTATCTGATGCGCCTTGAGATGAAGTAAATTTTACATATTTTTATATGTAAAATTTTATGTTTTTATCAAAATATTTTAATGGTTATAGTATTAAAAAAATAGCTATCAAAGCCTTGATCTTTAGCTTTTGATATATTTACGAACTTTGCGAGCCGAGGATAATATAAATAATCAAAAGAGTGCCACTCTTGGCTTTAGAAGCAGCCAATAATTTTTCTATAATTTCCATGCGTTGCAGATTTAAACTACTCAAATATCAAAAACGGAGCCTGAATCACGTTTCTTATTATCTTTAGTGGCGAGAGCAGGGCATCTTGCAGGATCTGCGTTGAGTACTCTGGCTTATCAGTAGTGCCTCGTATGGCGATGACAGTTGAGAGCGAGCGGTCCTTGCCAAGGATTATTTGATTTACCAGTGGAATTTTATCAATGATACTGCTAGCATCTTTTAGTAGCTTTAGCTCAAGGTCGATATTTATCTTTTTGCTCTTTAGATCAATCGTGCCACGCCCGCCGATATCAGCACTTGTGCCTATCATTTCAATCGCTAAAAACTCGATCATATCGCCATTTCTAGTGAGTAAAATTTTACCATTTTTAACAGTAAAGCCCTTGTCGTTAAAGTCAGGCGTTTTAAAGCTAAGAAGCGATGGAACCGAGTTTAAAAAGCTAAGCAGTCTTTGATAAAAGATATAATCCTTTAAAAAAGTATCAAAAAATCTCACCTCAGCCTTGAAATTCTTTGAGTTTTCTCCAAGTAGTTTCAGGCGAAATTTACCGCCCTCAAAACTCTTGATGCCAAAAAGGTCGTTGATAAATTCTCCGCTTATGTCGGTTGCATCTAAATTTATACTCTTTTCATCGTTAAAATAGCCAACTCTTCCTTGCTGCGCCAGCCCATTTAGTGAGGTGCTTTTGCCCTTTTTCTCGGCGCTAAAGCTAGTAAATGGCAAGGTCTTGTTTAGATCCTTTAAAATGATATCGCCATTTTTTGCTAAAAGCTCAAGCGGTGTGCTTTGCTCGCTGGTTTTGTTATCGTCAAGCACTAGTAAATTTAGATCTTTAGTTTTTACGTTTATGGCTTTTTCTTTTATGTCTAGGCTTAGCTTTTTACTTGCGCTATCTACCTTTACGCCAGCTTTTGAGACTAAAATTTTAAGATCGTCATTTTCGTACTTTGAGCCATTTTTATCTAAAAACGGCAAATCAAAGTTTGCCTCTTTAGCAAAAATTTCAAGATCAGTAAAATCCTTACTTTTTATGCTAAGCTCATCAAAACCACGCACGCCGTTTTGCTTTAAAACAGGCGAGCTCTCTATGAAAAATTTACTATTTTTTGTTGATATTTTACTTTCACTGCCAAAGCTCATATCAAGCCCAAATGGTTCTATCTTAAGTAAAGTCTTATTATTCTTGCTAAAGTCTAAAAAAGCAGTAAATGGCTCATTTTTAAAGGCTAAAATTTCATCATTTTTCTCTTTTAGATCAAAGCTTTCTATTGTGCCTTTTATCTCGCCAGTGCTTTTTTGTAAATCTATATTCGCTTTGGCATTTGCCTTAAAAAAGTCAAGCCCAAAGCCAGTCGCATCGATGCTTAAATTTGTCGTATTTATAAGTTTTACAAGAGCACTTTTAGCGTTAAATTTACTTCCGGCTATTTCTATGACTGCATCGCTGATTTTAAACTCACCATTTGCGATAACGCTTTTTTCATCAAAATTTTCTAAGCTTTTCTCGTCTAGTTTTATCAAAATTTTTAAGCTAGCATCCATTTTTCCGCTAAGCTGCCTTACTGGCACGATGATCTTATAGGCTTTTAATATCTCATTTATAGTTTCATCATAGATCGATTTTGTCTTTATAAAAAGCTCTAAATTTGCGCTTTTTTCATCAAAGATATTATTTATCGTAACATTTGAGCCATCAAGTTTTTTGCCCTTGTAAATAGGTGAAATAAGATCAAATTTAAGCTTTGAGTTTTTAAGCGTAATATTTGCCTCGCCTACATTTACGGCCGGCAAGTCTTTTTCAAATTTAACGAGCAAATTTTTAGTATTTGCGGTGGCATTTAGATCATTTAGATAAAAGTTATTTTTGGCTAGATCAGCCTTGCCATTTATCTCATTTAGGTGATAGTCATCAGCCACGATGTAGCCATATATCCAGTTTTTAACCTCGCTGTTTAGGTGTATGCGGCTATCAAGCTCAGCGATGAAGTCCTTGATGCTACCAGCTTCGACGTCATAGGCTTTGTAGGTTAAAAGCGTATCTTTTAAGGCAAAGCTAAGCTTGCCATTTAGCTCGTGCGAGGTGAAATTTCCATCAAATTTATAGTCATCCTTGTCAAAATTTGCACTGCCTTCGCCGCTAATGCTTACATTAAAGTCTTTAAGACTTAAATTTTTTACTATGAAGCGATCTATGCCATCTTGCTGCTCTTTTTGAAATTTGATATCGATGTTTAGATAAGGACTATCAACGAAAAATATATCATCTAAAAATAAAATTTTGATATTAAAATCATCGCCTATTTGCACGCTCTCAAGCGAAATTTCTTGAAAAAAGGTCTCAAGATAATCCACGCCCTGACTAAGGTTTAAAAGTTGCTTGTCGCTAGCTTTTTGCTCTGCGTTTTGTTTAAAATTAGGTAGCTTGATCTGCTTTGCTCTTACAATTATTTTTTTATCTAACTTTATATATAATTGCTCCAATTTTACGCCGTAAAACTCGAAATCGTTAATTTTTATGCCGTATTTTAAAAGCAAAAGAAGCGAAAGAATTAAAATGATAAAAAATTTTATAAAAAAGCCGTATCTGGATATTTTCTTTGATATCGTACTCATCGTTGTCCTAAGCGTATTTGTCTATTTGGCACGCCCCATAAACACGAGCAAAGTCGTCTTTGTGCCAAAGGGAAGTGTGGGCGAGATTATATCTTATTTAGCTAATCGCAACTTTAACTTAAGCGTGATAGACAAGTACGCCATACTTTTTATTGGCTCTCCGCAATCTGGCTGGATAGAGATCGGCCAAGATAAAATTTCAAGGGTTGATTTTTTAAAAAAACTTGCAAAAGCAAAAGCAGCTTTAACCGAGATAACGCTAATACCAGGTGAAACGACTATCATTTTTTTAAACCAGATCGCCGCCCAGCTAGGACTTGATCCAGTTAAGCTAAATAGCGAATATAACGTCCTTGCTCCAGTGAGTGATGGCTTTTTGATGCCAAATACATATAAAATTCCAATAGGCATCAGCGAAAGGCACCTTGCTTTTTATCTTGTAAATTCATCAAGAAAGGCTCAAAGCGAGATCAGCAATAAAATTTTTGGCGAATACAATGAGAAAAAATGGTTTAAAATTTTAACGATCGCTTCGATCATTCAAAAAGAGGCTGCAAACGACGCTGAGATGCCACTTGTCGCCTCAGTCATTTATAACCGCCTAAATAAGGGCATGAGGTTGCAGATGGACGGCACACTAAACTACGGAATTTATTCACACGATGTGATCACGGCTGAGCGTATAAGAAGCGATATGAGCGAGTTTAATACCTATCTAAACGACGGCATTCCGCCAAGTCCAGTCTGCTGCGTCTCGATAAGTGCGATCAAAGCGGCGATAAACCCTGCAAAGAGCGATTATTTATACTTTGTGCTTGATAAAAAGGCGAAAAAACACATTTTTTCAAAAACCTTAAGCGAGCACAACCAAAATATAGGAAAATAGAGCTAGAATTTGCGGCAAATGCCTAAAATACAACGAGATTTAATAAAGAAAGTGATAAATTTTAAAAAAATAAAAGGGCTAAAATGAGTGATATTATCTGGACCAAAACTGACGAAGCACCGCTATTTGCAAGCTATTCTCTCTTTCCTATCGTAAAGAGCTTTTTATCTCGTGCTGGCATTAGCATAACAAGGGCTGATATCAGCTTGGCTGGGAGAATTTTATCTCTTTTTAGCAAAGAGCTTGGACTAAATAAGGCCGATGAGCTAGAACTTTTGGGTGAGCTTACCAGTCACAAAGAAGCAAATATCATAAAACTGCCAAACATTTCTGCCACGCTCGTTCAGCTAAAAGCAGCGATAGAGGAGCTTAGAAGCAAGGGCATAAATGTGCCTTTTTATCCAGACGAGATCATCACAGACTACGATGAAGAGGTTGCTAAAAAATACCAAAAAGTGCTTGGCAGCGCGGTTAATCCAGTGCTTAGGCAAGGAAACTCAGATAGAAGGGTCTTGCCACCGGTTAAAGAATTTGCTAAAAAACATCCTCACAGTAACGGCGACTGGGACAAGACAAATAAGACAAAAATTTGCTACATGCAAAAGGGCGATTTTTATGAGAATGAGCGCTCAATTATCGCCAGTAAAGATGAGAAATTTTATGTAAATTTCATAAGTTTGGATGGCAAAAAAGAGCTTTTAAAAGAGCTTGCTATCCAAAGCGGCGAAATAGTTGATGCTACATATTTAAGTGTAGATGAGCTTGATAAATTTTATGAAAGCTGTTTTGAAGAGGCAAAAAAAGAGAATTTGACCTTGAGCCTGCACCTAAAATGCACGATGATGAAGGTTAGCGACCCAGTCATCTTTGCTCACGCGATAAAGAGCTATTTTAAAGAGGTTTTTGAGCTATTTGGTGAGGAGTTTAAGGCTCACGGAGTTGAGGCAAAAAATGGCTTAAAAGATATGTTTTCTAAAATTTCTCAGCTTAAAAATAAAGATGAAATTTTGGCTAAATTTGATGAAATTTTGAGCAAAAAAGCAAAAATTTGGGCACTAAATGAAAATGCTAGCAACTTTGATGTGCCAAATGACGTCATCATCGACGCCTCCGTGCCAGCACTCATTAGAAACTCTGGCAAGGTAAAAGATAGAAGTGGCGAGCTAAATTTCTCGCTTTGCATGATCCCAGATAGAACATACGCTAGGGTTTATGAGGCTTGCGTAGCGGACTTTAAGGAGCATGGCGCGCTTGACGTGAGCAAGATCGGTAGCGTAGCAAACGTGGGGCTCATGGCTAAAAAGGCTGAGGAGTATGGCAGCCACGATAAGACTTTCATCGCAAAAGAAGACGGAGAATTTGTTGTTTGTAACGAGGCGGGAGAGAGTGTCTTTAAATTTAGTGTTAAAAGTGGCGATATTTTTAGGATGACGCAGGCAAAGGATGATGCGATAAATGCGTGGTTTGAGCTAGCTTTAAAAAGAGGCGAAATTTCAAAAGATGAGCTTATTTTTTGGCTAGATAGTAGCCGTGCTCATGATAGAAATTTGATAGCTAAATTTGAAAGATTTAGAGAGAAATTTGCTAGCGCTGGCGTAAAATTTGAAATTTTAAACTACGAGCAAGCAACTAAAAAATCGCTTGAAGCAATAAGAGCTGGTAAAGACGTTATAAGCGTAACTGGTAACGTTTTAAGAGACTATCTAACCGATCTTTTTCCGATATTTGAGCTAGGCGGCAGCTCAAAAATGCTCTCAGTTGTGCCGTTACTTGCTGGTGGAGCGATGTTTGAGACTGGTGCTGGTGGGACGGCTCCTACGCTTGTAAAAGAGCTAAAAGAGAGAAATCACCTACTTTGGGACAGCTTAGGCGAGTTTTTGGCGCTTAGTGCTTCGCTTGAACATTTAGCATTTTTGAGGCAAAAAAAAGAGGCAAAAGAGCTAAGCGATGCGCTAAATAGAGCCGTTGCTAGCTATTTGGACGAAAACAAAACTCCAAATGCTACTCTTGATACCAGAGAGTCGCACTTTTATCTAGCGATATTTTGGGCAAGAGAAATGGCAATAAGTGGCGGAATTTTAAGTAAAATTTTTGAAAATTTAGCAGACGGGCTAGAGAAAAATGAGAGCGAAATTTTAAAAGAGTTAAGACAAAATGATGGTGCAAGCGTGGAATTTGGCGGATATTATTTGCCAGATGAAGTGAGGGCAAATGAGGTCATGAGACCAAGTAAAATTTTAAATCAAATAATAGGATGAGAAAATGAAAATAAGTATAGTTGGAGCTGGAAACGTCGGTGCGAGCATAGCTTATGCGCTTTGTATGAGAGAAGTTTGCGATGAGATCGCGCTTGTAGATATATTTGGCGATGTGGCGCGTGCAAAAGCGATCGACCTAGCGCAGTCAAGCTGCGTCTTTAGCGCAAAAACTAGCGTTTGTGGTGGCGATGATTTTGTGCTAATTGAAGGTAGTGACATCGTCATAGTCACAGCTGGAAGCCCAAGAAAAGAGGGTCAAACTAGAGAGGACTTGCTACTTAAAAACGCCGTAGTCGTAAAGCAAACAGCACAAAAGATAGCTGAGTTTGCCAAAAACGCAGTGATAATAGTCGTCACAAATCCGCTTGATGTGATGGTCTGGACGGCTCATAAATTTAGCGGTTTTAGCAAAAACAAAGTGATCGGCATGGCTGGCGAGCTAGATAGCGCAAGGTGCAGATATGAGCTAGCGCTTTTAAAAGATAAAGACGCCAGCAAGCTAAGAGCAAAGATCGTAGGCGCTCACAACGACGAGATGATCGTATCAGCTAGCAATATCAGCGAAAATTTAAATGAAAATGAGCTAAAAGCGCTCAAAAAAGAGACAAGCACTGGCGGCGCAAAGATCGTTAAACTGCTTGGCACTTCAGCTTACTACGCACCAGCGGCTGCAGCTGTGAAAATGTGTGAAGCGATCATGGGCAAGAGTGATGAAATTTTAAGTGCTAGCGTGCTTCTTGATGATGAGTTAAGTTGCGGCAGGCCAGTAAGGCTTGGACGCGAGGGCTTAAAAGAAATTTTAGAGCTAAATATAAATGAAAGTGAGCAAGAGCAGCTAAGTAAAAGCGAAGCTGATATTAGAAAAAACATTAAATTTTTAAAAGAAAATTTGGATTAGGAATATAGATGATAATAAAAGAAAACGTACCTGTTTGGGTCGATGAGAGCAGGTGTAAAGCCTGTGATGTCTGCGTGAGCTACTGCCCAGCAGGCGTGCTAGCGATGAGGCTTGAGCCAAAAGCAGTGCTTGGTAAGATGATAGAGGTCGTCTATGCTGACTCATGTATAGGCTGTCGCGACTGCGAGCTTCACTGCCCTGATTTTGCCATTTATGTGGCTGATAAAGGCTTTAAATTTGCAAAGCTAACCGCTGAGAGTAAAGAGCGAGCTGCGGCCGTAAAGGCAAATAAATTTGCAAAGCTTGGAGAGAGCGCATGAGAGAGCTAGTATCAACTGGAAATGCCCTAGTGGCAAGGGCTGCGGTCGAGTGCGGCTGTAACTTCTTTGGTGGATATCCGATCACTCCAAGTAGTGAGATCGCCCACGAGCTAAGCGTACTTTTGCCAAAACATGGTGGCACATTTATACAAATGGAAGATGAGATAGCTGGGATTTCAGTTTCTCTTGGTGCAAGTGCGAGCGGTGCAAAGGCCATGACAGCAAGCTCAGGTCCAGGAATTTCACTAAAGGCTGAGCAAATAGGCCTTGGCTTTATCGCTGAGATACCGCTTGTCATCGTAAATGTTATGCGCGGCGGCCCTTCAACTGGCTTGCCAACCCGTGTCGCACAAGGCGATATCTTGCAGGCTAAAAACCCAACTCACGGCGATGTAAATATGATAGTGCTAGCACCTAGCAGCCTAGAGGAGTGCTACACTGAGACGGTGCGAGCGTTTAATCTTGCAGCTAGGTTTATGACGCCAGTTATGCTGCTACTTGATGAGACGATAGGACACATGCAAGCAAGGGTGCGTTTGCCAGAGATTAGCGAGCTAGAAATTTATAAAAGAAGAGAATTTAATGGCGAGCCAAAAGAGTATAAACCTTATGAGGCCGCACCAGATGAGCCAGCTACGCTAAATCCTTTCTTTAAAGGCTATCACTACCATATAACTGGGCTTCATCATGGTGCTACTGGCTTTCCAACAGAAGATGGCAAGATCGTTGAATACTCGATGAATAGGCTATTTGATAAGATAAATTTACACACTGATGAGTGCGAGAAATTTGAAGAATTTATGCTTGATGACGCTGAAATTTGTATCATTGCCTTTGGTAGCGTGGCTCTCTCAGCCAAGCAAGCGATACTAAATTTACGTGAAAAAGGGCTAAAAGTAGGGCTATTTAAGCCACTCGCACTTTTTCCAGCTCCAGCTAAAAAGCTAAAAGAGATATCAAATAAATTTAATAAAATTTTAGTCTGCGAGCTAAATTTAGGCCAGTATAGTGGCGAAATTTCAAAGATCATCTTAAGAGATGACTTTGCAAAACTGCTAAAAGCAAACGGCAGACCGATAAGCCCAAGCGAGATCGAGGCAAAGATAGGAGAAATTTATGGCTTTTAATTATGATAAATATTTACGAACAGATAAAATGCCTACTCTTTGGTGCTGGGGCTGTGGCGACGGCGTCATACTAAAGGCGCTCATCCGAGCTATCGACACCATGGGCTGGGACATGAACGATGTTTGCGTGGTCTCAGGCATAGGCTGCTCTGGCCGCTTTAGCGGATATATTGACTGCAACACCATCCACACAACTCACGGCAGAGCCGTAGCCTACGCCACTGGCGTAAAGATGGCAAATCCAGACAAACACGTCATTGTTGTAACTGGCGATGGCGACGGACTAGCGATCGGAGGCAACCACACGATACATGGATGCCGCCGAAATATCGGGCTAAATCACATCCTAATAAATAACTTCATCTACGCGCTAACCAACTCACAAACCAGCCCAACCACGCCAAAAGGCATGTGGACGGTTACAGCACAATACGGCAACATCGATCCTAGCTTTGATGCCTGTAAGCTCGCAACCGCCGCAGGTGCTAGCTTTGTCGCGCGCGGTAGCGTCATCGAGCCAGAGAAGCTTACAAAGCTCTTTGTAGAGGGCTTTAGCCACGATGGATACAGCTTTTTTGATGTATTTTCAAACTGCCACATAAATTTAGGCCGCAAGAACAAAATGGGCGAGGCGGTGAAAAATTTAGAGTGGATAAAGGGCCGCACGACTAGCAAGGTTAAATTTGACATGTTAAGCAATGAGGAGAAAAAGGGCATTTTTCCACTTGGCGTGCTTCACAAAGATGAAGAAAAGATGGAATACACCAAAGCTTACGACATGGTAAGAAAGGCTGCTATGAGCAATGAAGCGATAAATTTTGAGGAGCTAGTATGAAGTCACAATTAAGATTTGTCGGCGTTGGCGGACAGGGCGTCATACTAGCAGGCGAGATCCTCTCAGCTGCTAAGATAAAAGCAGGTGGATACGGCGTCAAGGCATCTACCTACACATCTCAGGTGCGTGGCGGTCCAACGAAGGTCGATATCATCCTTGACGAGAAGGAAATTTTATACCCTTATGCAAACGAGGGCGAGATAGACTTCATGCTAGCAACCGCGCAGATAAGCTACAATGCCTTTAAAAGCGGCGTAAAAGAGGGCGGCGCGATCGTGGTTGAGCCAAATTTGGTAAAAGTAAGCGACGAGGATAAAAGTTACTGGAAAATTTATGAAATTCCTATCATTTCTATCGCAAAAGATGAGGTTGGTAACGTCATCACTCAAAGTGTCGTAGCCCTTGGCGTGGCGGTGGCTATGAGTAAATGTATGGATGAAAATTTAGTGCGTGAAGAGATGTTAGCAAGCGTACCAGCTAAGGTCAAAGAAGCAAATGCTAAAGCTTACGAGCTAGGTCTAAAATACGCAAAAGAGCTTTTAAAATAAATTTTGGCTAATTTTTAGCCAAAATTTCTACTAAAAACAAAAAAATAGCCTTTATTATATTTTTATCAATTATTACTTTTCTTAAAATTTTAAGCATTATTTGTCGATATAAAAGATTATATTTATAGTATTTATTTATCTTATCAAAGCTATGAAATTTTTAAAAATCGTTCTCACAATGCCTTATTTTAGCTTTCTTAAATAAAATGTATTTTCAAATATTTAATAAATTAATAAATTATATTTAAGATTCGTTTTAGTAACATTTCAGATGTAAAATTTTTGTAAAAGGAGTAAAAGTTGAGTTACAAAATCTCAGTTGCAACATGTGCTGCACTTTTGATGTGCAGTGGTTTTTTAAGTCAAGTTTTTGCTGTGCAAACGACAAAACTTGAGGGTATTGAAGTAAATTCAGTCGGTGATAACATCAGCGAGAGTGGTATCGATGAGGGAATTTTAAACAAAAGAGTCGCTGCTGGTCCTTTGGCTGATAAAAAAGTTATAGATATGCCTTATCAAGTAAATACAATTTCAAAAGAGGTTCTTGACAATCAAGGCGTTCAAGCTTTTGATGAAGCTGTTAAATATTTTCCATCAGCACAACTTCAGTACCGTGGCGGTGGCGAAATGGGTCGCCCACAAACTCGTGGCTTTCAAGGCTCAGTCGTAGGTAACGTCCTTTGGGACGGCTTTTACGCAGTTTCTACGACAGCTATACCTATGGTAATGTTTGAGAGCTTACAAATTCAAAACGGACTTGCTGGCTCACTATATGGCGGACAAGATCCAGCAGGTATTTTTAGCTACTCTCGCAAACGTCCTGTTGCTGATTACAACGCTATTTGGACAGATTATATTTCTCGTGGAAATTTGGGTGTAGGATTTGATACATCAAATAAATTTGAAAAAATAGGTTACCGCGGAGTATTTTATTATACAGATGGAGAAAGAGAGCCAAAAGATAGTAAAACTTCACGCCGCCTAGCTTCTATTGGACTTGATTTTTATCCAACTGATGACTTGACGTTTGAGACAAATTTTAGCTACTACAAGCACACTATGGGTGGCTATTATGATGGTGTTAGCTTCGCAAGTAAAGATGGAGTATATCAAGGGTTTTCTCCTATTAGAGCAGGACGAAGAATAGTCGGTGTTAGACATACTGGTATGCCTAGCTTCTCAGATGTAACTACATCAACCAATGATGAGAGATTTATGAGGACTATAACAGCTAGTGGTAAATTTAAATATGCTCCAACTGATAGATGGTATCTTGAGGGTGGCTACCAATGGCAAAAAGCTATCAGGGCTAGGAATGGTGATGGTGCATTTACTGTGCCTAGTGCATTTTTAAAAGCTCAAACAGACTTTAGTACTGGAAGTATTAATCATAACTTTGCTACATCATTAAATGGCTATAAATGGCTATATGGTAAAGATAAAGACGTAATGATGGATATGAAAAATATCTCAGTTGTTGATGATATCGCTCTTAATGATAGTTTAAATGTCATACTCTCAGCTTCAAATACTTGGTTTAAAAAGACTAATTATAAAAAAGATGGTATAAGCTGGGCTGGAAGCGTAGTGTATAAAATCGTGCCTGATTTTAATGTATATTTCACCTATGCTGATAGCTTAAGAGAGGGTGCATCTAAAACTTATGATAAAGTCGGACATCCGCTATATGGACAAACTATTAGCTTTAATCCTTACAGAAGCAAACAATATGAGTTAGGTGTAAAAACCAGAGTAAATGAGATCGACTTTAGTGCTGCTGTGTTTCAAATAACAAGACCAACTTATTATGAAGTTAATGGAATATTTGGAAGACAAGGTGATCAAAGAAATAGAGGAATAGAATTTACAACTGGCGGAAAAATAGTAGATAGTTTAAGCGCTTATGGTGGTATAACATTTATAGATCCAAAAATGAATAAATCAGCAAATCAAAAAGTAGTTGGAAAAACTATCGTTGGTGAACCAAAAGTTCAAGCAAATATGTTATTTGACTATGCAGTGCCAGGTACAAACAAACTTGCATTTACAACAAATTTCCACTACACAGGCAAACGCTATGTTGATGAGATGAATACTGCAAGCGTAAGCGG
The DNA here is from genome assembly GCF_002913715.1 of Campylobacter concisus. NCBI lineage: Bacteria > Pseudomonadati > Campylobacterota > Epsilonproteobacteria > Campylobacterales > Campylobacteraceae > Campylobacter > Campylobacter concisus. Next base: position 778,066 of record NZ_PPCE01000009.1, on the reverse strand, counting down.
ATACTTTACAACCGATCTTGGTGCTAGATATACTACAAAAGCTTGGATAGGTAAAGAGACATCTATTAGATTTAATGTAAATAACGTATTTGATAAAAAATACTGGGTCAGCATCTTCTCTGGCGATCTTGATGGATCTGTTCCAAGCAGTTATTCTGGCGCAAGCATGTTTAGAGGCTATGGAAGAACCTTCATGCTTTCAGCTCAAGTTAAATTCTAAAACCAAAACTAAAGCCAAATTTATTTTGGCTTTAGGCTCTTTAAATTTGCCCTTTTTGTAGGGCAGATTTAAATAACCAAAGGGAGAAAGATGCAAGGGCTAGTTGATTATCAAGCGATTTTGGAGCGAGTGTTTTCGCCTACTTTGCAAAAAGTAAAGGGCAAAGATGGTGGCGTAAACTGGGATGATTACGCAGATATGTATAACGAGATGACTGGCATGGAGACGGCTTCTACACTAAATTTGCTCTCAAATTTGCCTATCACAAAAGATGATAGCGTGCTTGACGTGGGATGTGGCCCAGCAAGGCTTAGCGTGCCACTTGCAAAGCTAGCAAAGAGCGTAAGCGCGCTAGATCCGTTTGCAAAAATGCTTGAATACGCTAAGAAAAATGCAAAAGAGGCTGGGGTAAAAAATATAAATTTCATCCAAAAAGACTGGAGTGATGAGCAGAGTTTAAAGGACCTGCCAAAACACGACATCGTGCTAGCATCACGCTCGGTTGGGCTTTTTGATATAAAAAAGCTTTGCAAATTTGCTAAAAAATATGTCGTGATGACCTCTTTTTTAATGGATTATCCAAGTTTAAAGACGTTCTGGCAAGACTTCCTAAAAGGGATAAAAGATGAAAATGAGGCAGGTTTTAGTGATAGGAGATTTGGCTACAACTTTATCTTTAACATCGCTTATGACATGGGAGCAAATCCAAATTTAAAGATAATAGACACCATTTTTGAGAGGGATTTTGCTAGCCTTGAAGAGGCGTTTTCTTATTTTAGATTTGTCGGTGAGATCGCTCCTGAAAAAGAAGAAATCTACAAACGAAACGTAGAAAAGTATCTTACTAAGACAAATGACGGATATAAATTTAAAAGAGAGACGAAGAGCTATCTCATCTGGTGGGACGTGCGGGAGATAAAATTTGAGTAGCCAAAAGATCATTTTTGCATTATTTGCGCTACTTTTGTTGGTGCTCTTTTTTTCTCTAGGCATCGGACGCTACGAGATAAGTTACGCTCAAATTTTTGAGTTTATAAGATCAGCTATTTTAAACGAGCAATCAAGCGATGAGCAAGGATATACGGTCTTTACGCTCATTCGTTTGCCAAGGGTGCTTTTTGCCATCTTAGTTGGTGCAGCGCTTGCTAGCTCTGGAGCTGTCTATCAAGGTCTTTTTAAAAATCCTTTAGTCTCGCCTGACATCCTTGGCGTCTCAAGTGGCGCAGCTGTGGGAGCAAGCGTGGCTATCATCTTAAATTTCAACTACATAGGCGTGCAGCTTAGCGCCTTTGGCTGCGGTCTTTTTGCAGTTTTTGCTGTCGTTTTTATAAGCAGCGTCATCGCAAAAGGCAGGTTAAATTTACTCGTGATGGTGCTAACTGGCATCGTCATCTCATCTCTTTTTGGAGCGCTTAGCTCGCTTATAAAATTTCTAGCTGACAGCGAAGACAAGCTGCCAGAAGTTACTTTTTGGCTGATGGGAAGCCTAGCAAGAAGCGGCGGATATAAAAATTTAGCCCTGCTTTTTTGCGTAGTTATGATCTGTCTTGTGCCACTTTTCATGCTTCGCTACAAGCTAAATACGCTTAGTTTTGGCGAAGAAGAGGCTAGGGCGATGGGGCTAAATGTAAAATTTTACAACATCATAATCATCATCGCTTCAACGCTTCTAACCGCTACTTGCGTCTCATTTTGCGGTATCGTGGGCTGGGTGGGGCTCGTCATCCCTCACATTATGCGCTTTGTCGTGGGAGCAAACTTCATCACGCTCTTTCCAGCTTCGCTGCTTGGCGGAGGGCTGTTTTTACTGATAGTTGATACCACTTCACGCAGCTTAATGGCAAGTGAGATCCCACTTGGCGTCATCACATCACTAGTTGGCGCGCCTGTTTTTGTCTATCTACTCTATAAGAGCAAAAAGGGTTTTGCGTGAAATTTAAGATCAAAAATTTAAGCTGTGGCTACGACAAAAAGGTCGTTATAGAAAATTTCAATGTAAATTTACAAGATGGCGACATCTTTTGCCTGCTTGGTAGCAATGGCGTTGGCAAAACAACGACGTTTAAGACGATACTTGGCTTTTTAAAGCCACTTGGGGGAGAGATTTTAATAGATGGCAAAGACGCGCTAAAGATGAGCGAAAAAGAGCGAGCAAGCTTTATAAGCTACGTCCCACAGGCTCACACACCGCCATTTGCTTTTAGCGTTTTTGACGTGGTGATGATGAGTGCAAATGCAAGACTTGGTATATTTGAACGCCCTAGTAAAAAGGATGAAGAGATAGCACTAGATGCGTTAAAGACGCTAAATTTAGAGAGCTTTAAATATAAAATTTACACCGATCTAAGTGGCGGCGAGCGGCAAATGGTGCTGATAGCTAGGGCATTAGCGCAACGCTCAAAGGTGATGCTACTTGACGAGCCAACGGCAAATTTAGACTTTGGCAACCAAATGCGAGTTTTAAAAGAGATAAAAAAGCTCGCAAAGCAAGGCTACATCATCATCCTCACCTCTCATCAGCCAGAGCAGGTCTTTTATCTAAACGCAAAGGTCGCGATGCTTGGGCGTGATAAAAACTACATCTACGGCGAGGCTAGCGAGGTGATGAACGGCAAAAATTTAAAGAAAATTTACGGCGTAGATATACGAGTGGTGAAAAATATCATCGATGAACGCGAGCATTACTCTTGCGTTATGGTGGATTAAAAGGAGAAAATATGTTTAAGAAAATTTTACTTTTGGCTTTTTTGCTTGTTAGTTTGCAAGCAAGAGTGGTGCTTGATAGCGACAATAAAAAGGTAGAAGTACCTGATGTGATCGAGCGTGCGACACCTTTGATAGGGGCTTTTGTGCAAGTCTCTGCGATGCTTGGTAACGAGGATCATATAATTAGCGGTGCGCCAAAACTGCCTCCACTTATGTCAAAAATTTTTCCAAATATAAAGAGTAACAACAACAAAAGTGGCATGCTAAGTAGCAGCGTCGAGACTATTATCGCGTCAAAAACGCAAGTTGTTTTTGGGCCAGTTGGCATGATGTTTGATGAAAATAGCAAGGCTCAGCTAGAGAGCGCTGGCATCGCGGTTGTGAAGATAGATAAATTTCAAAGCATCAAAGAGATACAAGATAGCTTTAGAAAGATCGCTGAAATTTGGGGCGGAAAGAGCATAAAAAGAGCGCGTGAGTTTAATGAATATTTTAACGATAACATAAAATTTGTAAGCCAAAAAACGGCAAATTTAACGCCAAAAAAGAGAGTTTTGGTGCTTAACTATAACTCAGGAAACTTTAACACCATTAGCTCAAAAGATATCGGCGCAGAGTATATTAGCGTAGCTGGCGGTATAAATTTAAGCTCAGAGCTAAGCGATGGGGATTTTAAAATTTCAAAAGCGATAAACGAAGAACAAGTCATCATCTTTAACCCAGACATCATCATCACAAATTCACAAAAAAGTGCCGATGCTATCGCTAAAAACGCATCATTTGCCAAGCTAAAAGCTGTGCAAAATGGAGAAATTTTTGTAGTGCCAAGTGGCGTTTATCTTTGGAGCGTAAGAAGTGCTGAAGGTGCGCTCTATCCGCTTTGGCTGGCTAAGACATTTTACCCAGAGCAGTTTAGCGATCTAAATTTAGAGCAAAAAACAAGAGAGTTTTACGAGAGATTTTATAACTACAAGCTAAGTGATGGCGAGCTAAAAGAAATTTTGCACCAAAAGGGTGAATTTTGATAATAGGACAAAAATAATGTTATTTATTATATTTAATATATTTATTTAAGTATAAAAGTAAATTTATCTTTCTAATATCCTAAAAAAGAGCTTCTAAAGCTTAAAAACTCAAAAATAAAAGTAAACTTCAAATCGGTAGAAATTTTTATACATCTTATAAATTTTTCTACCATTAAATTTATATAAACTACCTTTAAAACCCATTTTATCCTTTTTGATTTTAATATCAGCTCTCATTTCTTAATCTAAAATAAATCTTTATGTTTCTTTTAAGTAAATTTAATGTAATCTTTCATTATTAATTATTTAATTAATGTAGTTGTTTTAAAAAATATTAAGAAATAAACTGGCGGTGCGTTTTAAACGCTAAAAATTTACTAAGATAGGAAGTTATCAATGAGTGAAAAATTTACCAGAAGAGAATTTCTACAAAGTGCCTGTATCAGCGTAGGTGCGCTAGCTACAACGGCTGGTGCGACCAACGTTTTTGCTGGCGAGTTGCCAAAAGGCAATGAAAATGGCTTACCATCTGTTGATGTGCTAATAATCGGCTCTGGTGGTGCTGGACTTCGTGCAGCAACAGCCGTTCGCAAGCAATATCCAAACTCAACCGTCGTTGTTGCTACAAAGATGATGCCATCTCGCAATGCAACCTGTATGGCTGAGGGCGGAATAAACGGCGTTACTGACTTTAGTAATGGCGATAGCTTCAAGCTTCACGCTTATGACACAGTTAAAGGTGCGGCTTATCTTGCTGATCAAGATGCAGTTGTGAAATTTTGCGAGGCAGCAGGCGCAGTCATTCACGAGCTAGACCACAATGGCATGCTCTTTTCTCGTATAGATAATGGCGATGTGTCCAGTAAAGATAATGGCGATGTTGCTTTTCGCTTCATGGGTGGTGCTAGTAAAAAACGCTGTAACTATGCAGCTGATAAAACTGGTCACATTTTGATGCACGCTTGTCTTGATGACGCTATCACAGCTGGCGTTAAATTTTTAATGGATCATGAGCTGCTTGAGATCGGTCTTGAGGATGGCAAGGTTGAAGGCGTCGTTCTTCGCAACATCCAAGATGGTCAAATTTACCCAGTTCTATGCAAATCTCTTGTCATCGCAACTGGCGGATACACTAGAATTTTCTATAACCGCACATCAGTTCCATTTATAGCAACTGGTGATGGTATCGCTGCTGCGCTTAAAGCAGGTCTTGGTTTTGAAGACCCTGAGATGCTTCAGTTTCATCCAACTGGCGTTCAAAATGGCGGCACACTAATCACAGAAGCTGCTCGTGGCGAGGGTGGATACTTGTTAAACAACAAGGGCGAGCGCTTTATGAAAAACTATCATGAAAAGATGGAGCTAGCTCCTCGTGACGTCGTCGCTCGTGCGATCGAGACAGAAATTCGCGAGGGTAGAGGCTTTGGCGAGGGCATGAGCGCTTACGTGCTTTGTGACGTTCGCCACCTTGGCAAAGATACTATTATGAAAAAGCTTCCAAAAATTCGCCACACTGCTATGCTTTTCCAAAATATCGATCTAATCGAACAACCAGTGCCTATCCGCCCAACAGCTCACTACTCAATGGGTGGCATAGAGGTAGCTAAATTTGATGATATGAGCACAAAAATCCCTGGAATTTATGTAGGTGGCGAGGCTTCATGTGTATCTATCCACGGTGCAAACCGCCTTGGTGGAAACAGCCTAACTGACGCAGTTGTAACTGGCGATCTAGCTGGCAAGGGTGCTGGCGCTTACGCTCAAAATGCAAAATTTGCAAGCGGCAAGAAAACTTCTGAGCTAGCAAAAATGTGGCAAGATAAATTTAAATCTATCGCAACAGGCGAGGGTGGTGTAAATGATATGTACGCACTTCGTGAAGAGCTTGGTAAAAATAACTGGGATCTAATGGGTATCTTTAGAACTGGTGCAAAATTAGATCAGCTCTCTAAAAACCTTGAAGCTATCCAAGCAAAATATGACACCCTTAAAGTGCCAAATCAAAACCCAGTGATGAACACAGCTTTTACTGACTATGTCGAGCTTGGCAACCTTATACTTCTTTCTCGTGCAGCATGTCTTGCAGCGCAAAATCGTCTTGAGAGCCGTGGTGCTCACACAAGAGAGGACTATCCAAAAAGAGATGATGTAAATTTCTTAAAACACAGCATAGTCACACTAAAAGACGGCAAGCTTGAACTTAGCTACAAAGACGTTGTGACAGGCATATTTTCACTTGACGGCAAGAAGCCAGAGTAAGGAGCTAGGATGAAAATTATTATCGACCGTTTTGACGGAACTAAAAAATATGAATCAACTTATGAGCTAACAAATGAAGAGATCAAAGGCAAAACTCTTTTAACAGTGCTTCTTGATATCAAACAAAAAAAGGATGCGACGCTAAATTTCACTGCATCTTGCCGCTCAGCGATATGTGGGGCGTGTGCTGTTAGAGTAAATGGCCACTCATATCTAGCCTGTGATACAAAGATGAACGAGCTTTTGGCTGAGTATGACAATCCAGAGAGTATAAGAATTTCTCCACTTGGAAATTTCAGGGTCATCTCTGATCTTATGGTGGACTGGGAGCCAAGTATCGAAAATTTACGCAAGATTAGGCCTAGCATCACTGCTAAGTCAGAATTTAGCGCAGAAAAAGGCTGTAAGCAAATTCAAAAAGAGTATGAAAAAGTAGCGCTTGAATGGGACTGCATACTTTGTGGAGCGTGCGCTAGTGAGTGTAATAAACTTGAAGCTGATGCGAGTGATTATATGCAGCCATTTGTCTTTGTGCATGCTTATAGAGCGGCCTTTGACTCACGTAGCAAAGATCCTATGCCGCATCTAAAACCAGCTATAGATAATGGCCTTTGGATGTGTGTAAAGTGCCAAGAGTGCGCTGATCGCTGTCCAAAAGGTATAAGTGCATGCAAAGATATAACTGATCTTCGCATCATGGCTATACAAAAAGGCTTTGATGATGGTATGGGACCAGATCACGCTGAGGCGTTCTTAACCGATCTAGTTGATGGCTCAGGCAGACTAAATGAGATCAAGCTTGCACTTCGCTCTGAGGGAGTATTTAAAAATATGGGCAAAATGGACATAGCTGCAAATTTAATGCTTGCAGGTAAGATGAATCCACTTCATATTTTCGGCGAAGAGGACATAGAAGGACATGATGATCTAGTAAAAATGATAAATGCGGCTCGCAAAGCTGCTAGTAAGGAGTAATTATGCAAAACGAATTCGCTTTTTTCCCAGGATGCGTACTCTCTCAAGCAGCTAAAGAGGCTAAGATGTCGCTTGAGGCTATCGCTCCGATACTTGGCTGGAAGCTTCACGAGATAAAGGGCTGGAGCTGCTGTGGGGCTCAACAAGCACAAGACGTAGATCCTATCGCTACGCTTGTGGCAAATGCTAGAAATATAGCACTTGCTGAGCAGATGAATATGCCTATGCTTACGACATGCTCAACCTGTATGCTAACTCTAACAAGAGCTAAAACTACACTTGATAAGGGGGCAAAGGACCACATAAATACTTTCTTGGCTGAGGGTAATATGAAATACAATGGCTCAACCGAGATCACAAGCCTTCTTTGGGTGCTTTATCAAAACGTAGAAACACTAAGAGCAAAGGTTGTTAAGCCACTTAGTGGGCTAAAAGTAGCACTATTTTACGGCTGCCATAGCCTAAGACCTGAAAAAGATCTTCACAATAGAGAAAGCTCAGTCAATCCAAAGAGCTTTGAAACCGTTGTAGGCGCACTTGGTGCTACTATCGTGCCATTTGAGAAAAGACTTGACTGCTGTGGTTTCCACGCTAGCTATCCAGCTGGCACATCTGTAAGAAAAATGTCAAGCCAGATCGTAAATAATGCCGATGAAAACGGCGCTGACGTAGTTGTCACACCATGCCCACTTTGTCAAATGCAACTTGACATCTACCAAGAGAGATATCAAGATGAGAACCACTCAAACGTGAGAAAGCCAATCATTCACCTATCTCAGCTTGTAGGTCTTGCACTTGGACTATCTGTTGAAGATCTTGGACTTGATCTAAACATCATCGACGCTACCAAGATAGCGTAAATTTTGTCCCACGTCTTTTGGCGTGGGAAATTTAGCTTACACAATTAAATTTTTACCGTAATAAAGATAATAAATATAGGAAATTAAATTTATAGAAGTAGGTTAAAGCCCAAAATTTCTATTGGGCTTTATAAAATTAGATAGCTTTTATCATTACTTTCGTTAGTAGCTCTGAAAATTTGGCAGGATTTTCTAGGCTCATGCCCTCATTTAGCCTTGCCATATCAAGAAGCAAAGGCGCTATGTCATAAACCATCGCCTCATTTTTCTCTAGTTTTGCAAAAATTTCATGGTCAGCATTGATCTCTAAGATTGGTTTAACTTTTGGAGCATTTGCGCCTTGTCCCATCTGTTTAAGCATCTCTTGCATAGCATAATCAGGATCGTTTTTATCATAAATTAGCACCGCAGCCGAGCTTGATAGTCTTGAGCTTAGTCTTACATCCTTTACCTCGTCTTTTAAAATTTCTTTCATTTTAACAAGCGTATTTGCAACCTTGCTCTCATCGACCTTCTCATCGCTTTTGATCTCGTCGTTTATATCAGCGTGTGAGACTGATTTTAGAGGTGTTTTGTCAAATTCATTGACCATTGGCATGACGATAGTGTCGATCTCTTCGTCCATAATAAGTACTTCGATATCATTTTTCTTAAAGCTCTCAAGAAGCGGTGAATTTCTTAGCATATTTTCGTTACTTCCGCTGATGTAGTAGATCGATTTTTGATCCTCTTTCATCGCCTCTTTGTACTCTTTTAGGCTGATTAGTCCATCTCTTTTTGAGCTTTTAAATAGGCAAAGATCTAAAATTTGCTCTTTTTCAGCGTTAAATCCGTAAAGTCCCTCTTTTAGAACCTTGCCAAATAGTTTGTAAAATTTTATGTATTTTTCACGGTCGTTATCTTTTAACTTTGCAAGCTCGCTTAAAATTTTCTTCACGCTTTGCTCTTTGACGCTTCGCATGATCGCATTTTCTTGTAAAATTTCACGGCTAACGTTTAGTGGCAAGTCCTCAACATCGATTACGCCTTTGATAAATCTAAGATACGGTGGCAAAAGCTCTTTTGCATCATCTGTGATAAAAACTCTTTTTACATAGAGCTTTACGCCACTTTGATAATCAACTCTAAAGAGATCAAACGGCTCCGTGCTTGGCACATAAAATAGTGTCGAGTACTCGATCTTACCCTCAGCTTTTGTGTGTATGTAAAGGAGAGGATCACTGCTATCGTGAGAAATTTGCTTATAAAAGTCGTTGTAGTCTTGCTCTTTTAGGCTGGCTTTATTTAGCCTCCAAAGCGCATTTGCCTTGTTTATTTGCTCGTTTTTAGTCTCATAAGTGCCCTCTTTTTCGCCTTCTTTTGGAGCGATATAGCTTTGTTTATCCATAAATATAGGATAAGGAATGTGGTTTGAATACTTCTTGACTATCTCTTCGATACGCCAAGAATTTGCAAACTCATCGTCATTTAAATGTAAGATGATGTCCGTTCCAAAGCTATCTTTTTGGGCATCTTCGATCTCATAGCTTTTTGCATCAGATGTCCATTTATAGGCTTTGTCACTAAGTGCTCGTTTGCTTATGACCTCGATCTTGTTTGCTACCATAAATGCTGAGTAAAAGCCAACACCAAACTGACCGATCAGCGAGCTATCTTTTTTGGCATCGCCGCTTAAATTTTTCATAAAACCTTTTGTGCCACTTCTTGCAATGGTACCTAAATTCGCTATAAGCTCGTCCTTATCCATGCCGATACCATTGTCGCTGATGGTTAAAGTCTTAGCTTTCTCATCTACTTTGATGTCGATCCTTGGAGTGTAGCTTAGACTTTTATACTTTTCATCGGTCAAGCATAGGTAGTTTAGCTTGTCAAGAGCGTCATTTGAGTTTGAGATGAGCTCTCTTAAAAATATCTCTTTATTTGAGTAAAGAGAGTGGATCATCAAATTTAAAAGGTCATTGACCTCGGTTTGAAATTCAAATTTATCTGCCATTTTTCTTTTCCTTGTTTTAAAATTTTTGGCAGATTATAACACAAAGTGATAAAAATATACTTAACCTTGATAGTATTACTATCAAGGTTTTTAAATTAATTTTTTAAAATGATTTCAAAAAAGTTATAGTTTATGAATAAAATAATAATGATAATTTATTAATTGTTATTAATTATGCATTCTTGTATAAAGTTTATTTAAAATAGTGCTATAATTAAGGCGAAAATTTTTAGAAAAAGGAGACAAAATGAATTTACGAAGCATTTTGGTAAAAGTTTCAGCAACGATTGCTACGGTTTTGGCAGTATCTATGACATGTTTTGTTGTATATACATCAAATATTTTAGAGCGCGAGATAAAAGATGGTGTGCTTACAACAGTAGAACAAAACGTCCAGCTTGCTATGAATACGGTTAAATTATTTGAAAAAGATAATGTAAGTAGTGCAGAGCTGATAATGAGTGTTTTTAAAGAGATGATTGGAAAAATTTCAACTAATCACCAGATGAGCAAGACTGACAAATACGAGGCGATAGATCTAATATCTCAAAATGGTATTTTAAACAACAACTACGATATTCTGGATAAATTTAATAAAGCTACAAAAGGTGGAATTTCAACCATTTTTGCAAAATCAGGTGATGATTTTTTAAGAGTTAGCACATCAGTGACGAAGGCTGATGGTAGTAGAGCTGTTGGTACGATGATTGACAAAAACGGTCAAGCCTATAAAAATATCATGAATAAAGAGAGGTATATAGGCGTTGTAAATTTATTTGGACGCAACTATATGAGCATTTATGATCCTATTATTGAAAATAACGAGGTAATAGGGATTTTATTTGTTGGTTATGATCCTACCGAAGGATTAAACAATATGAAAAAGACTTTTTCTGAGATGAAACTTGGTAAGCATGGATATTTTTCTCTTTACAATACTAAAACTGGAAAATTTGACTTCCATCCAACCAAGGCAAATCAAGAGCTAAGTAGTGAATTAAAAACTACTATGGATAATATTGTTAAAAAAGGAAAGGGTATTGAGCCTATTATAATTGATGGGGTTGACTGCATAGTTGCTTTTGAGTCATTTGATAAACTAGACTGGATGGTTTTAGGTTCAGCTGTTACTGATGATTTTTTAACACCACTAAAAGTAGTTAGTAAAAATTTCATCATAGCAAGTATCATAGTTACCTTACTTTTGATAGCTGTTTCGATGCTCTTACTTAAAAAGATGGTTGCAAGTCCTATCGATAGACTAGGAACAAATTTAAATGCGATAACATCGGACTTTACAATTAAAATTCCTATTTATGGTAAAGATGAGATAGCTAAGATAAGTAGAGATATAAATGATTTTATTGAAAGAATAAGGGTATTAATAAGTGATACAAAGCACCTTTCAAGCGAAAATAGCTCCGTTGCAAATGAGCTTAGTTCCACATCTCTGCAAACAGGTAAACGTGTAGAAAAATCAACTGAAATAGTAGAAGAGACAAATCAAAGATGTAAAGTAATGCAAGAAAATATGAAAGAATCTTTAGCAGTAGCTCAAGCTGGCAAAGACGATCTTCAAAAAGCAAGCACACATATAAAAACGGCAACTGAAGCTATAAGATCGCTATCGGCACAGATTATTGACTCTGCTAATGTAGAAAATCAAATGGCTGATAAGATCGACCAGCTTAGCCGTGATGCCGAACAGGTAAAATCAGTCCTTGTTGTTATCAATGATATAGCTGATCAGACAAATTTACTTGCACTTAATGCCGCTATTGAGGCTGCAAGAGCAGGTGAGCATGGACGTGGCTTTGCCGTCGTTGCTGATGAAGTTAGACAGCTAGCTGAGAGGACTCAAAAGAGTTTAACTGAGATAAATGCAACTATCAATGTTATTGTTCAAGCGATTAATGATAGCAGTGAGCAAATGGGTATCAACTCTAAACAGATCCAAGAGTTAACTCACGTGGCAAGCGACGTTGAAAAAACTATAAATGTTATGAGTGAGACAATGAATAACGCTATAGCAATGTCTGATAAGACTATGCAAGACTATATCGCAACTGGTAAAAATGTAAATGAAATCATGGAAGGCATCTCAAATATCAACCAAATTTCATCTGAAAATGCTAGAAGTGTCGAAGAGATAGCTTCAGCGGCAGAACATCTAAACAAGATGACAGATGCATTAAATTCAAAACTTAGTGTCTTTAGGACTTGAGAGCTTACCTCTTAAGCTAATATTTTTAGGTCTAGCTCTTGCTAGACCTTTTTAAATTTATTGATAAAAATTTCTAGTATATAAAATCAAATTTTTATAGATAATGATATAGAGCAGGGGGGCTTTGTAAATTTGCAAAGCCAAATTTATTTTCTATTTTTGTCTAGAACTTTTTGCATACTCTCTCTAGTCGCCTCTAGCCAGTTTTCTTTTGAAGTATCGACTAAATCAAGGCAAAAGAGCTTGATATCCGCTTTTTTAAAGCTAAATTCTTTCACTTTCATAGCATCGCTTCCTACTATAACGATAGGCTGAACTTTTAAATTTAGTTTTTCAACTAATAGTTTTGCACCACCTTTAAAAGGCAAAAGCTTATTGGTTTGAGATCTAGTTCCTTCGGGAAATATCGCTAAAACGCGACCATTTTCAACCCTATCTTTTGCTTCGCTTAAAAGCTTTATTAGTGAGTGTTTATTTTCACGCTCAACTGCTATCATTTTTGGCAAGCTTAAAATTTTACCAATTATAGGAATTTTGCCGATCTGTGCCTTTGCGATCCAGCAGACATTTTTTGGGTGTAGCTCTTCGATGACAATGATATCAAGCATACTTTGATGGTTTATGAGTAAGATATTTGCCTCATCACTAAAATTGCCTATCACTTCAAGTTTATATCCACCAAAAAACCTTTGCGACCTTCCCCAAAATTTTCTTATGGCTCTATTTTTGTCATTAAATAGCCACATAAAAAAGACGACTAGAACAACGCTAATAACAAACTCAATAGCAAAAAATAAAGCTCTAATTTTTGACAAGATTATCCTTTTTTACCCAGCCAATCTTACCATCAGCAAATAAAATTTTTGAGTAGTCGCCTTTTGTGTCTAAAATTTCTACATTTTCATTTTTGCGAGATGTGTAAAAAATGGTTGAGTTTTTTGTAGGCAAGATCGAAACGCTAATATCTGGTTTTAGAACAGCCTTGCCAAAAGGGTTGTAGGTATAAATTCCAAGTACTATAAAAATGGCTGCTACGAAAAAGTAGCTAAGCCTTCTGCGCCAAATAGCTAATAATATAAAAATTACCGCGCAAGAGTAGATCGTGACATCTTTATAGGTGCTAAATTCACTTTGTTTTGGGTTTAGTCCGATTTGTGTGCTGACATCGTCATCTTCGACACTTACCGGCAAAGAAAAACTTTCAAATTTAGCCTTTTTTAGGTTGTAGTAGTTAAAGTCAAGCGATTTTTTATTTGGCTTAAATACTGCAAAATAATATGCACTTTGTGAGTTAAAGTCGCCACTTATCGTATCTACGCCTTGCTTTAAGATTGTCTTATTTTCAATATTAAAAGCACTTAGATCTACGTTGTTGCCATAAATTTCTACAACCATGATATTGTTTATATCATCAAATTTTGTTGTCTTAAATTTCTTAACTTCAAGATTATCAGCCACGATGTGGTTGTAGTTCTCGTCACTTCTAAGCTCTTTTAGCTTTGGTAAAAAGATATTTATGTTTGAGTTTTGATAGTTCTCGCCATTTCTTTTTAGATCCAAGCTAACTCGTAAAGTCTTTGCATCAATGCTCATTGCTTCAAGATAAAAAGTACCTACATATTTGTTGTCTTCGCTTTTTACCCATTGAAAATTTTTCTTATTTAGCCATTTGATATTTGTTTCATCAAGCTGTGTCTCAAACTCAAACTCAAAGTCATTTTGTGTATCAGCCACTATCTCAACACTAAAAATTTCTCCTATAACAACATTTTTTGGTACATTTGTGGCTTTTAAAAGAAGCTCTTTTACCTTGATCTTATCATATACTTGATTGTCTGGGACGCTAATATCTGGCTCGTTTGTTGGAACGATATTTCGCATCTGCTCTGGAGTGATACGCTCTGGCTGTGGTGATACAAATTTTCTTGAAAAATCTTGTTCTTTTGGCGGTTTTTGAGTTTTTGGATTTGAAGTAGGGCTATTTACAAATTTATCCTCCCTAGCTTCGTCCATCATGTCAAAAACGCTTACTTCATCGGTATTTGCAGCAAATAAATTTAGTACGAATAGGGAGATAAAAAGAAAATGTTTTACCAAACTAGACCTTTTAGCATCTTCATACCATCATCTGTACCTAAAATTTTCTCACAAGCACGCTCGGGATGAGGCATAAGACCAAAAATCTTTTTACTCTCATCACAAATTCCTGCTATGCTATCGACTGAGCCGTTTGGATTTATTTCGTTACCTTTAGCATCACAGTATTTTAGTAGTACTTGATCGTTGTCGTAAAGGCCTTTTAGAGTGGTTTCGTCAGTATAATAGTTGCCCTCGCCGTGAGCGATAGGTATATTTACTATTTCATTTTTGGCTAAATTTGCTAAGAATTTATTGTTATTTGAGATTACCTTTAGGTGGTGGTATTTTGAGACGAAATTTAAATTTTCATTTCTTCTCATCGCACCTTTTAAAAGCCCAAGCTCAAGCAGCATCTGAAAACCATTGCAAATTCCCAAGATATAGCCACCTTTTTTCGCATGCTCTTTTACAGCCTGCATAGCTGGGCTAAATTTAGCTATCGCAGCCGTCCTTAGATAGTCGCCATAGCTAAAACCACCTGGCAAAACGACTAGATCAGCATCGATCTTATCTTCTTTGTGCCAGATGATCTGCGTTTGGCAGCCAAGTAGCTTAAAAGCGTGAGCTGTGTCTTCTTCGCAGTTTGTGCCAGGAAAAAGTATGATGGCTACTTTCATAGCACGATCTCGTAGTCTTCGATGACAGTGTTTGCTAGAAGCTCTTCACACATCACTTTTAGCTGATCTTTTGCTTTGCTTTTATCGCTCTCGTCGATATCTAAAACGATTTGTTTGCCTATCCTGACATTTGACACACCGCTAAACCCAAGTGAATTTAGCGCGTGCTCTACTGCCTTACCAGCAGGGTCAAGGACCCCACTTCTTAATGCTATATTTACGACAGCTTTCATCTTTGTCCTTAAGAAAGAATTCTTCTTAAAACTTCTTCGTAAGCTACTTTTACGCTACCAAGATCTTGTCTAAATCTATCTTTATCAAGTTTTTCGTTTGTTGTCGCGTCCCAAAATCTGCAGCTATCAGGGCTTATCTCGTCAGCTAAGATGATGTTGCCATCTTTGTCGATACCAAATTCGACTTTGAAATCAACTAGTTTTAAATTTCTCTCTGCAAAGAATTTAAATAATATAGAGTTGATCTCTCTTGCTGTGTGTCTTAGGGTTTGAAGATCTTTTTCACTCTTTACTAGACCCATGATGATGCAGTGCTCATCAGTAACTAGTGGATCGTGTAAATCGTCATTTTTGTAGTAGAACTCAACAAGTGTAAAAGGTAGAACTGTGCCTTCTTTTATGCCAAGTCTTTTGCTAAGTGAGCCAGTTGCGATATTTCTCACAACAACTTCAAGAGGTATGATCTCGCATTTTTTGACCACTTGCTCAGTGTCGCTGATGGTCTCAACTAGGTCAGTCACGATACCTTTGCTCTCTAGTAGTTTAAAAAGCTGAGTAGAGATTTTGTTATTTAGTGCGCCTTTGCCAGCTTCGTTGCCTCTTTTTTGAGCATCAAATGCTGTTAGATCGTCTTTAAATTCAGCCACAAGTAGATTTGGATCGTCTGTGGCGTACATTTTCTTGCCTTTTCCCTCGTAGATAAGCTCTCTTTTTTGCATGTTGTTCTCCTTTAGATTATTGTTGTTTTATCTTTAAAATTTTGATCGTATCAATCGCTGTTTTTAACTGAATATCTTCATCAACTTTTTTCTGTGTGATGATATTTTTATCATCTTTTGCTTCAGTTTTATTGCCTTCACTTGTTGGATTTATCTTGTTTAGCTCGCTTTTTAGGTGCGCTTTTAGTTCGCTCTCTTTGATGCTAAATGCACTATCATCACTTTGCGGCACTTTGCCAGGATGCACTACTACATCAGGCGTTACGCCAACTGCTTGGATAGTTCTGCCACTTGGTAAGTAGTATCTTGCGATGGTTAGCCTTAGCGCTTCTGTATCGTCTATTGGTAAGATCACCTGAACGCTACCTTTACCAAATGTATTTTCGCCGATTATCACCGCACGCTTATGATCTTGCAATGAACCGCTTACGATCTCGCTCGCACTTGCACTTCCTCCATTTACAAGAACAACAAGTGGGAGTTTTGAAAGAGTTTTGCTAGCACTTGCTTTATACTCTACATTTTCAGATGCATCACGACCTTTTTGAGATACGATGATGCCGTTATCTACGAAAAGATCCACTAGATCAACAGCTTGATTTAAAAGACCGCCAGGGTTGTTTCTAAGATCAAGTATGATGCCATTTGCTTTAGGATGCTCTTTGATCGCATCTTTTACCTTTGTGACGACGTTTTTGTCAAAATTTGTGACACGTATATAAAGGATGTTTTCATTTTCTATCATTTTTGCATAGACAGACTCAACCTTTATAAGATCTCTTATGATCTTTACGTCAAATGGCTTTTGCTCGCCTTTTCTTAAGATCGTAATTGTTATCGGAGTTTTTGGCTTGCCGCGCATTTTATTTACGGCTTCATCTATCGTTGTGCCGATAGTTGAGTTGCCATCGATCCTTAAAATGATATCGCCTGCTTTTATGCCTGCTTTATCAGCTGGAGTGTCCTCGATAGGCGAAATAACGGTTAGTGCGCTATCTTTCATGCCAACTGTTATGCCAAGCCCGCCAAATTCGCCGCTTGTTTGCACCTGCATATCTTTATATGCTTTTTCATTTAAAAAGCTTGAGTGAGCGTCCAAATTTTGCATCAAACCAGCGATGGCTTTGTCGATTATCTCTTTAAATTTAATGTCATCAACGTAGTATTTTTCAACGGTTGAGATGGTTTTTGTAAGTTTTGAGAGTGCTTCAAGTTTCGCACTCGCCTCATCTTCGGTTTTAGCAAAAAGCACATTTACTGCTACGCTTGAGATGAGTAGGGCGCCTGTTATTTTTAGCGCAAAAGATCTAGTAAATTTATTCAAAATATCTCCTATATTTTTTGGCTCAATTTTATTAACATTTGGCTAAAAAAAGCATAAATTTAGCCTTATATTTTTAGCTTTTGTCTATTTTTAACACAAATTTATAACAGCAAATTTTAGCAACTACATAAAAAGAGTGACAAATATTATAAAAATACTTGACAATATAAGACTAAAGTTATATAATGCCGCCATTATAAAATAATTTAAGGAGCTTTAATGGCTGACATAACAGAAAATTTAACAGCGCAGATGCAAGAGACACTTGAAAAAGGCGTTAGCTTAGCGATCTTTTCTAAAAATCCACAAGTTGTGCCACTTCACGTCTTTTGGGCTTTGCTCGCTGATAGTAATTCTATTTTAAATCAAGTTTTTAATAAGATGAACATAAGCAAAGACGCAGTCGAGCTTGAGATAAAAAGCAAGATCTCGTCACTCCCAAACAGCTCAAACGTCACAAAAGATAACGTTTCAGTTTCAAGAGAGCTTATAAATTCACTTGAAAATGCAAAAGCTTTAATGGTAAGTATGGGCGATAGCTACATAGCTGTTGATACATGGATTATCTCGGCTCTTGAGCTTAGTGAGATCAAACAAATTTTAAGCAAATTTTGCGATATTTTAGAGATCAAAAAGAACCTTGAGAGCATAAGAGGTGGTAAAAAGATAGATAGCCAAACTGGCGATGATACCCTTGATAGTTTAGAGAAATTTGGTATCGATCTAACGCAAAAAGCGTTAAATAAAGAGCTTGATCCAGTCATCGGCCGTGATGAAGAGATCACTAGGATGATGCAAATTTTAATAAGAAAGAGCAAAAACAACCCTATCTTGCTTGGTGAGCCAGGTGTTGGTAAAACAGCCATCGTTGAGGGGCTAGCTCAAAAGATAGTGGCTCGCGATGTGCCAACAAGCCTTGCAAACAAGCGTGTCATCGCACTTGATATGAGTGCAGTTGTAGCTGGTGCAAAGTATAGAGGCGAGTTTGAAGATAGGCTAAAAGCTGTCATTGACGAGGTTAAAAAAGCTGGCAATATCATACTTTTTATAGATGAAATTCACACCATAGTTGGAGCTGGTGCGAGCGAGGGCGGAATGGACGCTGCAAATATCCTAAAACCAGCTCTTGCACGTGGAGAGCTTCACGCTGTTGGTGCGACAACATTAAAAGAGTATAGAAAATACTTTGAAAAAGATGCAGCACTTCAAAGACGTTTTCAGCCGATAGACGTTAAAGAGCCAAGTGTAAATGAAGCACTTCAAATTTTACGTGGTATAAAAGAGCGTCTTGAAGTTCACCACGGCATCACGATAACAGATAGCGCACTAGTTGCCGCAGCAAGACTAAGTGATCGCTACATCGCAAACCGGTTCTTGCCAGATAAGGCGATAGACCTTATAGATGAAGCAGCAGCTGAGCTTAAGATGCAAATAGAGAGCGAGCCATACGAGCTTTCAAAGATAAAACGCGAGATCGTAACGCTTCAAGTAGAAAAAGAAGCTCTAAAGATGGAGGATGCGGATAAAAATAAAGAAAGACTTGGCGAGATCGAAAAAGAGATAGCTGACCTAAATGAGAAAAAGCTAGCACTTGATACTAAATTTGAAAATGAAAAGGCTGTTTTTGGCGGAATTTCAAAAGCAACAAAAGAGATCGATAGCTTAAAATCACAAGCTGAGATAGCAAAAAGAAATGGCGATCTTCAAAAAGCTGCCGAGATAGAATACGGCAAAATAGCAGAAGCTAAGAAGCAAAAACACGAGCTTGAAGAAAAATGGGATCACATGAAAAAAGAGGGCGTGCTTCTTAAAAATCAAGTCGATGAAGAGCTTGTGGCTGAAATTTTGAGCAAATGGACTGGAATTTCAGTTAAAAAGATGCTAACAAGCGAAAAAGAGAAATATCTGCGCATCGAAGAGCATTTAAGAGAGAGCGTTGTCGGTCAAGATGACGCACTACACGCACTTGCGCGTGCTGTTAAGAGGAATAAGGCTGGACTAAATGAAGGTCAAAGGCCGATTGGTTCATTTTTATTTCTTGGACCAACAGGCGTTGGTAAAACTCAGTCAGCTAAGGCTTTGGCTAAGTTCTTGTTTGACGATGAGAAGGCGCTTATCCGCTTTGATATGAGCGAATATATGGAAAAACATAGCGTGAGCAGGCTTCTTGGTGCGCCTCCAGGATATGTAGGCTACGATGAGGGTGGTCAGCTAACAGAGGCAGTTCGCAGAAGACCATACTCAGTCATACTTTTTGACGAGGTTGAAAAGGCTCACAAGGACGTATTTAACATACTTCTTGGCATACTTGATGATGGACGCGCGACTGATAACAAGGGCGTGACGGTTGATTTTAAAAACACGATCATCATTTTAACCTCAAACATCGCTTCAAGCTTCATCATGGAGCTAAAGGGCGAAGATCGTGATGTAGCTGTTAAGAACGAGCTTAAAAACTACTTTAAACCTGAGTTTTTAAATAGGCTTGATGATACTATTATCTTTAATCCTCTAAACGAACAAGGCTTGATATCTATCGTTGAGATCATGTTTAAAGAGCTTGAAAAAACTCTTCATAACCGCGGTATCAAGGCTGTTTTAAGCGATGAGGCTAAGAAATTTATCGCAAAAGCTGGCTTTGACATAGTTTATGGCGCAAGACCTCTTAGAAGAGCGCTTTATGAGCTAGTTGAAGACAAGATCGCTGATATGATCTTGAAAGATGAGCTTGAAAGTGGCGATGAGATCACCATCGATAGCGACGGTGAGAAGATCATCATTAAGAAAAAATAACTTCAAATTTACTTGGCAGGTTGGATCAACTTGCCAAGCTTCCATATAAAATTTATACAAAAAATATCTAGAAATAGGGCAGTTTAGCTATTTAAAAATATGACTAAACGCCTAGTAATTTAGCAAGGGCAAAATAAAATATAGCCGATGATATCGCAGCTGCAGGAAGCGTGATGAGCCAAGCAAGGATGATTGGTTTTACCATTTTCCAGTTTGCATTTTTATTTACGATGCCGATGCCTAAAACTGCACCTATTAGGATATGCGTCGAGCTAACTGGTATGCCAAGCTTTGTGGCTAGAAGTATGACGATACTTGAGGCAAGCTCAGCACTAAAGCCAGTTGTCGGTAAAATTTCAGCTAGTTTTGAGCCGATAGTGGTGATGACCTCTTTGCCTAAAAACCAAAGTCCAACGACAAGCGAAATTCCAAAGGTTACCATTGCGATGCTAGGTATCGGCGAGCTTTCGTTTATAGAGCCAGTCTTTAGCACATCAAGCACAGCGGCAAATGGTCCAACAGCGTTTGCGATGTCGTTTGCTCCGTGTGAAAATGCAAAAGATGAAGCGGTAAAAATTTGAAACCATGAGAAAATTCTATTGATGCTCTTTTCGCTATCGTTTTTGCTCATGACGTTTATAATAGCAAGGCTTGCAAGATACGCTAGAGCCCCAATCACAAAGATGATCCAGACGGTTTGGATGATACTAAAGGCTAAATTTATATGCTCAAGCCCTTTAAAAAGCATCATTGATGAGATGACCATCGCGGCAAATCCAGCGATGATCGGGATGTGCTTTTTCATCGCTTTAAAGGTATCTATCTCTTTTTCACTATCTTTCATAATGCGGATTTTTGAGCGATACTCGCTGTATTCAGTGGTTTCGATCTCGTCCTCATCGATAACTGCAATCTTTGAAAGAGTAGCTATTTGCTCCTCAGCCGGCTTTGTTTTTAGTGCTTTTATGAAGCTTTCTTTATAAGCTTTTCGCTCAGCTTTTAGAGCTTTTAGATTCATTTTAAGTTCATGTGTTGGCTCAATAATCTTACTTTTTACGTAACCAAATATAATGTAAGACATCACGCCGCCAAGCAGTGGTGAGATGACCCAACTAACGGCGATCCTGCCGATCTCACTCCATGAGACCATGCTAAATGGTTCCGGATCTTTTATCATAAAACCCATAGCAAGTCCTGCACCAACGATGCCACCAACGATCGAGTGAGTGGTCGAGACTGGTAGACCTTTTTTAGACGCATAAAAGAGCCAAAGCCCAGAGCTAAGAAGGGCTGAGATCATGATGATGACAAATTTCATCGGGTTTAGATCGCTTGGAAATTTCACGATCTCGTTTCTAATCGTATTTGTAACCTCTGATCCTGCAAATATAGCACCGCTAAGCTCAAAAATGGCTGCGATGATGAGAGCTTGTTTAAGCGTAAGAGTCTTAGCGCCAACACTTGTGCCAAAGCTGTTTGCAACGTCATTTCCACCGATATTAAAGGCCATAAAAAGACCAAACATGCCGGCGATCAAGAATAAAAAGTAGTTATTTGTCGGGATGTATTGATAGCCCCAAACGAAAAATCCAACGCTACAAATTGCAAAAATAACAAATGCTAATAAGTTATCTCGAAGCAATCAAGCCCCCTTATAAGGTTTTTGATAGGAATTATATCTTGAAAAATATTAAAGTTTTTAGAATTTTTCAACTTTAAATGATACTAAATTATCATATGTTAGAATCTGCAAAAATTTTTAAGGATAAATTTTGGTTATAGCGATCGATCTTGGCTCAAACACATTTCGCGTAGCGCTTGTTAAAAAAGAGCAAAATGGCTTTAATAATGAGCAAATTTATGAAAAGATAGTAGGAGCTGCAAGGGGCTTAAATGAAAGTGGCAAGATAGCAGATGAGTCCAAAAACAGGCTCTTTGAAGCGATATCGGAGGCTAAAAGTAAATTTGACTTTGATAAATTTAAATGCGTAGCAGTCGCAACTGAGGCTTTTAGGGTGGCGTTAAATAGTGAGGAAATTTTTAGCGAGATAAGAGAGAAATTTGGCATAAATTTTCATATCATCAGCGGTAAAGCAGAAGCAAAACTTACATTTTTGGGTGTTCAAAATGCTTTTAAAAAGCTTGGAATCAGTGAAAATTTTAGCGTCATTGACATCGGTGGAGCAAGCTCAGAGATCGGTGAAGATGGAAATTTTATGAGTTTTAAATTTGGCATTATTACATTTTTTGAGAAATTTAAAACACTTGATTTAATGCAAGAAAATGCAAAATTTTATACAAAAGATGCAAGAGAATTTTTAAATAGCTTAAAAAATAGATTTATCGTGCTGACTTCTGGCGTACCAACTACTATCGCAGCGCTACGACTTGGACTTAACTACGAGAACTATGATCCAAAAAAAGTAAGCGGATTTGAGCTTAGAGATGATGATCTTGCTTGGTTTGTAGATGAACTTTTAAAGATGGATGATAAGAGCGCTGATTTGGCGGTTGGAAGAAACAGAAAGTATCCGCTCATCGCTGGAACCTTGCTTTTAGAGGAGCTTTTAATCGGGCAAGAAGCAAAATTTTTAGTTATTGACGATGGGCTTAGAGAGGGTGTTGGTGTGGCCTATCTGCAAGGAAAATTTCAAGAAATTATCACAAATTTTTAGTTAATATTTCAAAAATTTAAAGGAGAGGAAATGAGTATAAGAGAGCAAATTTTAGCTGATATAAAAGAGGCTATGAAGGCAAAAGATGAGTTTAAAAGAGATACTTTAAGAACGCTAAATGCAGCACTTAAGCAAGTTGAAGTCGATCAAAGGATTGAAATGACTGATGAAGTGGTACTTCCACTGCTTCAAAAGGAGATCAAAAAGAGGGCTGACTCGGTTGAGCTTTATATAAAAGGCGCTAGAGAGGATTTGGCTAAAAAAGAGCAGGGCGAGATTGAACTCATTAAAGCATATTTGCCAGTACAACTAAGCGATGAAGAGCTTAAAGAGAAAATAAAAAAGATTATTGAAAGAGTTGGTAAAAATTTAGGCGCTGTAATGAAAATAGCAAAAGATGAGATCGGAGCAAGTGCTGAAGCAAAACGCATAAGTATGATCGCAAAAGAGCTTTTGGATTAAAATCCACAATTTTATAAAACTTCTAATTTTTGGAAACTTACTTCTAAATGTGTGTAAGTTTTCAAAAAATCAAATACGACTTTCATTTTAAAAAGATATATAAAAGCATAATACTTATATGAATATGTTAAAAGGTAAAATACAAGCTTTTTTATATATTTGTATTGAAAACTATAATTTTCAAATTGTTATTTTAATTTTCTTATTTTTTCTTTTATATGAATTTAAATATTGTTTTATAGGCTTATTTTGGATTTTATCTTTTGTATGATTTTAATTTATCCATTAAATTTGACATAAAAATATTTGTAAGAAAATTAGTTAAATTTTACACTTTTCAAAAAATGTGAAATTTGTATTTATCTTATATATAACTTAAAATTTGATCTACCCTATTTTGAAAAAGTGAGCAAGAGCTATCTTTGGAGTTTGTGGTTCTTGCTTTTAAGCGCAGAGCACTAACCTTGCAAAAACTGCGATAAATGTACATAAAGCGCTCGCTCAAGCTGGCGTTTTTGGATGTAAATTTAATCCAAAGCAATTTTTTTATAAAAAGCTAATAAGGCGATCTTGTGTGTTAAATTTAAGAGTAGCATAGAATAGAATAAATGCGTGATATCTGTTTTTGTGTGCCAAATAGTGATCTTGTGCGTTAAATTTTGAAGCAAAGAGTTAAATTTGATATCAGTGCAACTATAAAACCAAAATTTGCGTTAAATTTTAAAGTTGAGCGATCTTGAGTGATAAATTTAAGAGCTAGTAGTTAAATTTACTATGAAAACACGCCTGAAAACTATTTTTCAAGCTAAAGTGCGTGAGTTAAATTTTATCCTCAAAATTTGATAGTTTTTTTTTCGTGGTTTGAAGGCTCATTTTTAATTTTAGACAGTGCTCGCTATTTATAAAAAGCCTTAGTTCGCCAAGGGTTGGAGCGCCCATAGCGACCTCACAGCCTTCAAATTTGGCGCTAAATTTGCCATCACTGCTATACGCATTTGCCTCGTAGTCCCAAGCTGAGCTCATAAATTTACCTATTAAATTTGCCTGCCATAGCTTTATAGATATTTAGCTCATCTTGTAAAAGCGTGTATTTTGCTTTTAAAAGCCCTATTTTAGCTTCTAACTCGCTATTTTTTGCTTCTAAAAACTGCTTTAACTCTACCTTGCCATAGGAGTATTTTAGCTCGTAAATTTTTGAAATTTCCTTGTAGTTTTTTATCTGCTCTTGATAATTAGCAAGTAGCGCCTCGTCGTTTAGGTAGCCTTTAAAAAATGCGTCTATTTCGTTTAATGCGCTATTTAGAGTGCTTATGTAGCTTAGCTTTGCAAGCTCGAAATTTGCCTCGCTAACCTTTAAATTTGACTTTAGCTTGTGATAGTTTAAAAATGGTAAATTCAGAGCGATGTTGCCATTTAGAAATTTAAGGCTAAATGCGCCCTCTTTTGTACTTGAACTACTTTTGAGGCTAGCTCCTAGCGTGATGCTTGGGTAAAAATCTTTTTGGTTAGCTTTGTAGTTTAGGAGACTCTCTTCTATGCGGTAAATGGCCGCTCTTAGATCAGGCCTGTTTGCTATGGCACTTGTTGGTACGTCTAGATCAACGCCCACTCTTTTAACGGGACTTAGCGTAAGACCTTCAAATTTAAGCTCAAATTCTGGCCTCTCATTTAGCAAAATCCTAAGCGTTTTTTTAGCACTCACTAGCTCTTTTTTGGCACTTTCTATCTTATTTTGAGCGTTTAGTTGCTGTGAGTTTATCTGCTTTAGGCTTAGCGCCTCCTCTTTGCCAAGCTCAAATTTAAGCCCAACTATCTTATTTAGCTCATTGTAAATTTCTAAAATTTGCTCATAAGTTTTAATGCTCTCATTTAGATATAAGATCTGAAAATAGGCGTCTGTTACGGAGTTTATCACGCTTAGTTTGCTAGCTTCCAGATCAAATTTAGTAGCATCTGCTTCAAACATCGCTGCATCTTTGCTATTTGCAAGCTTTTGCCAAAGATCAAGCTCGTAGCTAAGCCCTATGCTTGAGCCAAAGCTTCTACTAGAAGCGCCGCCCTCTTTTATATTTTTGTTGCTTGATACCTCAATGCCAGCGTTAAAGGTTGGGATTAAATTTGCTTCCAAAATACCAGCTTGAGCGAGGGCTTTATTTACATTTATAGCTGCTTTTGCAAGGTCGGTGTTGTTTTTAAGTGCTAGATCAATGAGCTCATTAAGATAGCTTTGGTGATACTCTTTCCACCAAGAAGTGTCTAAATTTAGTTCCTGACTGGCGTTATCTTCAAGTAAAATTTGCTTATAGTTTTCATCTATATTTTTAACAGCGCAGCCGCTTAAAACGAGCACTAAAGCTAAGCTTAGAAATTTCATATTACTCCCTTGAAAGCGCATCTATTGGATTTAGTTTTGAGGCGTTTTTAGCTGGCATGTAGCCAAAGATGATGCCAATAGCCATCGACGTGACAAGTGCAAGCACGATCGAGCCGTTTGAAAAGATCATGCTAAAGCCGTTTAAGAAGTTGTTAAAGATATAGCCGATCGCGTAGGATAGGACGATGCCGATGGCTCCGCCGATAAGGCAAAGTAGCACCGCCTCTATCAAAAACTGCTGCAAGATGTTGCTCTGTCTAGCTCCGATCGCCATTTTTATGCCTATCTCTTTGGTGCGCTCGGTGACTGAAACTAGCATGATGTTCATGACGCCTATGCCCCCAACTACGAGCGAGACGACTGCTATGCTTGAGATGAGAAGGCGCATGGTTGAGATGGTCTCTTCGATCGTTTGCTTGATGCTGTCTGAGTTTCTTGTAAAAAAATCCTTTTTGCCGTGCTTGATCTCTAAAAGCTCAGTTAGTGTTTTTTCGGCGATTTGCGCATTGACGCCCTCATTTACTTTGGCGGTTATCGAACTTATAAATTTATCTCCAGTGACCTTGTTTAGCACAGTCGTGTATGGGGCGTAAATTTTAAGCGTGCTTGAATCGCCCATCTTAAAATCATCCTTTTGCAAAACGCCGATAATGCGAAGTGGCTTTTTGTTAAAAAGTATGATCTTGCCGATAGGATCATCATTTTTAAAGATGCTATTTTTGGTGTTTTGATCGATTAGTGCGACTGAAGCGGAGTTTAAAACCTCGTCATCATCGTAAATTCTGCCCTCTTCTAGCTTTAGCCCATTTACATCAAAGCTCCCTACTCCACCGCCTTTTAAGCTCGCACTTAGCGAGATATTTTCATAAGTTAGCACGCCTGAGGTGCTTGTGTTTGGAGTGACTGAGTCAAGAAACGACTGCTTTGAGAGCATATTTGCATCACTTATAGAGAGCGTTTTTACCCTGCCTGAGAGCATATCGCCAAAGCCTTTTCCTGGCATGATATCGATCGTATTTGTACCGATCTTTCTGATGCCAGCTAAAATTTGCTCCTGTGAGCCTTTGCCAAGAGCTACGACGCTAATGACCGCCGTGATGCCAATTATAATGCCAAGCATCGTTAAAAGCGATCTTAATTTATGAGCTAGCATCGCATTTACCGACATTTTAAAGCTTTCAATTAGCTGATCTTTATAGTAGGTAAATTTGCTCTTTTCTGGCTGAGTTTGCTTTTTGGCCTCAAAAATTTCACTGTTTTTTACATTATCACTTACGATGTTGCCATCTTTTATCTCGATCACACGACTCGCGTACTCTGCGATCTTTGGGTCGTGCGTGACGATGATGATAGTGTGGCCTTTTTTGTAAAGATCCACTAAAATTTCCATCACCCTTAGCCCACTTTTGCTATCAAGCGCGCCTGTTGGCTCGTCTGCCAAGATGATCTCGCCGCCATTCATAAGCGCCCTTGCTATGGAGACCCTTTGCTGTTGTCCGCCTGAGAGTTTATTTGGTAAATTTTTCGCTTTTTCGCTAAGTCCAAGCGAGCCAAGAAGCTCATTAGCTCTTTTCTCTCGCTCGCTCTTGTCGGCACCTGCGTAGATGCTTGGTAGCGCTACGTTTTCAAGGGCATTCATCGTGCTAAGCAGGTTATATCTTTGAAAGATAAAGCCAAATTTATCCCTTCTAAGTTTAGCAAGTGCGTCGCTATCAAATTTTGATATGTCTTTGCCATCAAGCAGGTACTGCCCACCACTTGGGCTGTCTAAGCAGCCAAGGATGTTCATCAGGGTTGATTTGCCAGAGCCAGACTGACCGATGATAGCTATAAACTCGCCCTTTTTTATCTCTAAATTTATGCCATGCAGTATCTCTATATCATTATCGCCTAGCTTAAAGCTTTTTGTGATATTTTTTAGGCTTATCACTTAAAACTTCTTATTTTCTTTTTCGATCATTTTAGCGATCTCGCTTGATGAGCCTTGAGATGTGATGATCTCATCGCCATCGTTTATGCCGCTGATGATCTGCGTATCGAGGTTGTCTTTTATACCGGTTTTGACCGCTGTTTTTACTGGCTTGCCATCTTTTAGCACATAGACAAAAGTGCCGTTTTCATCTTTTTTGATGCCGATGCTTGGCACGATGATGGCGTCCTCGACGTTTGCTATTAAAAGCTCGTTTTGTGTGGTCATGCCTATTCTTAAAATTCCATCTTTGTTATCAACGATGCTTTGCGCGTAGTAATAAACCGCCGAACTGCTGCTTGAGCTACTTGAGTATGAAGACTTACTGCTGCTACTTGAGCCGTAGCTGCCATCACTTAGTGTGGTAAGCCCTGGATCTATCGAGCTAACAGTTGTTTGAAATTTCTTAGTTGGTTCAGAGAGGATCGAGTACTCAACTGGCGTGCCGACTTTGATCTTGGTGATGTCGCCTTCTGCTATTTGCATCTTCATCTTTACATGGCTAAGATCAGCGATATTTACGATAGTTGGCGTAGTTTGGTTGGCATTTACAGTCTGGCCCTCCTCAACCTGCACGCTTACGATGGTGCCATCTCTTGGAGCGGTGATCTTTGTATAGCCTAAATTTATCTTTGCGGTGCTTAGCTCGATATTTGTCTGCTTGATCTGCGCTTCAAGCTCTTTTATCTTGGCGCTATTTGCACTATATGTGTTTTTTGCGGTTTCAAATTCTTGCTTTGAGGTGGCATTTTTAGAAAAGAGCGCATTTTCTCTATTAAACTGCGTTTTGGCGATATTTAGAGCCACTTTTGCACTTTCTAGCTGGGCTTTGTAGATGGCAAGCTGTGCTTCTTTATTGTCTATGCTATTTTGCTGGGTCGAGCTATCGATACTTGCGATCATATCGCCCTTTTTTACCTGATCTCCAAGCTTAACATATAGCTTTTTTATCTGACCGCTCACCTGTGCACCCACATCGATTAGCTCGGTGGCGAAAATTTCTCCAGTCGCATCGACCTTTTTGCTAAAAGAGCCCTTCTTTGCCTTTTTGGTGATAAACTCCACCTCTTCTTCTTTTACTTTAAAAAATTTATCATAGGCGAAGTATCCACCGACGCCTAAAATAAGTAGGATTATTAAAATTTTAGATTTTTTCATCGCTTCTCTTTGTAAAAAATTAGTCAATTTTACTTAATAAGATTAAAATTCTCTTTAAACTTCCTCTTTCGCCATGCCAGCCTCTATCAAAAACCTACTCGGTTGGTAGGTCACCTTCTTTATCTTGTCGTATTTCGCGTAGCTAAGATAGAGCTCGTCTTTTGCACGAGTTACAGCTACGTAAAAGAGCCGCCTCTCCTCTTCTAGGCTACCGCCCATGCTCATTAGCTTTAAATTTGGAAAGCGATTTTGCGCGAGATCGACGATGAAAACTTGGTCAAATTCAAGCCCCTTGCTCGCATGCACGCTAAGCAGGCTAACGCCCTGCCCTTCGCTCATCTCGTTGCTTCCAAGGGCTAAGAAGTTATAAAATTTACTGATATCTTGATACTTTTTAGCTAGCTCGCTTAGCACCACGCTCTTTGCCATTATGCGCTCTTTGACCTCTTCTTTGAGCGCCAGATCGACGTTGCCATTTTTTAGAGTTGCCCTTTTTGTGCTAATATTTTCGACGATTAACGAGTAAATTTTACTAGTTTTTATCTCATTTATCATCGTGGCTGGCTTTGAGATATTTCTCATGCCTCTTAAAAAGTTGTAAATTTCATATAAAAACTGCGCCCCACTCTCGCTTAGCTTTTGTAGTTTTAGCACAGGGTGGCCTAGAAATTTATCGCTAAAGCCAAGCTTAGAAAACCTTGAAACCTCGGCAAATTCATCAAGATCGTCAAAAAGGCCTAGCTGGTAGTTTCGCCTTTTATTTGATGAGATATTTACGCTCTCATCTGGCTCAACTATCCCTTTTATCAAATTTCCATGCCCAAGCTTAAGAAGTGCGTCAAAAATTTCTTTGCTAACTGCGCTGCCAACGCCCTTTGCGTATTCGCAGATGTGGATAAATGCCATTATATCTTTTGGATTGACATAAATTCCCATGATGTCGATGAGCGCTTTGATCTCGCGGCTCTCAAAGAAGCTCACCCCACCCTTTCGCTTTGAGCCGATGCCTCGCTCTTTTAGCGCGACCTCGATGCCATCCGCTGATGAGTTATTTCTAAAAATTATGGCGATATTTTCTCTATTAAATGGCGAGAGCGAGATGATATCAGCGATATTTTGATACTGATCAAAAAGCTCGTTATAGACAAGCAGCCTTGGAGGCTTGAAATTTCCCTCGCGACTAACTGTGAGGTGCTTTTCATAAAGCCTTGGGTTGTTGTTTATGACCTTGTTTGCAAGGGCAAGTATGCTTGAGCTTGAGCGGTAATTTACATTTAAAGCGTAGATATTTGCGTTTGGGAAGCGATCTTTAAATGAGCCTATGATCTCGATATTTGCGCCGTTAAATGCATAAATGCTCTGGTCAAAATCACCCACGCAAAAGAGGCTCTTTGTCTTAAATGCGTCTATTAGGCTGCCTTGAAGGGTGTTTGTATCTTGATACTCGTCGATCAAAATTTCATCATAAGCTAAATTTGCCCCATTTTTTAGCTCGTCGCGCATCTTTATAAGAAGGTCGTTAAAATCAGCGTAAGAAAATTTAGCCTTCTCAGCCTCAAACTCCTCTAAGACATCTTCATAAATTTCAGCATAAACGCCCTGCTCTTCGCTCTTCTCACTTATCCATTTGCCAAAAGTTGTGCCTTGTTCGCTGTTTTGAAAGAGCGAGTAAAGATCGTATAGATAGGCTCCGCCGTAAGGTTTGACGTCGCTTAAATGGTAAAATTTACGCCTCTCAACAAGACTTTTTAAAAGCGTCTTTAGCTCGCTTGGCTGCTTTAGCGTGACGCCTTTATCAAGGCTTTTTAAAAGCGAAAATGAGACCGAGTGAAAGGTGCCTGCGGTGATTTTGGAGGTGATTTGTTTGTCAAAATACCTATTTAAGCGCTCTATCATTTCGCTGGCTGCTTTGTTGGTAAATGTTAGAAGCAAAATTTTCTCTGGTTTTACGCCTAAATTTAAAAGATGTGCGATGCGAGCGACAATCGTGCTAGTCTTGCCAGTGCCAGCTGAAGCGATGATGAGATTGTGTCCAAATGGCGCAGTTGCGGCGGTGTATTGTTCTTTGTTTAACCTAGATAAGGGCATTGTTTCCTCTTTTTTAAAAAGGTCTAATTATAGCTACTTAAACTTTAACAGCTATAATCACGCGGATGAAAAAGTTTAAATTTTTAAAATTCCTTGCCCTATTTTTGGCTTTAATGGTCGCTATTTTTTTGATACTTGATCAAATTTATCCATTAAATTTAGACGCGCTTAAAAAAGATGAAGCCAAAATTTTGCTTGATAAAAATGGTGAGATCATAAATATGAAGCTTAGTAGCGACGGAATTTGGAGATTTCACGAGCAAAGCTTCCCAAACTCGCTAAAACAATGCGTCGTTCTCTTTGAAGATAGATACTTTTACTACCATTTTGGTGTAAATTTTGCCTCCATTTTTAGAGCATTTTTCCACAACCTAAAAAGCGATAACCGCATAGGGGCTAGCACTATCACGATGCAAGTAGCTAGGATGCTTGAGCCAAGTGATAGAAGCTATAAAAATAAGATAAGAGAAATTTTTAGAGCATTTCAGTTAGAGCTTCACTTTAGCAAGGATGAAATTTTAAATTTATACCTAAATTTAGCCCCGTATGGTGGCAATATCGAGGGTGCAAAGGCGGCAAGCTTCTTTTACTTTGGCAAGGAGCTAAACGAGCTTAGCTACGCTCAGGCCGCACTTTTAAGCACGATCCCTAAAAATCCAAATAAAAATAGACTTGACCGCGTCTCAAACATAAATGCCCTAAAAAACAGGGTCATAAAGATGCTTTACAAAGCAAATTTAATCGATCTTAGCGCCTTTAAAAGAGCGCAGGCTGAGCCATTTAAAAATGTAAGGATAAGAGCCGTCGTAAATGCTAGCGACTACGCAAATGTCGCTTTTAAAAACCAAATTTCAAAGGCGAGTTTGGATCTAAATTTACAAAAAGATATGCTTAAAATTTTAAAAGATGCGATGTTTTCGCTAAAGGCTAAAAATGCAAATAACGCAGCAGCTGTGGTCATTGATAATAAAAAAATGAGTGTCGTAGCCTTCATAGGCTCGCACGATGAGCATGCGCGTGATGGCAAAAACTCAGCCCTAAATATGAAGCGAAACACCGGTAGCACGCTAAAGCCTTTTATCTACTCACTTGCGCTTGATAGCGGGCTTATAACGCCAAATTCGCAGTTAATAGACACGCAAATTTATATAAAAGAGTATGCTCCAAAGAATTTTAGTAATGATTTTTTAGGTATCGTAAGCGCAAAAGATGCTCTAAATTTCAGCCTAAATATCCCAGTTATAAATTTAAACTTAAAACTAAAAGACAATTCGCTTTACGAACTACTTGAAAAGGTAAATTTGGTAGATGAAAATAAGGAGTATTATGGAGCTTCTATAACGCTTGGAAGTGCTGAAATGAGCCTGCTTGATCTTGCTCATCTTTATACTATTTATGCAAATGACGGCATTTATAGACCACTTGAGTTTGCTGGCAAAAACTACAAAAATGAAGAGAAAAATGTAACTCTCATTTCACCTCAAAGTGCCTATTTAACCGCTAAAATGCTAAGCGAAGCCTCAAGGTCGTATCTAAAAAATGCTTGGCAGTACGCCCAAAATACGCCAAAAATAGCCTTTAAAACTGGCACAAGCGCAAACTCACGTGATCTTTACGCCATAGGCGTTGATGAAAATTATACAATTGCTATTTGGATTGGAAATTTTAATGCCAGTAAAACTGATAAATTAACAGGACTAAATGACGTATCAAAGAGTCTTTTTGATACGTTTAAGATAATCGCTCAAAAAGAGAAGTTAAGATTTATGAGTGAGCCAGATGGCATAGAAAAGCTGTCAACCTGCCTTGATGCCTTTAACTATGAAAAGTGCAAAAAAATGGCGCTTGATGATAGGATAAAGGGTGTAGATTTAAAAGATAAATGCGAAAGTTTAAGAGGCGAAGAGCTTGATTTTTTGGTTAAAAATGAGCTTTTGGATAAAGATGAGATACAAAAAAGTCCTTGTGCTGAAATTTTTAAAGATAAAAAGCCAGTTTTTGCCTATCCGTATGACAATGAAGAGATAGTGACAGATGAAAATATTACACAAGTTATGGTAAAATGCTACGCGTTTTTAGGCGATGAAATTTACCTAAAAATAGATGATTTGAACTTTTCTAAGATAGAAAATGCAAGCGAAAAAAAGTTTGATCTAACTCTTGGCGAGCACAGCATAAAATGCCTTGATCAAAACTCAAATCAAAGTGAAATAACTATAAAAATAAGGAGATAAAATGTGGCAAAAAGTAGCACTTCTAGCACTTTTGGGAATGACAAATTTATATGCTTTGAGCCTAAATGGTACAGCACAGATAAAATCACCCCTAAGCGTAGAGTTTGGACTAGAAGATAAAGTAGATAAAAATTTTATTGGTATGCTAAGCGATAAAAAGCTACTTTTGTGCCAACCAGCATTAAATGGTACGGTTAGATTTAATAGTCAAAGCTTGCTGCTTTTTACAAAAGATATGCATGCTGGTTTGGATTATAGCTGCAAGCTTGAAAATGGAAGCACTGCTAGTTTTGTCACAAAAGAATTTGAGCTAACAAAGATAGAAAAAATAAGCGATAGCAAATATATACTTAAATTTAATGATGAAGTGAATATTGAAGCTATCAAAAATATTGCCGTAAAAGATGCGAAATTTAAAGCAATTGAGCTTTCTAATAATAGCTTTGAGCTTAATCTTGATAAAAATTTAAGCAATCCAGTTTTTGATTTTGGTGAAAAATTTGAGAGCAAATTTGGAGCAACGCTTTCAGGTGAAACGATAGTAAATTTTGCCGATGAAATAAGCGAAGAAAGCGTAAATATAAATGATAATACAAAGAGTCTTGAGATACCAGAAATTTATCCAGTGAGCCTTGATAATGGTATCTTGGGCTTTAGAATTTATCTAAAAAATTGGCTTGATGACGATATTAACTTAAAAAAATTTATAAACATTAAAGGTGTAAAAAACTTTAGCATTAGTGACGTTAAATATAGTGACAACTATGAAGAAAACTCAGAACTTAGCGAGTATTATTACTACATTGATATTACAAGTGACGATTTTAAGCCACAAAATAGTTATGAAATCACCATTAAGCCAGGCTTTGGCGATGATAGAAATGTAGTAAGAGAAGAAAATAGCTATGAAGTAGTAGCTGGCAATTTTACTCCGTTTGCAAATTTTATAAATAATAAACCATATATCTCAAGCGTCGGTGAGATCGGTATTAGAAGTGCAAATTTGCCTGAGCTAAATGTAAGCATTGAAAAGCTAAGCGATCAAAATTTTAGATATTTCTTAAATTTTAATGACAATAACGAAGAGTTAAGCAACTTCAGCACAAAAGTGGCAAGCAAAAGTTATAAGCTTGATGGTGCATTAAATGAAATTTCACTAAATAAAATCAAACTTGACTTTGCCGGAGCTGGAGACGGCGTTTATAAGATAAATTTAAACTACGGCAAAGATAAGAGCGTCTCAAAAGTAGTCTATCTAAGTGATATCGCCGTAAATGCAAAGCTTGGTAAGGATGAAATTTTCGTATTTGCAAATCGTCTTGGCGAAAATACAATGCTTCCAAATGCAAATGTAAAAATTTATGGCAAGAAAAACGAAGAGATCGCAGTTGGTGCGACAAATGATATAGGTGTTTTTAAATTCAATAAAAAAGATATTTACAAAGATATCTCCTCAGTGGTTGTCTCTCTTGGAAAAGAGCAAAATTTTCTTATTTTAAAAGAAGACGAAGCGCTAAATGAAGCAAAATTTATGAGCCAAAATGCCAGTGAGAGTATCGATGCGTACGTTCATTTTGCCTCAAATATCATAAGACCAAATGAGAGTTTAAAGGGCACAATCTATCTAAGAGATAGAGATTTTAATCCTTTAAAAAATATGCCTGTAAAGATAAAATTTTTCGATCCACAAGGCAAAAGTAGCGCTGAAATTTCAAAAAATACAAATGACGTTGGCATGGTAAATTTTGAAAAAGAGATACTAAGTGATCTTAGCGGTAGATTTAATATGCAAGTAATTTACGCGAGCAAAGTGATCTCAAATGTGCCATTTTTTGTTGAGAGTTTTATGCCAAATAGGATAAAAAATGAGATAGCGCTTGAGAGAGATAAATTCTTCGCAAATGAGCTTGTTAGAGCAAATCTAGCTAGTAACTATCTATTTGGTGGCGCTGCTAGCGAGCTTGATGGCAGCATGCAGGTGAGCTTTTTTGATGATGAATATAAAAATAGTGAGTTTAAAGAGTATAAATTTAAAAACAATACGCTAAAACCAAGCGCTTATCCATCTTTTGAAAACGATCTCACTCTTTCAAAAGATGGTAAATCAAGTCAAATGATAGATCTTAGCTTTAGCACTAAAAATGCCTCTTCTATCATAACAGGCGTGATAAATTTCAATGTAAATGATGATGGCAAAAATGTAAGCGACACAAAAAGCTTTACGCTCTATCCTTACAAAGATATGGTCGGTATCGCAGCAAGCACGACATTTGCTGAGCCAAACGAAGATGTAAAAATAAGAACGGTTGTAGTAGATATGTCAAGTCAAAAGGCCGTAAAATCAAATTTAAAATTTGATATAAAACGTGTCACTTGGCAATACCAAAGAGATGCAAACGGCTATATAAAGTGGTTTCAAACGCTAGAAGATGTGGATAATTTTTATAAAGACAATGGCGAGTTTAGCTATAAATTTACACAAAGTGGCTCATATGTGATCATCGCTACAAATCTAGTAAGTGGAGCAAGCACAAGCCTTGATATGGACGTAAGTGGCTACAATTACTCGACTCTAGCGCCTACAAAAGAGCTTAGCAAATCTCAAATCAAACTAAATAAAAATATCTACAAAAAAGGCGATGAACTAAGTGCTGATATAAGCTCAGCTATAAAAGAAGGTATCGCCCTTGTTACACTTGAAGATGGTGGCGTGAAAGCTTACAAGGTCGTTAAGATAAAAAACAACTCAGCAAATGTGAAATTTAAACTTGATTTTGATTTTAGCGGACTTTACGTGAGTGCAAATATCTACCGCATGACAGATGGTGGATTAACTCCGTTTAGAACTTACGGCAAGGTCTATGCTAAGGCTGATAAGTCATCAAGGATACTTGATCTAAGCCTTGATGCACCAAATAAAGCAAAAAGTGATGAAAATATAAAAATTTCACTAAAAACAAAGCCAAAAGCTTATGTAGATTTGTTTATCACAGATGTTGGCGTGCTTGATATCACTTCACAAAAACTAGCCGATCCGCTTAAGTTTTTTGACAAAATTTTACCTGATGGCGTCTTTGACTACGACATCTATAATATGCTTACAAACTACAAGGTGGAGGGCAAAACGCTAAGCTTTGGTGGTGATGCTGCGGCGATGGCGTTGGCTGCAAAAATGGCAAAGCATGCAAGCCCAGTTGATAGCAAAAATGTAAAAACTTATGCAAATTTAGTAAGCCTTCAAGCAGACGACAAAGGCGAAATTTCATACGAGTTTAAAACGCCAAATGGCTTTAACGGCGCCATTAGAGTAGATGCTGTGGCAAATGACGCAACTGCAATGAACGCCGTAAGTAGCGAGATAAAAGTAAAAGATGATGTGATCATTAAGCCAAGCGCTTTGATCTATCTTTTAAAAGGCGATGAATTAAGCGCAAACTTAAGGCTTATAAATACGACAAATGCCGACAAAAACCTTACTATAAATGTAGCATCAAGTAAAAATTTAAACATCAAAACGCAAGAAAATGCTAACCTAAAGCCATTTGAAAACAAGGCATTTGTGCTTAAAATTTCAGCCCTTGAAACAGGTGCTGGCGAATACAATGTCACAATAAGCGATAAAAATGGCTCAAAAACGCTTCAAAATTTACTTGACGTCGTTAGCCCTTATACGATCAGCACCTACGCAAAGAGCAGCGTCTTTGATAAAGAGAGTAAAATTTCACTACCAAAAGGCTATCACGATGTGAGCGTTGATGCGTCAAGCTCGGTCTCAAGCGTGCTTTTAGCAGCTTCTAAAAATTTAATAGAGTATCCTTACGGATGCGCAGAGCAAAGAAGCTCAAGACTGCTTGCGCTTTTAAATTTAAAACCAAAAGATGAGCTTGAAAAAGATGATCAAAAGAGATTTATCGTTAGCGGCATAGATGAGCTAGTCAAGATGCAAAAACCAGACGGCAGCTTTGGCTACTGGAGCGATCTAGGCGAGACAAATGCATTTGCAAGCATCTTTGCAACAGACGTACTTCTTGACCTTGAAGAGGCTGGATATGAGGTAAGTAAAGGTGTCAAACAAAATGCTCTAAATTCGCTCTTAAAATACGCAAATAACGACCTTGAGGCACTTTACGCTCTTTATGTAAGCTCACGTGCAAGTATGGCCGATAGATCAATCTTAAATAAAATTTATGACGACAAAGCCTACAATAAAACAGCACTAAGTAAATACCTAATGGCAGCAGCTCTAAAGCTAAACGGCCTAAATGACGAGGCAAAGGTCGCACTAAAAGATATCAAAAATGCTAAAACAAGCGAAGAAAATCCATCTGATTTTAGCTCAAAAGTAAGAGATAACGCATTTATCTTATATCTGCACGCAAAATACTTTGAGAAAAACGACTACTCAGACGACCTTGCAAATTTCTTGATAGTAAATTTAAATGAGCTTAGCTCAACGCAAGAGCGTGCATTTACGCTAAGAGCTCTAAATGCCTACTTTGGCAAAGATAGCGGCGAGAAAAATAATAAATTTAAGCTTAGCTACAACGGAGAAAGCAAAGAATTTGACGGCCTTTTAAGCACCTCTTTTACTACAAAAAATGGTGAATTTAGCATCACTCCACTAGGCTCAAATAAGCTTTATGCAACTATCTTAAGCTACGCTTACTTGCCACTTGAGATCAAACATAAAATCGAGCCAAAAGAGCTTGACATCTACCGCGTTTTTGTCGATGAAAAAGGCAAAGAGCTGGGTCTTGACAGCCTAAAAGTAAATGACGTCATCTACTCAAAAGTAGTGATAAACTCAAAAACAATGGTTAGAAACGGCGTTATAAACGAGATCGTAAGTAGCTGCTTTGAGCCGATAAATGAAAATTTAAGCAACTTTAGCAAGAGCTTAAAAAACAGCTTGCAAGTTGAGTATAAAAGCATAAAAGATGACCGCGTGCTAAGCTTTTACACGCTAAATAGCGACGAAAAAGACGCCGTACTTTACACACCTTATCGCGTAAGACTTGGTGGCAAATGCTCGCTTGGTGCAGTCACAACTGAAAATATGTATAACGAAAGACAAAACGACTACGACCTAGCCCAGCGAAGCTTTAACGTCAAATAGCTATTTAAACTTCGGGGCGTTTAACCGCCCCAAGCCCATATTTCCCCACTTTTGCAAAGATTTTTTTAAACAAATTTTAGATAACATTAAGCATTTTTTAAACGAAAGAGGATACAAAAGTGGCAGAATTTTACAATGCAAAAGAGACAGAAGACAAATTTTATAAAATTTGGGAAGAACGCGGATATTTCGAGATAGACGCAAACAAAGATATCCAAAAAGATGGACGTAAATTTTGCATTATGATGCCACCTCCAAACGTGACTGGCTCGCTTCACATCGGACACGCCCTAACCTTCACACTTCAAGATATCATGACTCGTTACAAGAGGATGGACGGCTACAAGACACTTTGGCAGCCAGGCCTTGATCACGCTGGTATCGCTACTCAAAACGTCGTTGAAAAGCAGCTTTTGGCTCAAGGGATCAAAAAAGAAGAGCTTGGACGTGAGAAATTTGTAGAAAAAGTGTGGGAGTGGAAAGAAAAAAGTGGCGGCATGATAGTCCATCAGATGCGAAAGCTTGGCATCACTCCGGCTTGGTCACGCCAGAGATTTACTATGGATGAGGGCTTAAGAAAAGCTGTGAAAAAAGCCTTTGTAAATTTATACGACAAAGGGCTAATAGTCCAGAAAAACTACATGATAAACTGGTGTACACATGACGGCGCACTCTCTGACATCGAGGTCGAGCACAAAGAAAATAAGGGTAAGCTTTATCATTTGAGATACTACTTTGCAGATGGACAAAATTTAGAAAACTATCAAGCAGAAGTATCACATGATGAATTTGCTGGTTGCGATGCGAGTTCGAATGAAGCGCACTCTTCGTGCGTTGCAGTGAAGAACGAGCAGCAGTCTCCAGCAAAGGCGCATGCGAGACAAGGCGCTTATATAGTAGTTGCGACTACTCGTCCTGAAACTTACTTTGGTGATACGGCCGTAATGGTAAATCCAAACGACGAGCGCTATAAAAATTTAATCGGCAAAAAGGTGGTGCTACCTATCATAAATAGAGAGATCGAGATCATCGCAGACGAGCACGTCGATATGGAGTTTGGAACAGGTCTTGTTAAGGTAACACCTGCGCACGATCAAAACGACTACGAAGTTGGCAAAAGGCACAACCTTGAGTTTATCACTGTATTTGATGAAAAAGGCATTTTAAACGACAAGTGCGATAAATTTGCAGGACTTGAGAGGCTTGAGGCTAGAGATATCGTCGTGGCCGAGCTTGAAAAACTTGGCAATGTCGAAAAGATAGAAGACTACGAAAATCAAGTAGGTTACTGCTACCGCTGCAAAAACGTCGTCGAGCCATACATCTCAAAGCAGTGGTTTGTCAAAAAAGAGATCGCAGACGAAGCAATACAAAAGGTCTCAGAGGGCCTTGCTAAATTTTACCCGCCGCACTGGATAAACAGCTTTAACGCGTGGATGAGAGAGCTAAGAGACTGGTGCATCTCACGCCAGCTTTGGTGGGGACACCAAATTCCAGTATTTTACTGCGATGATTGCGGTCACATGTGGGCTGACGAGGGAGAGCCGTGCGAGTGCAAAAAGTGCAAAAGTAAAAACATCCACCAAGACCCAGACGTGCTAGATACGTGGTTTAGCTCTGGTCTTTGGCCATTTAGTACACTTGGCTGGGGCAATGAAAGTGAGCTAAAAAATGAAAAATGGTTTGAGGGAGACCTCGCTGAGTTTTATCCAAACAACCTTCTCATAACTGGCTTTGATATTTTATTTTTCTGGGTTGCTAGGATGATGTTTCAGGGTGAAAACGCCCTTGGAAAGCTGCCATTTGACGACATCTACCTGCACGCGCTTGTAAAAGATGAGTTTGGCAGAAAGATGAGCAAAAGCCTTGGCAACGTCATCGACCCACTTGATAGCATAAATGAGTATAGCGCCGATATCTTGCGCTTTACGCTAACGCTTCTAGCCGTTCAAGGACGCGATATCAAGCTAAGCGACGCTAAGATGAAGCAGGTAAGAAATTTCACCAACAAGCTTTATAATGCGAGCAAATACCTCATGCTAAATGAGAGTAAATTTGAGAATTTAGAGGATATCAAGCTTCAAACAAAGCTTGGAATTTATATGAATAGCCGCTTTAACGAGTGCGTAAGAGAGGTGCGCGAAAACATCGACACCTACCGCTTCAATGACGCAGCAAATACGCTTTATAAATTCCTTTGGGATGAGTTTTGCGACTGGGGCATCGAGCTTAGCAAGGCTGACAAAGCGAGCGTAAAAGAGCTTGGAAGTATATTTAAAGAGGCGATGAAACTGCTAAATCCTTTCATGCCGTTTCTTTCAGAGTATCTATTTCAAGAGCTTAGCGGCACACAGCTTGAAAATGCAAAATCAATAATGGTGATGAGTTATCCAGAGGCAAGAGAGCGAAATTTAGATGTTGAGAAGAAATTTGAGCTAGTTATCGAAGCGATCGTGGCTATTCGCCGTGCAAAAGCTACCATAGATCTTGGCAACTCAAAGATCGCAAAAGCCTTTGTTAAATTTAACGAAAAAATAGATCTTGACGAGGTTAAAGAGTATATCAAGCTGCTTGCAAAATGCGAAGAGATCGGCTTTGTAGATGAAAAGATCGAAAATTCAATAAGAGATGTGAGCGAAAATTTAGAGGCATTTGTCCCACTTGAAGGGCTTGATATGAGCGGCATCATCACAAGGCTAAGGTCTCAAAAGACAAAGCTTGAAAAAGAGATAGCCAAACTCTCAGGTATGCTAAATAACCAAAATTTCGTAGCAAACGCACCAAAAGAGGTCATAGAGACAAACAAAGAGGCGCTAGAGAACGCTGAGGCTAAATTTAAAAAAGTATGCGAAGAGTTAGAAGCTCTTGGAGAAAAATAGTGATAAAAATAGAAAATTTAACCAAATTTTATGGCAGTACGCAGATACTTTATGATGTAAATTTGGAGGTTGCAAAGGGCGAAATTTTTGCTATCGTGGGGCACAGCGGTGCTGGCAAATCAACGCTTTTAAGGTGCATAAACGGACTTGAGAGCTATCAAGGTGGCAGCTTAAAAGTCTTTGATCAAGAGATAAAAAATTTAGATGAGACACAGCAGAGACATTTAAGGCGAGATGTTGGGATGATATTTCAGCATTTTGCCTTGATGGCTAGAAAAAACGTCTTTGAAAACGTCGCTACTCCGCTTAAATTTTGGGGTTATAAAAGCGATGAAACTGAAAAAAGAGTGAGAGAGCTTTTAAATTTAGTCGGTCTTGAAAGCAAGGCAAAGAGCTATCCAAGCGAGCTAAGCGGCGGCCAGAAACAGCGTGTGGCGATCGCTAGAGCGCTTGCTTTAAATCCTAAAATTTTACTAAGTGACGAGGCGACTTCGGCTCTTGATCCAAACACGACAAATCAAATTTTAGAGCTGCTTGAAAAGATAAACAAAGAGCTAGATATCAGCGTTGTCATCGTCACTCACGAGATGGAGGTCGTAAAATCGATCGCAAAACGAGCGATCTTGCTAGAAGGCGGCAAGATCATAGGCTCTGGAAGCATCGAAGAGCTATTTTTAAAGCCAGATGAGAAGATGAAAGAGTTTTTGGGTGAAGTTGAAATTTTGCCAAGCACTGGCACAAATATCAGACTATTTTTCCCAAAAGAAGTGGCTCAAAACAGCGTGATCACGCACATGGCAAGAAGCCTAAATATCGACTTTAACATAGTCTGGGGCAAGCTTGAAAAGCTAAACGACAACGTCCTTGGCTCACTTGTCATAAACATAGATGAAAAAGATAAAGAAAACGTACTTAACTATATCAAGCAAAGTGGCGTTTTATGGGAGGTCGCTTGATGTTTGGTATTGATTTTTCTAAATTTCCAGATGTTTTCTCTAGGATACTTTTGCCAGCTATCGGCGAGACGCTATATATGAGCATAGTCTCTACCCTGCTCGCCTTTGCCATAGGCCTCATACCTGCGGTTTTGCTCATTCTTTCAGACAAAGACGGGCTAAAGCCAAACAAGCAGCTTTATTTTGTGCTCGATATCGTTATAAACGTGCTTAGAAGCTTTCCGTTTATCATTTTGATCATTGTGCTCTTTCCGGTCACAAAAATGATAGTAGGCACAAGCATCGGCACCACGGCTGCGATCGTTCCGCTAACTATCGGAGCGGCTCCCTTTGTGGCAAGGCTCATTGAAAATGCTCTAAAAGAGGTTGATAAAGGCATCATCGAAGCTGCTCAAAGCTTTGGTAGCTCAAAATTTCAGATCATCTTTCGTGTGATGTTTGTAGAGGCGCTTCCTGGCATCATCTCGGCATTTACGCTAACGCTTATCGTAAATATCGGCTTTTCAGCGATGGCTGGTGCAGTTGGCGGTGGCGGACTAGGATCTGTTGCTATAAACTACGGATATCAGAGATTTCGCCCAGATATCATGCTCTACACCGTGGTTATTCTTATCATTATGGTTCAAATTTTTCAAGTTCTAGGTAACTACTTATATAAAATTTCTAAAAAATAGGCCTTTGTTTTTATCTGATTTTAAGCTTTTTTCCTTAAAATTGCCCGAATTAATTTTTAGCTGAAAGGATAAAAGATGAAATCAGATATGTGCCACATGTGCCGCCTATTAAAAAACGCGTTGTCGAAAGACTAATCTCTAAGCACAAAATTTCTTTTTAAGTGCTTAGAACTAGCTTAAGCGCTTAAAAAGAAATTTAACCCTCTAGCTTAAATTTATCCTTTTTTGGTGCTTGGCAAATTTTAAAAAAGGATAATAAATGAAAAAACTACTTCTTACCTCTTTAGTTGCCCTAGGCCTTAGCGTTAGCGCAAATGCTGCTGACAAGTCAAAAACAATAATCGTCGGTGCTACACCTATCCCACATGCTGAAATTTTAGAGGTTGTAAAGCCTATTTTGGCAAAAGATGGCTACACACTTGAGATCAAAGAATTTAACGACTACACCACGCCAAACCTTGCGACAGAGGACGGCGACCTTGACGCAAACTTCTTTCAGCACATCCCATATCTTGAAGAATTTAACAAAAACAAAGGCACTCACCTTGTAAAAACAGTTGGCGTTCATCTTGAGCCAATGGGCGTTTATTCTAAAAAGATTAAAGACA
This sequence comes from Campylobacter concisus, assembly GCF_002913715.1. Lineage (NCBI taxonomy): Bacteria > Pseudomonadati > Campylobacterota > Epsilonproteobacteria > Campylobacterales > Campylobacteraceae > Campylobacter > Campylobacter concisus. Next base: position 734,786 of record NZ_PPCE01000009.1, on the reverse strand, counting down.
TAAAAGAGCTAAAAGATGGCGCGGTTGTTTCTATCCCAAATGACCCAACAAACGAGAGCCGCGCACTTGACATCATAGCCAGCGCTGGACTTATCAAGCTAAACAACAACCCGCTAAAAACCCCACTTGATATAGTTGATAACCCTAAAAAGCTTAAATTTGAAGAGATCGAGACTGCTCAAGTGCCAAGAACACTTGATGACGTTACTATCGCAGTTATCAACACAAACTACGCGCTAAATGCAAATCTCAATCCGGTAAAAGACGCACTTGTGCTTGAAAGCAAAAATAGCCCATATGTAAACTACGTTGTAGTAAAGTCTGGCAACGAAAATAGCCCTAAAATAAAAGCTCTTGATAAAGCTATAAACTCATCAGAAGTTAAGAAATTTATCGAGATCAAATACAACGGCGCGATTCTTCCAGCATTTTAATTAAAATTTTAAATAAGCGACGTAAAAGCTTTTACCTTTTTAGCGTCGCTTAAACCAAATAAAAAAGGAAAAACAATGAAATTTATCAAACTTTTAACCGCATCTTTAGTTGCTCTAAGCCTTCACGCAGCCGACAAGGACCACACTATCGTAGTCGGCGTCTCGCCAGTACCACACGCTGAAATTTTAGAATTTGTAAAGCCAAAGCTAAAAGAGAAAGGCTACGACCTTGTTATCTCTGAAATTTCAGACTACTCTATCCCAAATGTCGCCACAGAAGATGGCAGTTTGGACGCAAATTTCTTTCAGCATTTACCATATCTTGAGGAGCAAAACAAGGCTAGAGGCTTGCATCTTGTAAGTGTTGCAAATGTCCATGTTGAGCCACTTGGCTTTTATTCTAAAAAGATAAAAAACATAAAAGAGTTAAAAGATGGTGCAAAAGTTGCGATCGCTTATGATCCATCAAATGGCAATAGAGCGCTTAGAATTTTAGAAAAGGCTGGTCTTATCGAGATCGATAAAAACGCAAAAGTTGCAACTATAAATGACATAACTAAAAATTCTAAAAATTTACAGTTTGTAGAGCTTGAGGGTGCTCAGATACCAAGAACGCTTGATGATGTCGATATCGCTGCCATTAGTACAAATTTCGTCCTTGATCTTGGCATGAGCGTGGCAAAAGACGCACTTTTGCTTGAAGACGCCAACAGTCCTTATGCTAACATCATCGTCACAAAGGCTGGCAACGAAAATAACCCTAAAATCAAAGCTTTGATTGATGCGGTACTTAGCCCTGATACTAAAAATTTTATCATTACTCGCTATAAAGGCGAAGTTATACCTGCATTTTAAAAACGGGGCGAGCTTTCGCCCTATTTTGTTTCTAATTTCATTTTGTTTTATAAGCTATAAACTCTCTTTATTTTTGTCAAAAAGCTTAAGCTATGCTTTGCTAAAATGGCTCACTTTAAAATTTTTCAGGAATTTAAATGCTGCATGATGTTATTGATTTTATAGTTGCGAGCGTAAGTAGCTGGGGTTATGCTGGCATATTTGTGATGATGTTTTTAGAAAGCTCGTTTTTTCCATTTCCAAGCGAGGTCGCAATGATACCGGCTGGCTATTTGGCGCATAAAGGTGAAATGAGTTTAATTTTGGCCTTTCTTGCAGGCACGCTTGGAAGCCTGCTTGGCGCTATTTTTAACTATTATCTTTGCTACTTTTTTGGTCGCGAGATCGTTTTAAAATACGGCAAATTTGTGGGAATCACTCACGAAAAAATGGATAAATTTGAAGCATTTTTCAATAAACACGGCGAAATTTCTACATTTAACTCACGTCTGATTCCTGGCATTCGTCAATACATCAGCCTACCAGCTGGACTTGCTAAGATGAATATTTTTAGATTTTGCCTATTTACCACTCTTGGAGCTGGGATTTGGTGTGCTGTTTTGCTTGGAGTTGGCTATTTTCTAGGTTCAAATCCTAGCAAACAGACACTTTTAATAATCACGATCACTCTTTTGGCTGTAGTTACTGTAATAAGTGTGGTTTATATAATAAGGCAAAGAAAAGGCTAAATACATATAAAAATATGTAAAATTTAGTGTATTTTATAAAATTTTTATTTGTGCTATTTAGTTAGATTTAACCTAGCAAATCGCCCTCATCTTTTCTAGATGAGTTAAATTTCTTGAAATTTTATCTAGCTCAAATTTACTGAATACTTCATCACCAGAATAGAAAAATCTAACTTTTGGGGCTTTATTTAAAGTAGAAATTTTTAGTCCAAGCTCGCTTATAAGGCGGTTTATTGTCCCTTCGTTGCCATCAATTATACTTATAGCTGATGGCAAAATTTCTCTTAGACTATCTTTAAAATAGTTAAAGTGTGTGCAGCCAAGCACTAAAAAACCAAATTTGCTTAGATCAAATTTAGCTAACTCTTCTTTTAGATATGATTTCACATTCTCGGTGTCAAATTCCCCATTTTCAGCAAAATTTACAAGGCGTGGTAGAGCGAGCAGCTCAGTCTTATCTTTTGCGTGTAAATTTGCGATCAGCTCTTTTAGTTTTGCGCCATTTACAGTGACTGGAGTGGCTATGACAAGCGTCTTTAAGGCATCATTATGGCTTAAGTCATGAGCTTTTTTTACAGCTGGCTCCATGCCGATTATGGGTACATTTAAATTTGCTCTAAGCTCTTTTATCGCCACGCTTGTTGCCGTGTTACAAGCTACTACAACGGCGTTTGCGCCATTTTCTATGAGAAATTTCACCGCATCAAAGCTAAATTTTAAGATCTCATCCCTGCTTTTTTGTCCATACGGGACATTTTTAACGTCTGCGTAATATAAAAAATCATGCTCGCTAAGCTTACTTAAAGCTTCATTTAAGACGCTCAGTCCGCCAAGTCCTGAGTCAAATATACCTATCTTCATGCCCTTCCTTAAAGCCTGCAATTATAGCAAATAATATCTTTGTAAGCCGTTTTTTATTATACTTTGGCACTTTTAAAACTTGGAGTTAAATTTTGGCAGTTGATAAGATCATTTTCTATCTTTGTTCGACTTTGATCGCTATAAGCATTATTTTTTCACTATCTTTGCCAGTTTTTACGGTTTTATTTTTTAATTATGACGAATTTCACTTTTTCATCCGCCAGTTTATTGTTGGTTGTATCGGAATTTTCATTATGTGGTGGCTCTCTAGGCTCAATCCCGAAAAAACGCTTGTTTGGATAGGGTTTGGGCTTCTTATATCTTGCGGCATCGCCATGGGGCTAATGCATGCATTGCCAGCTTCAATGGTGACTGATGCTGGTGGTGCTAGACGTTGGATTAGGCTACCTGGCTTTTCGCTAGCTCCAGTTGAGTTTTTTAAAATCGGTTTTGTCTACTTCTTAGCTTGGAGTTTTACTAGAAAATTTAGTGAAGGCAAAAGGACCTTGCTAGATGAGATTAAGATACTCATGCCTTATATTATTCTTTTTGGTGTTGCCATCTTTCTTATCGCTGTTATGCAAAATGACCTTGGTCAAGTAGTCGTGCTGGCGCTTACATTTGTGACGATGGCACTTTTCGCAGGAGCAAGTGCGAGACTTTTTAGTATCGGTATCTTAGGGGCTGCTTTTGTTATGACAGTAGCGATAGTCAGCTCTGAGCATAGAATTTTACGTATAAAGTCATGGTGGGGCACAATACAAAATATGGTGCTTTCTTTCTTGCCTGATAGCGTTGCAGATGTATTAAGAGTGGCTGATGCACCAGAGCCATATCAAATTTCTCACTCGTTAAACGCTATAAAGCATGGCGAATTTTTCGGCGAAGGGCTTGGCGCTGGTATCTTTAAGCTCGGCTTTTTAAGTGAGGTCCATACTGACTTTGTATTAGCTGGTATCGCTGAAGAGGTCGGTGTATTTGGTATTTTGTGTATCGTAGCTATATTTATAACGCTACTTTATAGAATTTTTAGAATTTCAGCCAGAAGCGAAAATAAGGTCTATCATCTATTTACACTTGGTGTCGGGCTTATCTTATCGTTTTCATTTTTAATGAATAGCTACGGTATCACATCGATCACGCCTATTAAGGGTATTGCTGTGCCATTTCTTAGTTACGGTGGTAGCTCCGTGCTTGCGATTTGTATCGGTATCGGCATGGTTTTGATGGTTAGTAAAAGGGCAAAATTATGATTGTTATTTGCGGTGGAGGCACTGGTGGACATTTAGCGATCGCAAGAAGCTTTTGCGAGGAGCTAAATAGACGAGATATTAAGCCCATTTTTATTGGTTCAACTAGTGGGCAAGATAAATTTTGGTTTGAAAATGACGAGAATTTTTTACAAAAATTTTTCTTGCCAAGTAGTGGCGTGGTAAATAAAAGAGGCTTTGCTAAGCTAAAATCACTAACAAATATCGTAAATCTTGCTTTAAAATGTAGAAAAATTTTTAAGCAAAATGACGTTAAGGCAGTCATTAGCGTTGGTGGCTATTCAGCAGCTCCAGCGGCTATTGCAGCCATTATCTCAAAAGTACCACTTTTTATCCACGAACAAAATGCTGTAATGGGCAAACTAAATAAAATTTTAAAGCCTTATGCGAAAGACTTTTTTAGCTCTTATGATGAAGCTTTGCCCTACCCTTACCCAGTGGCAAAGAAATTTTTCGATAGTGCAAGAGTGAGAGAGGAGCTAAAGACTATTTTGTTTTTGGGTGGCTCGCAAGGCGCAAAAGCGATAAACGAGCTAGCTATAAATTTAGCTCCATATCTTAAAGAAAAAGGCATAAATATAATTCATCAATGTGGTAAAAACGGCTTTGATGAACTTAAAAAAAAATATGATGAACTTGGCTTTAATGAAACGAATTTAGAAATTTTTGAATTTAGTAAAGAGATAGAAAATAAGATGAGCAAGGCTGACCTTGCCATATCAAGGGCTGGAGCTAGCTCGCTTTGGGAGCTTTGTGCAAATGCTTTGCCATCTATCTTTGTGCCATTTCCTTATGCCGCTGGTAATCATCAATACTACAATGCAAATTTTTTAAAAGATAAAGGCATTGCTGAAATTTGCTTGCAAAATGGAGAAATTTTAGACAAAGACGAAGTTATAAGAATGATAGAAAATTTTGATCTAAACAAAAGCAGTAAAGCTCTAAAAGAGATCCTTTTGCCAAATGGAGCAAAAGAGATAATTGATAAAATTTTAAACTAGCTCCTCACCTATCGCACAAGCTTTTAGTTCTTTTAGCTCAAAGATTAAGTAATGATAAATAAGCTCATTTGTATTTAAAATTTTTGCACTAAAGACTGGTTTTATCATAGTTATTATCTTATCAGTTATACCCGCGATCTCCACTAGCAAAAGCTCATCTTTGCGTTGCTTTGCAGCCTTAATACAATTATAAAAGAACGTATAAATTATCTTAAAATTTTGCAAAATAACATTTGAAACTATCCTAGAATGAATATGCAAAACATTATGTATGCGCTCTTGTAGAGTATTTAGCTCTTCAAGTAGTGATTTTATTTGAGTAGTATCTGTTGTCCTAGAAAAGAGATTTTTCGCTTTATTTTTATTTTGTATTTGATACTCTGCTACTAAAATTTCTATTATATTTAAAATGGCGACATAGCTCTCTTGTAAATTTTCATTTGCCTTAAAGCTCACACCGTTTTTCTCAATTTTATAGTTTAAGCTTCTCTTTATCTGCTCCAAATAAGTACTAATGTTTTCATAATAATCCTCTGTATTAAAGACACTTTTAAAAAAATCGCTTTCACCTTTTAAATTTGTAAGTTTTTTTTTAAGTTCATCAGCATTTTTATTAAACTCAACAACTCCAACTGCCAAGCCGATCTCGTGTTCACTATTTTGTTCTAGTGCTGTCAAACTTTCTTTTAGTACCGAAATTTGTTTTTGAATATTTTGAAAATCCATTTTTTTCTCTTTTAATTTTTTTGCTTATTTTACTATAAAAATTATGAAGTTTTGTCATTAAGAATTAAAAAGATGGTGCGCCCGAGAGAATTCGAATCTCTGACCTTTTGAACCGCAATCAAATGCTCTATCCAGCTGAGCTACGAGCGCACAAGAAAGTTAAGTCGAGATATTAGCCAAACTTTCCTTAAAGAAAAATTGTATTCATTTTAATTTTATAACTGTTTTAGTAAAATCCGATAAAAATAAAAGGAGTAAAAATGAATGATTTTTTCGATAGTTTAAAAGAGATAAAAAAAGAACTTACTAAAGAACAAGGTGAGGTCAAAAAAACTCAAAAAGAAGCCGTTTCTCATACAAAAGAAGAGGCGATCTCGTATAAAGAGAATAAACTAAAAAACGAATTTGCAGAGTACATTAAAGGCCAAGATATAAGAAAAATATAAATTTGGAATGCTTATTGCTAAAACATGTAATATTTTATGTGGAGTAGGCAATGAAAGTTACGCAAACATTAGAATCTCTAAGCATTTTAACTGATAATGACACTTTGTTTCGTGAGCTTAGAGATATGATAAGCAGAAATTTTACAAAAATTTTATCTAATAAAAATAAGGTTATTTCGTTTTATGAAGAGAGCGAAATCCCGCAACGCAAGTGCTTTTTAAAATTTATAAAAAAACTTTATGAAAAGCAAAGTGATGATAAGCTCGATATTCGTTTTGCAAACTATAAAACCATAAAGCTTGGCTTTGTTCAAAAAAATACCCTAACTCCAGTCATTAGCCTAAACGTAAATTTTGTAAAAAATGAAGTCAAATTTGAACTAAAAGATGCACTTTGCAGAGACTTTGCTAGCTACATCAGCGAGAGTCTAGTAAAAAGTAATGTTACTTTTAGCAAAAATGATGATTTTTTAAACATCACCATCTCAAACGACAACGACATAAACACATTAAACAAACTGCTCTACAAAAGAAGCTATCCAAAATTTAGCGTAAATTTTATCTATGATGAAAAAGACTACAAAGCCTTTAAACAAGGTATAAAAATAAAAAGCTCATCTAAATTTGTAAGCAGATTTTCTGTGCTTGCAAATTTGCTTGAGGAAAATTTTGGGATTTTGGGTTGTAAAAAAGATGATGACTTTGAAACTATCAGACAAAGCTATCTTTCACTCGTAAATATCTATCACCCAGATAGGCACGCCAACAAAAATCCTCTCATACAAGAAGAATACGCAAAAAAATTTAAAAATATTCAATCTGCTTATGAGAGCCTAAAACCATACTTTAAAAATCAAGAAAATTTTGTGATGGTTGGCTAGAGTACGGCTTACCACAATGGCTATTAAAGAGAGCGAAAATGAATGGTGAAATGTTTAATATATGCGCCATTATTGTTGCCGCAAAGCAGGCCATAAAGTCAAATTCTCCTATCCTGTATAATGGCACTAACTACGAAAATAGTATAAATTTTCACTTTCTCTCAGATCATAGGGCAAATGGCGTAAATGAGTGGTTTGAGCATGCATTAAAGCTTGGATTAAGTGATGTAAGACTTGCTACAAATTTAACTGGCTCATCAGATGAACGTTTATTGCTTAGCTTTTCAAACTCTACCGCAAAATCGATCATCTGCATTTTTAAAGAGCACATGAGCTGCTTCGTGCCCTACTGGAAATACAACAAAGATCAAAGAGGCTGGGACATAATATATAAAGAATTTGGTTTTGAAAAAGATGTAAATTTAGAAAATTTTAGCGACAACACAGAGGCTTTTATGGCCATACTTACCAAGATAGCGGCCTTTGCAGATGAGATAGGGTGTGAGAATTTTGGTGAGTGTTTTCGCAGGGCATTAAAATCACTTAGATCTTCAAGCAATGATGACCAAAAGATATTTAATGCACCGCTTATGCCAAAGAAAAATTTAGCTCTTTTTGCTGCGGCAAGCTTGGCTGATGTCTTTGGTGGTATGGGCTCTTGGAACGACGATGCAGCAGGCATGGCACAATATAAAAAACATGGTAAAGAGTACGAAGAGCTTAGTAGCGAGCTTTTTGCGCAGATGCGCAAGGCCATACTTTTTGCTGTAAATGAGTGGTAGCTAGCCGTTTATCTGATAGACTCTTTTTCGCTGGCTTGAGCTGCCGATATTTAGGATTTTGCGGTATTTTGTGATGGTTCGGCGAACGATTTGGATATTAAATTTAGCTTGGATTAGCTCTTGGATTTTTAGATCAGAAAGTGGCTTTTTGTGATCTTCGCCTTTAATGAGTTCTAGCAAAAATTCCTTTATTGCAGCGTTTGAGATCTCCTCGTCAAAGCCAGTTGAAAAGAAATTTTTAAGTGCGACCGTGCCTCTTGAGCAGCTTAGATATTTGTTTGCGATCGCTCTTGAGATGGTTGAAGGGTTGCGTCCAAGCTCATCTGCTAGGTCTTTTAGCTTCATAGGCTTTATGTCGCCACCCAAGAAGTAGTCATACTGATACTCAACTATCATGAGCCCTATCTTATAAAGCGTTGCCTTTCTCATCTCAAGGGCGTCTATGAGCTCGCTCGCCTCTTTTATGCGTGAGCTTACAAAGGCCTCTTTCTCGTCTAATCCCTCGGTATCAACCAAAATTTCAGGATAATAATCATCATTTATCTGCACGCTAATGCCACTACTTGTGCTTAGTACGAAGATATCAGGCACTGCCTCTTTTTCGTCCTCAAGATATTCAATGGCCGGAGGATTTTTAAATTTTTTTATGATCTTTAGCGCGTCGTCGTAAAATTTTAGCTTTCTAAGCTTTTCTATATTTTCAAAATTTAAGATGATCTTTCTTGTGCACTCTATGATCTCATCGCTTGCCTCTGCCTCACTTAGCTGAAACAAAAAGCTCTCTTTCACATCCTTTGCGCCAACGCCACAGGGCTCAAGGTAGGCAAATCTTGCCCTAACCCGCTCCACTTCGTCCTCATTAAAACCAGCAAAAATTTCATCATCATAGGAAAAATATCCCTCATCATCTAAGCACTCGATAATCTTATATGCGATATCTTGTGACTTTTGCGTGGGGAAAAGTGGTGGATTTATCTGGCTAACGAGCTTTTCATAGAGGCTTTCTTTGTAGATGCTTAAAGCCTCAATGCTCTCACTAACAGAATTTCTACTAACCTGCTCAAAAAAATTTCGTTTTTTTTCGCTTTTTTCTAAATTTTTATGTTCGATCGTGGCAAATGGATTGTCTTTTATAAAAGGCTCAAGCGTCTCTTTTAGCTCATCAAGTCCGCTTTGAAGGATAGGAAGCCAGCTTCTTAGCGTTTGGTTTAGTTTGATCTTTGGCGCTAAAGTTTGCTTTTGCCTTAGCATCATCTACTCAAGTAGCTTAAATTCTTCGCCAAGATAGTGCGTTCTAACGAGCTTATTGTTTGCCACTTCGCTCGCACTGCCGCTTGCTAGCAGCGAGCCATCTTTGATGACGTAAGCTCTGTCACAAATGGCTAGCGTCTCACGGACGTTGTGGTCAGTTATCAAAACGCCGATGCCTAGCTTTTTAAGGTCTCTAACGATGCTTTGGATATCGCTAACTGCGATAGGATCGACGCCTGCAAATGGCTCATCAAGCAGCAAAAATTTTGGCTTTATGATGAGGCTTCTTGCGATCTCACAGCGTCTGCGCTCGCCGCCACTTAGGCTAACGCCCTTTCTTAGGCGGATAGGCTCGATATTTAGCATATTTAGCATCTCATTTACTCTTTTTGCTATCTCTTCCTCACTTTGATTTAAAATTTCAGCCCCAAGAAGTAAATTTTCTTCAACACTTAGCTCTTTAAATATGCTTGATTCTTGCGGCAAATAGCCAATACCAAGGTGTGCTCTTTTGTGAAGTGGGACGTTTGTGATCTTTTCATCATTTAAAAAGACATCTCCGCTAGTTGGTGAGATGAGCCCACAGATCATATAAAAAGTAGTCGTCTTTCCAGCACCATTTGGCCCAAGAAGCCCTACGACTTCGCCGCTATTTACCTCTAAAGATATGCCTTTTATGATCTCAGTTTTCTTAATCGTCTTTTTTAGATCTTTTACTTCTAGTTTATGCACTTATAACCTCGTATTTTCTGCCATTTTTGCTAGGAGAAATTTTCACTAACGTATAGCTCTCACCATTTTTCTTTAGAGCTTTTTCTAAATTTTCATCGCCCCACTCTACTAGATGAAGCCCCTCTTCAAATAAATTTTCAAAAAGGCCGTTTTTTACCATCCCGTCAAATCCGATCTGATAGATGTCGTAGTGGTAGATATCTTTACCATAAATTTGCATCAAAGAAAACGTAGGCGACGTCACGCTCTCATCTATACCATGAGCCTTGATGATCGCCTTTACAAGCGTAGTTTTGCCACTTGCCAGATCGCCGCTTAGCAGCACCACGCCACTTTTTGGCAGCACCCGCACAAGCTCATCAAGCTCATTTTCTAAAAGCTCAAAAACCATCAAAGCTCTTTTACATATTTGCTTTGAGCGCTTTTTGGTATGCTTTTTGTAGTTGGGATCGCTAGCACCTCGTATCTCACCTCGCGCGTTAGAAATTTGATGCTAACCACATCGCCAACCTTAACATCTTTTGCCGCTTTTGCCTGCACGCCGTTGATGCTCACAACGCCGCTTTTGCACATATCTTCGCTAACGGCACGCCTTTTGGTGATATTTACTACGTTTAAAAATTTATCTACTCTCATGCGGCGGATTTTAACAAAAATAGCCTTAAATTTTTAATCCTTTAGATATTTTAAAAGCTCTTTTAAATTTAGAGGTATGACGCTGCCATGCGTTTCGTTTTTAAAAAGTTCAAAGTGAGAATTTACACCACTTTGCTTTAAAATTTGGGCTAGATCGCTCGCCTTTAAAGTGCCAGCTTTGTCTGTTTTGCCCTTTCTCTTTTCAAGCTCGCCAACGCTAAGAAAGACAAATTTAGCTTTTAATTTTTCTTTAAATTTATCCTCACTCACATTTTGCTTTAAAATTTCAGATTCACCCCACCAAAGAGACGGCGAAGCGATAAAGAAATTTGAAAAGATGCCCTCATTTTTAAGCATGGCATAAAGCGTAAAAAGACCACCAAAAGAGTGTCCATAAAGGCTTTTTGGGAGATCTTGCACATTAAATTTCTCATCAATTAGCGGCACTAAATTTTTAGTTAAAAAGTGGTAAAACGCATCTGCGCCGCCACCTTTGTCAAATTCCTCGCCCTTTGCTTTTGGCGTGAGATCTCTTGTGCGTTTTTCCACCTCATAGCTTTTGTCACTATCATATCCTATGCCTATTATTAGCGGGGCAGCCTTGCCATCAAATTCATTCAAAAGTATGTTAAACTGGGCATTTGCATCAAGCAAGAAAAGCACATTTTTAAACTCATTTTGCCCTTTCAGCTTGGCTGTAAAAATTTTATAAATTTTATCATTTGCACTCATTTTAAAGGTTGAAATTTCAAATTTGCTAGCAGCTTTTTGGCTAAGTGGCTCAGGTGTTTGGCTAGGTCCTGCATGTAAAGTCTGCGTTATACCAAGCGTAAAAAGCAAAAACTTAAAGGCTCTTACCATTTTGCAGCGACCTTAAACCAAAATCTCCTGCCCTCCTGCGGATACCAGTAGTAGTTGCCGTCGTCTGCTAGCGCCTCATCGTATCTTACTTTATCAAAGATATTGTAGGCATTTAGGCTAAGTGTTAGGTGCTTGTTCGCATCCCAGCTGACACCTATATCAAAGGTAAGTAAATTTTTGTCATTTTCACTAACTTTGTTACCAGGGCCAAATTTCACGCTAGTAAGCTTGCTCTCATAGTTTGCGCCAAAAAATGTCTTAACGCTTTTTACAGGCTTATATGTAAGCATGACGTGAAGCGCGTGCTCTGGCGTTGCTGTTAGGCTTTTACCATCAAGTCTGGCTAGATTTGTCTCACTAAATTTCATAGGGCCTCTTGGCGTATTTATAGTTGGGTTGCCAGTTTTTATCTTTGACTTATTATAGGTATAGTTTGAGCTTAGATTTAGATTTGAAAGGATGTCGTAGTCGCCACTTAGCTCCACGCCCCAAACGGTCGCACCTTCAATATTAAAGTAAGTTCCCCAGCCAGGACAATTAACACTTGGCGCACCTGAGCAAGTGCCAAAGGCTGGAATTTTATTTACATTACTGTTGTCGGTGTCTAGGATCTTGTCTTTAAACTCATTTCTAAAAAGCGTTACCGAGCCTCTAAAATCAGCCTGATTGTCATAATATGCCCCAACTTCATAAGTCATGCTCTTTTCTGGTTTTAGATCTTTGTTACCAAAATCAACTATTTTCCAAGCATTTTGGATAGTGCCTACTTCTGGGGAGATTTGATTGACATTTGGCGTTTTATAGCCAGTTGCTACGCCGCCTTTTAAGCTTAGCGTATCTGTGGCATTATAGACTAGGTAGGCTCTTGGCGAGAGGTGATTGCCAAAGAATTCGTTGTGCGTGAGTCTTGAGCCAAGCGTTAAAAATAGCTTCTCATCTAAAATTTGCCACTCATCCTCGATAAATCCCGCATGCTCACTCATCGAGTAGCTTTTTGGATTTTTAAGACCATTCCTTGAGGCGTTTGAGACGATGAAGGTCGTGCCGACATTTTGCTTGCTAAAGTCATAGCCAAAAGTTAGTGCGTGAGCACCAAGAAAGGTTGTAAATTTTGAATTAAAGTTGTGATTTTTAGCTTTTGCAGGTATGAGGCTGTCAAAAAGGCTCGTTCTTTGTGTCTCATCATAAATGTAGCTGATATCGGCATTTAGATTATCAAATTCACCAAGGTAGCCTACTCCGTAGCTCTTTTTCTCATAGTCATAATTATCCAATGCTCTTCTTCTTGGGTTTGGATCGGCTGATTTGCCAACCGTTTTTGAATAATCATGCCTTTCGTTTGAGCCAAGGATGTAAAATTTATTATGTTCATCTGGCGTGATCCAAAGTTTTGCACTTAAATTTCTCTTATCACTTTTTTGATAACCACCGATGTAACCATCTTCATCTCTTAGTTTTTTATAGCCCCAAAGCTGGAGTGCAAAAAGGTCTTTATAGAGAGGTAAATTTAGATAAAAGTCGCCTTGCCTGCCATCGCCTATACCTTTATGAGTGTTTATCGTGGTTGAGATGCCGACATTGCCGCTAAATTTTGAAAAGTCCTTTTTGGTAATGATATTTATAACGCCTCCAACCGCATCGCTACCATAAAGCGAGCTCATAGGCCCACGGATGACCTCTATACGCTCGATCGCTTCAGCTGGCGGGATGAAATTTGAGTTCATATCCCCTGCTCCGCCCTTTGGATTTGCACTGCTTGAATTTACTCTTTTGCCATCAATCAAAACTAGCGTTTGAGACTTCTCCATGCCGCGTATCGAGATGCCACTAGCTGCCCCGTCCTCGCCACCAACGACATTTACGCCTGGCACTTTTTGGGCGATTGAGTGAAGTGAGGTAAAGCTATCTTTTGTAAGCTCATCGCCACTTATCACGCTGATGCTTGCAGGGGCTTCTTTGATCTGCTGCGAAAAGCCGCTGGCACTTACTACGACGCCATCTAGCTTAGTTTCGTTGTTCTCTTTCTCTACTGCATAGAGAGAATTTGCTACACAAACACTAAGGCAAATGGCAATAAATTTTGTTTTTCTCACGACTATCCTTTTAAAATTTAATTTGAAAAAGTTTGAAATTTAACAAAGTATCTTTTAAAACAATATTAATTATCATAATTTTAAATAGTAATCTTTTTTATAAAATTTTCTAAGAAAAAACTTACATTATTTATTAAATTAGTTTATTAAAAATTAATCAATTTAGGCTAAAATACGACCATTTTAACAAAAGGAAGAGCTATGAAAAAAGACGTAAAAAAAGTGGTTTTAGCATACTCTGGCGGACTTGACACAAGTATCATTTTAAAATGGCTTCAAGATGAATATAACTGCGAAGTAGTCACATTTACAGCTGACATTGGCCAAGGCGAGGAGCTAGAGCCTGCACGCAAAAAAGCCTTAGCACTTGGCGTAAAGCCTGAAAATATTTTTATTGAAGATTTAAGAGAAGAATTTGTACGTGATTATGTATTTCCAATGTTTAGAGCAAATGCAGTCTACGAGGGCGAGTATCTACTTGGCACATCAATCGCTCGCCCACTAATAGCAAAACGCCAAAGCGAGATCGCAAGACTTGTTGGTGCTGATGGCGTGAGCCACGGAGCAACAGGCAAAGGTAACGACCAAGTTCGCTTTGAGCTTGGATACTACGCACTTGGCGACAACCTAACTATTATAGCTCCATGGCGCGAGTGGGATCTAAATAGCCGTGAAAAACTTTTGGCATATGCTGAAAAAAATGGCATAGATATCACCAAAAAACCAGGCAAGAGCCCATACTCAATGGACGCAAATTTACTTCACATAAGCTATGAAGGTCTAGTGCTTGAAGACCCAAGCCACGCACCAGAAGATGATATGTGGAGATGGACAGTAAGCCCAAAAGATGCTCCAGATAAGAGCGAGATCATCGAGATTGGCTATGAAAAAGGCGATCCAGTGAGCATAAACGGCAAAAAAATGAGCCCAGCTGAAATTTTAACCGAGCTAAATCGCCTTGGCGCAAAACACGGCATCGGCAGACTTGACATCGTAGAAAACCGCTCAGTTGGTATGAAGAGCCGCGGCTGCTACGAAACTCCAGGTGGCACGATAATGCTAAAAGCTCATAGAGCGATCGAGAGCATCACGCTTGACCGCGGCGCAGCTCACTTAAAAGATGAGATCATGCCAAAATACGCCGAGCTAATTTACAACGGCTACTGGTGGTCACCTGAGCGAAATATGCTCCAAGCGCTCATCGACAAGAGTCAAGAGCATGTAAATGGCTCTGTAAAAGTTGAGCTTTATAAAGGCAATGTGATCATCCTTGGCAGAAACAGCAAAGATGACAATCTATTTAGCGAGGCATACTGCACATTTGAAGAAGATAGCGTTTATGATCAAAAAGATGGAGAGGGATTTATCAAACTAAATGCGCTTCGCTTCATCATCGCACGTAAAAATGGGCGAAAATTTGACTAAAAATAAAATTTAAAAGGATAAAAATGAAAGTATTATTAATAAAAGATGTAAAGGCGCTTGGTAAAGCTGGCGAGATAAAAGAGGTAAAAGACGGCTATGGCAATAACTTCTTAATCGGCAAAGGCTTTGCAAAAGCAGCCACTCCAGATGTCCTTCGTCAATACGAAGCGGCTCAAAAGAGAAAGGCTGAAGAGCTAAAATATGAGATCGCAAATTTAGAAAAGCTAAAAGAAGAGCTTGAAAAAGTTACAGTTGTCATCAAAAAAACTCTTGGCGCAAATGGCTCGCTTTTTGGCTCAGTTTCAAAAGAAGAGATCGCAGCAGAGCTTGAAAAAACGCATCATTTAGTTGTCGAGAAAAAAGCGATCGACATGGACACTCACCTAAAAGCAGTCGGCCTTTATGACGTTCATGTAAAGCTTGGACACTCGATAAATGCAAGCTTGAAGGTTGATGTGCAAGGAGAATAGATGTTTCATGCGACAACCATCTTAGCCTATAAAGGCAAAAATAAAGCGGTCATCGGCGGCGACGGACAGGTGAGCTTTGGCAACACCGTCTTAAAAGGCAATGCCGTAAAAATTCGCAAAATTCACAATGGCAAAGTCCTAGCTGGCTTTGCTGGCAGCACTGCTGATGCGTTTAATCTTTTTGATATGTTTGAAAAAAATTTAGAACATACAAAGGGCGATTTGCTAAAAGCAGTTATAGAATTTAGCAAAGAGTGGCGCAAGGACAAGTATCTAAGAAAACTTGAAGCGATGATGCTTGTGCTTGATAGGGATAAAATTTTCTTACTTAGTGGCACTGGAGATGTGGTTGAGCCAGAAGATGGCAAGATAGCAGCTATTGGAAGTGGTGGCAACTACGCACTTTCAGCGGCCCGTGCCTTAGATAAATTTGCCGATATCGACGAAGAGGAGCTAGTCAAAGAGAGCCTTAAGATCGCCGGCGAAATTTGCATCTATACAAATACAAACATCAAAACTTATGTTTTAGAATAAGAGAGAAAATGAACTTAACACCAAGAGAAATTGTTAAATTTTTAGATGACTATGTGATCGGTCAAAAGGACGCCAAAAAGATCATAGCGATCGCACTTCGTAACAGATATCGCCGTATGAAGCTTGAAAAGAGCTTGCAAGATGACATCATGCCAAAAAACATCTTAATGATCGGCTCAACTGGCGTTGGTAAAACTGAGATAGCAAGGCGTCTTTCAAAGATGATGGGACTACCATTTATCAAGGTCGAGGCTAGCAAATATACTGAAGTTGGCTTTGTTGGTCGCGATGTTGAGAGCATGGTAAGAGACCTTGCTATGGCCTCATATAATCTCGTAAAAAATGAGCAAAGCGAGAAAAATCAAGACAAAATCAACGCCTACATCGAAGAAAAGATCGTCTCAAAACTACTTCCGCCACTTCCAAAAGGGGCAAGCGAGGAGAAGCAAGCAGAATACGCTAAGAGCTATGAGAAGATGCTAAATAGGCTAAGAAATGGCGAGCTTGACGAGCTAAGCATCGAGATCGAGGTACAGCAAAATCCGCTTGAAGCTGGCTCAAACGTACCACCTGATATGGCGCAGATGCAAGAGAGCTTTATAAAGATAATTGGCATCGGCGGTAAAAATATCAAAAAAGAGATGAAGGTAAAAGATGCCAAAAAAGCCCTTCAAAGCGAAGCAAATGATAAAATTTTAGACCTTGAGAGCATAAAAACTGAGGCTTTAAGAAGAGCTGAAAACGAAGGTATCATCTTTATAGACGAGATCGATAAAGTGGCCGTTGGCTCAGGTAGCTCAAACAGGCAAGATCCTAGCAAAGAAGGCGTACAAAGAGATTTACTACCGATCGTTGAGGGCTCAAATGTAAATACTAAATTTGGAAATTTAAAGACAGATCACATTTTGTTTATCGCAGCTGGCGCCTTTCACATAAGCAAGCCAAGCGATCTCATCCCAGAGCTTCAAGGCCGTTTCCCACTAAGAGTTGAGCTTGATAGTCTTGATGAGGATGCGCTTTATCAAATTTTAACTCAGCCAAAAAATTCGCTTTTAAAACAATATATCGCACTTCTTTCAACTGAAAATGTCGAGCTAGAATTTGACGATGAAGCGATAAAAGAGATAGCAAGGATCGCTCATGCAGCGAATGAAAAGATGGAAGATATCGGTGCCAGACGCCTTCATACAGTGATCGAGCGTGTGATAGAAGATATCAGCTTTGAGGCTAGTGAAAAGAGCGGCGAGAAGATAAATGTGACAAAAGAGCTTGTAAAAGAGCGCCTAAAAGACGTGGTCGAAGATCAAGACCTAGCGAGGTATATACTTTGAAATCAGGCTTTGTTAGCATCATAGGACGCACAAATGCTGGCAAAAGCTCGTTTTTAAATGCTTTGTTAAACGAAAAGATCGCCATTGTTTCGCACAAGCAAAATGCAACCCGCAGAAAGATAAATGGTATAGTAATGAACGGTGAAGATCAGATCATCTTCACCGACACGCCAGGACTTCACGAGAGCAACAAGGCGATAAATCAACTACTAATTAGCCAAGCAATAAAATCGATGGGAGACTGCGATCTAATCGTATTTTTAGCGCCTATTCATGATGATACAAGTGACTATGAAAAATTTCTAGCTCTAAATCCTGAAAAACCACATATCTTAGTGCTAACAAAAGTCGATGAGAGCTCAAACACTAAAGTCTTAGAAAAGATCACCCAATATCAAAAATTTCAAGATAAATTTGAAGCACTTCTTACTTTTAGCACCAAGCAGCCAACCTATAAAAAGCCGCTTCTTGATGAAATTTGCAAGCTTTTGCCAGAGCATGAATATTTTTACGATCCAGAATTTCTTACTTCAACAAATGAAAAGGAAATTTTTAGAGAATTTATACTAGAAGCGATATATGAAAATTTAAGCGATGAGATCCCATATCTTAGCGATGCGATCATAAAAAGCGTAAAAGAAAAACCTGGCATAACTGAAATTTATGCGAGCATCATCACTGAGCGTGAAATCCATAAAAGTATGATCATCGGTAAAAATGGTGAAACGATAAAACGAATAGGAATTTTTGCAAGAAAGTTAATACAAAATTTAACCGGATCAAAGGTCTTTTTAAAGCTCGATGTAGTCGTTAAAAAAGGCTGGAGTAAAGAAGAAAAGAGCCTTAATAAAATAATTGGTTATTGATTTTTTATTGTAAAAATATTAAAATACAGCCCAATTAGAGCATTATGAGGTAAATTTTTATGTTAAAGCTTAGAAAAATTAACGATAATCCAATCGTTACACTAGATCCTTATGAATATGAAGGTTTTAGATTTTCTAATAGCAATGTCGATTCGCTAAGTCTCTCAAAGAATATTTTAAAGCGAGACTTCTTTATATCTTATATCGAGTACAAAGATATAATAACAGCTACCATAAACATCTCAAGAACAATAGATGATGAGGATATTGAAAATAATATCTCAATAAAAATTTACGAAGAGCTCTCTCTAGATCCTGCAATTGACTATAAAATAGTTTATTTTGAAAGCAATGTTGAAAAAGAAGATAGAATTTTTAATGTTTTTATTGCTACAAATGAAACGATAAATAAAATTTTTAAAAATATTTCTAAAAGAGTACCTTTTATAGATTATGTCGTTGTAGAGCCACTCTTATATAGTGCTATCTATAAAAAGGGCTTACTTCCTAGCACTCAGAGTGATTGTTTTTTGACATTTAGGGCCGATGAAGCATTTATAAGCATTTATGTAAATGGAGAATACCTTACATCAAGAGGTTTAAGATACACACTAAATTATCTAAAAGATAAATTTATAGAGCAAAGTGGCGAAAGAGTAAGCCTAGAAAGCTTTTTGAATATCCTAAAGACAAGAGGACTTTTAGATAGCAATGAAGAAGGCTTTAGCTACGATCTAAATACTGTTTTTGAGGACTATATATTTTACGTAAATGACACGATAAATGTTGTCAATAGAATCTATAGCATAAATATAAAAAATATCTATATTGACTGCGACTATAAAATAGAGCGTTTTGAAAAATTTATCAATACAAAGCTCGGCACAAATGCTACGAAATTAAATACAAGCACTGTAATAAATTCTAAAAATTTAGCTATCAGCGAACGGCATAATATGATGGCTTTGTATGCAAATTTTTATAAAAAAGAGGCCTTTAATGCCGATTTTAACTTCTCAAATTTGCTTAGACCTGATCCATTCACAAAAAGAAAAAGTGGTAAATTTATACTGACATGTGCTGCTGCTTTTTGCCTAAGCATGTTCTATCCACTTTATAATTATATAGCTGGCAGTATTTTAGAGGCAGATTCGCAAAGACTAAGCGATGAGCTTGATGTTCTTAATGCACAAGCAGCACAAATAAGAAATACTCTTGAAAGACTCAAAAAAGAGCAAAATGATATAAAAGGATTAACTGATAAAGAGGAAGAGAAGTTAAATTTTAGAAAAGGGTTGCTTCAAGAAATTGAAAACAAAAAAGATCACTACGTAATGAAAGGTTTAAATCTTTTTGAAATTACAGATATGATAAACAACAATAGCGTTTTTATAACAAATATTAAAAACAACGATAAAAATTTAACGGTAACTGTTGTTAGCGATAATGAAAAAAGGATTACGCAGCTAATAAAAGATATTAGCAAGATGCCTAAATATTCAGTAAATACAAAAAAAATTAAAGAAGATAAGCAAAACAACGAGTATGAAAGCAATATAAGTATAGAGATTAGACAATGAGACAAGACGTTTTAAGTAAAATAGATAAGTATTTTGACGCAAAAAAACAAAGCGAAACAAATATAATTTTTTTGGGTTCAGCTTTAATTATTATTTATATTGTTTATATGCTTTGCTTTGATCCGTCGCAAGATTTTTATGATGAAAGATTTAATTCGCATACTAAAATTAGCAATGATCTTTCAAGAACAAGAGATTATTTAAGATCGACCAGCTCACCTAGCGGGGATAAAAATTTTAAAATAAATGAAGAGACCAAAATACTTGAAACGCTTAAAGGCAAATATTCTAGTGTTTTAAAATTTAATGCTCATTTTGATTCAAAACTAAAAGAACTATCGTTTTTATTATTTAATGATCAAAATTGGGCAAATTTTTTAGACAACATCGTATCTTTAGCAAAGCAAAATAATATAAAAATTTTAGAGTTAAAAAGTGATATAAAAGAGCCAGATTTCCAAAAAATTGAGCAAATTTTAAATATTGACTTGACATTTTTGGGAGGTTTTAAAGATATGCTTTCATATATAAATGGCCTTGAAGAATCAAAGCTAGTAGTTGATCTTCATAAAATGGATGTAAATTCTACCCAAAAAGAGCTTGGCGCTAAGATCTCAATATCTGTTTGGGGGATGAAATACTAATGAAAATAAAAATTTTATTGGCTTTTTTATTTTTAAATATTGCTTTTGCTAATCAGCTTCAAGAGGAAATGGACTCCTATGATAAAATTTTTGAAAAAATAAAGGAAAAAAGAAGCGGTCTTAGCGATATTGAGCTTTCGAGCATAAAAAATCCTTTTAAGCAAGAACCTATCAAGACGGTAACAGATCAAAATTTATCAATTATCACTCAGGCTTCAAAAGGGCTTAGTTTAAAAGCAATTTTATTAAACAAAGCAAATATTGATTCCAAGTGGTATGCTGTCGGTGATATTGTTGATGGTTACAAAATAGCTAACATTACTAAAAATAGCGTTTTTTTAGTAAAAGGCGATGAGAAACAAGAGCTAATTTTAAAAAATGGAAGTAAAAATGTTGAGATTAAAATTAAATAAAATATTAATAATAGGTGCACTATTTTGCTTAAATATGAATTATGCTAGTGCTAATGAGAGTAGTTGTTTAAGCAAGAATTTTAATATGAAAATTTCAGATGATGTTGCGCTAGTAGATGTGTTAAATCAGCTTTCAGAGATGTGTAACTTTAGCATTGTTGCAAAGGATACTTATAGCAAGACAGAACTAAAAGATAAAGTTTTTGGCGTTAATATCAGAAATATGAGTCTTAGCGAAGTTTTTGACCTGCTTTTAAGTGAGAAAAATTTAAGCTACGAGTTTTCAAACAATGTATTAAAAATTTCATCTTTAAAAACTCAAATTTTTAAACTAGATTATATAACTTCTATTAGAGAAGGAACTGCTGTCACCCAAGCTTCAGTGGATGCTACTCCATCTGAAATTTCTAGTGGTTCAAGTAGTGGCGATAATTCCCAAGATGATAGTTCTCAAGGCTCAAGCAACCTTATAAAAACTACTGAAAGGTTTGACTTTTGGGAAAAACTAGATGCTGAGCTTAAAGCTATTTTAAATAATAGTAGCGAGCATATCACAGCACCTGATCCTATCATAAATCAAAATGCGGGCCTTATCACTGTTACGGCCACTCCTTCTCAACTTAAGCGAGTCGAAAAATATATAGATGAAATGCAAAAAAGACTAAAAAAACAAGTAATTATTGATGTTTCTATTATTTCAGTTGAATTAAATAATGAATACAAACAAGGCGTTGATTGGAGTAAATTTGAACTTGGATTTAATACATACATTGGTAATTCAAGAAACAATCCGAGCTCAAGTGCTACTTGGACAAATAAAGGAAATAGCCTAAGTGATGGATTTGGACGTACATTAAATATTGCAGCTAATTTAAATTTCAGCCTTGATGGAATGATAAATTTTCTTGAAACAAATGGAAAGACAAAGGTTATATCAAGCCCAAAAGTAACAACACTTAATAATCAGCAAGCACTAATCTCAGTTGGTGATAACATAAACTACCGCGTTCAACAAAAGACTGACAATGGAAACAGCAATAGCGATAGGTTGACAACCACTTACAAACAATACTCTGTTTTTATAGGCATATTATTAAATTTACTACCAGAAGTCTCTGATAATAATAAAATCATGCTTCGAATCAATCCATCACTTAGTAACTTTAAATACGCAGAAGACGACACAAGACAAAATGCGTTAAGAGAGATTGCTCCAGATACGGTGCAAAAGAAGCTATCAACTGTTGTTCAAGTTGATAGCGGTGATACTATTATTCTTGGTGGATTAATAGGTCAGACAAAGGGTAAAAATAATACTTCTGTACCTCTTCTTTCCGACATTCCACTTATAGGCGGTGTCTTTAAAAGCACAAGAGACAATATAAAAACAACAGAGCTTATCTTTGTCATCACTCCTCATGTGGTTGATTTTGACAAAAAAAAGTCACTTAATCAATCATTAAAAGACTTAGGTTTTTCTAAAACGATCTATGAATAACAAGAATATTTATACGGATATAAAAGATATCTTTATCAACGAAGATGAAGTAGCTGATTTTGTTAATCTAGATAACTCAATCACTTGTTACAATAAGATCGTCTCGGCTCTAAAAAAGCCATTAAAACTTATACTTTTTTATGGTAAGCCTGGTAGTGGAAAGACCTTTTTGTTAAACAAGATAGCCTCTGATCTTCAAAAGGATAAAAAATTAATTTTTTTCCCGCATCCTTTTTTTAGCGAGGCTACATTTATAGAAGCTCTTTGTGAAGATATATACGGAAATAAAATTGATAATATAAATAATTTTGAAAGTTTTGTTGCACACTACTCAAAAGAATTTAAAAATAAAGATGAAATTTTACAAAACCAAATAGTCGTCATCTTGGATGAAGCACAACTTTATCCTACTGAATTGATCGAAAAAATAAGGCTAATGGCCGATACAAGATTATTTAAATTTCTATTTACTATTCATAAAACTGAAAATGAAGATGTGTTAGCAAAGGACTATTTTCAAACTAGAATTTGGGAGAGTATAGAGCTTGGAAGTGCAAATACGAATGAAATTATAGTTTATTTGCAAAGAAAAATAGGACAAAAGGGCTACGATAAATACCTAAATTTTCAGAAAAAAGACTATGACAAAGCCTATGAGCTTTGTTGTGGAAATCTACGCACACTAAATAAAATTATGTATAAATTTTATGAAATTTGTGAATATTACGAACAAAACCAGCCATCAAAATTAAGTAGCGAGGATGCAAATATTAAAATTTTGACAATGTCTGCACTTGATACAGGAATAATTCATGCTTGAATTACAAGAAATTCAAAGGCTAGAAAAGCTCTATGAAGAGTACGAAAAAAAGAATAAAAATAGCTTTTTAAAATTGTTATCACATAAAAAGCTAGGTCTTTTGATAATTACGATCTTGCTAATTGCTTTTATCTTTGGTACTTTTTTATTTTTCTCAAATGCTAAAAACAAAAAAGAAACAACCAATATTCCAACTTTGGTTGAGAAAAATTTGACAATACAAACAGATATAAAAGAAAAGAACATAACCTTTGCTGAAACTAATGTCAGCAAAAATATTTTAGAAGATGGTAAACAAAAAAGCGAGCAGGCAAAAGAGAGATTTGAATCAGATAAGAAACAAGATGAGCTCGCTGAGAAAATAGCCAAAAAGCTAGAACAATCCATAAAACTAAATGAAGATAATAAAGAGCAGGCACCAGATAAAAAACAAAGAAGTGGTGGCGGTTGGCTAAAGCTAAATTTACCAACTGAAAATGAAAATATACAAAATGGACAGCCTCTACCAAATGAAGAGGTAATAGAACTAGAACCAAAGGCAAAGCCAAAAATTGATATTCAAATTTCAAGCGAAAACAATGAAATTTCTATACTAAAAGAAAATTTTAATAAAAATAAAAATCCAGAAATCGCCCTTAAAATAGCAAGAAAATGCTATCAAGATAAAAGATATAGCGATACTATAAAATGGGCACTATCGGCAAATAATTTAGATAGTAGCATTGAAGAGTCTTGGGTCATGTTTGCTAAGGCAAAATATATGCTAAAACAAAAAGATGACGCATTGCGTGCATTAGAAGAATATAATAAAAATAAAAATAAGCCCGAGATAAATGAGCTAATAAATAAGATAAAAAGTGATACGTTGTGAAATTTCTGCTTGTTATATTTTTATCATTAAATGCCTTTGCGTTTGGGACGGCTGACATTAAAAGTTATTTTGAAAAAGCTGAATATCCTAAAATTTGTAATCAAAAAATACAAGATCTTTTAAAAGATTCACAAAATGAAGAATTTCTTAATATCTTTGGCATATCTTGTTTAAAAACAAATGATATAGATAGGCTCGCTCTTCCAGCAAGCAAACTATCAAAAACACAAAGCTCAAGAGAGAATGCAGCATATTTTGCTGATATATTACTTAAAAAAAAGTTACTGCTTCATGCTATCTTGGATGGGGCTGATATAAGCTATATTAGGCTTCCAAAGAGCGATTATATTCTTTCATTTATATTTGATAAATTTGTCAAAAAAGAATACGTTGAGGAGCTTGGCGTATTTATATTTGAAGAGCCAAATTCAGATACAAGATATGAACTTAGTGCAATCGTTGGCCCAAATTTTACAAAAATGATTTTAAAAATTTTTAAAAATGACGATCTTACTTCGCAGATTGAGTATAGATAAAGAGAAGAGATGAATAATTTAGAAAATTTAACGCTAAAAACATTAGAGCAACTTAATAAACTAAATGATGAGCAAATTTTAAAGATTATAGAGATAAAAAAAATAAATGAAAAAAGTCTTTTGGCTATTTTGCTTGAAGAAAATATGCTAGAAGAAGAGATTTTTTTTGAAATTCTATCTGATATTTATAGAAGAGGACACACTGACATTGATGAAATTTCGACTAGTCTTCAGATAGATCAAAAGCGCTTTATTCAATATGTATGTGATAAATTTAAAATCACATTTTTTGATCTTGATGATATAGATATCGACTACCGTATCAGTGAAAAACTAAGCACCTCGCAGCTAAAATCATATAATGCGATCCCTGTAAAAGAAGATGAGATAAGCGTTTATGTTGCTTTTAAAAATCCTTTTGATGTGATCATTCAAGATAAAGTTCAAAATTTATTTAACAGAAAGCTATTAAAAGTAGCTTGCGCAGATCCAGCCCAGATAGAAAAATATATAAACAAAATAGCTCTTAATGAAAGTATAAAAGACGTTATTACAGAGATCAGAAAAGAGCTTTCAAGTTCTAGCAGTCAAGGGCAAAGCACAGAAAGCTCTGGAATTTTAAAGCTAATTGAGATAATTTTAAAAACATCTATTCAAAGCAGAGCAAGCGATATTCACATCGAGCCAACCGAGACAAACTGCATCGTAAGAAGCAGGATCGATGGCATGTTAAGCGAGACATTTATATTTGATAAAGATATCTATCCGCCGATGGTTAGCCGTATGAAGCTACTATCAAACATGGATATCGCAGAGCGTCGCCGCCCACAAGATGGTAGATTTTCAGCTCAAATTTTAGATAAAGAGTACGATTTTCGTATCTCCACACTACCTATTTTAAACGGCGAAAGCATAGTTTTAAGAATTTTGGACAAATCAAAAGTTATCATAAACATTGAAGACCTCGGTATGCATCCAGATAACTTTGCTAAGTTTAAAAAGAGCATGAAAGCGCCTTATGGCATCATCCTAGTTACTGGTCCGACAGGATCAGGAAAAACGACTACACTTTATGGTGCATTAAATGACATAAAAAGTGTAAAAACTAAGATTATTACCGTTGAAGATCCGGTTGAGTATCAGCTAAATATGATCCAACAAGTACATGTAAATGAGAAGGCTGGGCTTACTTTTATCTCAGCTCTTCGCTCTATTTTAAGGCAAGATCCAGACATTATTATGATAGGTGAGATCAGAGATCAAGAGACGCTTAGAATCGCAATTCAAGCAGCACTAACTGGCCACTTGGTTTTTTCTACACTTCATACAAACGACGCTATTAGCGCTTTACCTCGTATGGTTGATATGGGTATTGAGCCATATCTAGTAAGTGGCGCACTAGTTTGCATCGAGGCTCAAAGGCTTGTAAGAAAGCTTTGTCCGTATTGCAAACAAAAAGTCACGCTATCTCAAAAAGCTCTTGACGAGATTAAGAAATTTCTTCCTGAAGATTATCAATTTTATAAAAGCGTAGGTTGCCAACACTGCTCACAAACCGGATATCTAGGGCGTGAAATGATAAGTGAAATATTGTCTATCAGCGATCATATAGCAAGTATCGTAGCAAACAACGCTTCAAAAGAAGAGCTTAAAAAGGCTGCCTATGACGAAGGCTTTATAGATATGTTCCACGATGGCGTTATACGCGCAGCAAATGGTGTAACAACAATCGAAGAAGTATATAGAGTTGCCAAGATATGAAATTTTACGAAATAGAATATATAAAAGATGGCAAACGCCAAAAGATGAGCCTAAAGGCCAATAGCAAAAATGATGTAAAAAATCGTGCAAATATTCAAGGCATGATAGTAAAGATCAAAGAAACTCAAGTTTCAAGTATCAACAATGATTTTTTGGACTTGCAAGAAAAATTTAACAAAATATTCTCTTCTTCGAAAGTAAAAATTCCAGCTCTTGTTGCTACCATAAGGCAACTTAGCGTTATGACTAATGCTGGTATATCAATACATGATGGCATAAAAGAGACAGCAAATGCTACTGAGGATAAAAGGCTAAAAACAATATTTCAAACATTAGATGAAGACCTAAATCAAGGTGCTAGCTTAACTCAAAGTATAGAAAATTTTCAAGAAGAGCTAGGCGATGTCACTGTCGCTATGGTAAGGCTTGGCGAAAGTACTGGTAACATGGCTGATGCATTATCAAAGCTAGCTTCTATCTTGCAAGAGGTCTGGGATAACCAGCAAAAATTTAAAAAAGCCATAAGGTATCCAATAACCGTAATATGCTCTATAATTTTGGCTTTTATTGTGCTTATGACATCAGTTGTTCCACAATTTCGAGAAATTTTTAGCCAGCTTAATGCCGACCTCCCTCTTCCTACTAAAATTTTACTAAACATTGAATACATAATGAGCAATTATGGCATATATATAATAGTTGTTCTTGTTGCATTTGCTTTTTTGCTAAAAAGGCAATATTCAAATGATGAAAATTTTAGGGATAAGGTCGATAAATATCTACTAAAAGTCTATCTTGTGGGCAAAATAATATTTTTTGCAAATATGAGTAGGTTTAATCTAATCTTTACAGAGCTTGTTCGTGCGGGACTTCCTATCGCTGATGCGCTAGATACTGCCGTTGTAACTGTTTCAAATCAAGATATAAGAAATAAGCTAACTGCTGTAAAAGTACTGGTTGGTCGTGGCATAAGCTTAACCGAGGCCTTTAGGCAAACTGGACTTTATGAGGGCATGCTTATACAGATGATAGGTGCTGGCGAACAAAGTGGTAGCTTAGATGACATGACACAAAAAGTTACTGATTATTATAGAGTGAAATTTAATGATATTATTGATAATATTTCAAACTATATTGAGCCAATACTACTAATATTTATCGCAGCTATGGTGCTTTTGCTCGCTCTTGGTATATTTATGCCAATGTGGGATATGGCAAAAGCTGTTAAAAATTAAATTAACATTTAAAGGAGTAAAATGCCTATAGAAAGAGAATATGGCGTTGATGAGAACGCATTTTTAGTTTCAAAAACTGATCCAAAAGGAAGAATCACTTATTGCAACGAGCCATTTTTAGAAATCGTAGGTGTAAAACAAGGCGATGTTTTGGGCAAACCGCACAACATCATAAGACACCCAGATATGCCAAGGGTTATTTTTAAGCTACTTTGGGAACGTATACAAAACAAAGAAGAAATGTTTGCTTTTATTAAAAATAAAACTCTTAATGGCGGATACTACTGGGTATTTGGAAATATCACCGCCTCTTTAGATCAACAAGATAATATCGTTGGATACTATTCTGTTAGACGTAAGCCAAATGCAAAAGCAATAGAAATCATAAAACCACTTTATGCAAAATTACTTGAGCTAGAACGAGATGGCGGTATTGAAGCATCTAAAAAATATTTATTTAAATTTTTGGAAGAAAAATCAACAAGCTATGATGAATTTATAAACAACTTACAAAGGTTCTAGATATGTTTAAGAAAAAATCAAATGCAATAAATGAGATTTTAAGTGTTGTCAAATCGGCAAGCAATGGCATACTAGAGCCTCGCATTGTAAATGTTGGAGAAAAGGACGAGATGTATGAAGTCGCCCTTGGCATAAATGATCTATTAGATCAGGTTGAGGCGCTTCAACGTGAAATTTCAACCTCAGTCCAAGCTGCACAAAACTCAAAAACATATAGAAATATATTTGTAGAAGGGTTTAGGGGTTTATTTAAACGAAATGCCATATCTATGAGCAAGGGTGTCACAGGCATAAAAGACGGCCAAAAAAGCAAGGTTAGAGGTCTTCTATCAAGCGAGCTTGACAAACTTGGAAACGGCATAAATGGTATAAATTATGTAAGAGATGATCTAAACGAAAGTATCAAAAATTTAAGCCAAACAGCAACAGATGCTAAACAAACTGCACAAATAGCAAGAGAAAATATGTCAAACATTGTCGAACTTAGTCAAAACATGGGAGAGCTTGATGGTCTAGTACAAAGCTGCTCGAATGCTACTGGCATGCTAAGCACTAGGGCTTCTGAAATAAGCTCTGTTTTAAATTTAATAAAAGATATTGCCGATCAGACAAATCTGCTTGCTCTTAATGCCGCCATTGAAGCTGCTCGTGCAGGAGAGCACGGACGTGGTTTTGCGGTAGTTGCTGATGAGGTAAGAAAACTAGCTGAAAATACACAAAAAGCTGCAAGTGATATCGAAGTAAACATAAAAACACTTCAGCAAGAGGTAAATGATATCGATGAAAATTCTAAAAAAATCGATGAAATTTCTAAACTAACGACACAAAATGTAGAAAATTTCAAAAAGGTATTGAGTGAGTTTAATGCGAACGCGCAAAATACTGCTCAAACATCAAAATATGTCGAAAATAAAACCTTTGCCATAATTGCAAAAATTTCGCAAATTGCCTACAAAACTAAAGTGTACTCTGATCTTATAAACGAGCAAGGATACAGCGAGGAAATACGTGATTTAGCGCAAAACCTGCTAAACTGGTATGAGAACGAGAGTATAAGTGAACACAAGCAAAATAAAAATTTTGATAAGTCAAAAGAGCTTACATCGTCGCTAAATAATGAAATCAAACTCTTGCTCGAGAAGTCAGCCTCTGGCTATAATGAACAAAATTTAAATTATTTTGTTGATAAGTCTAAAAAAATAGAAGATCTAAGCGAGCAAATTTTTGCTTCGTATAACGAAATTTTTAAAGATAAAAACTAAAGTGTTAAATTATCTTTGATGTTTTTTGGGGTGGTCAAAAAATAACGCTTTTGCACTACCCTCTTTTAACTCACTAAATTTACATACAAACTCAACGCAAAATATTCCAGAAGTTGGGATATTGTCTATTGATGAATCGCTTAAATACTCGCAAATTTCAGTTATGCTTGGATTATGTGTGATGATAAAAATCTCATCCAAACTCTCATTTATATTTTTAACAAATTTTAAAAGATCTTCAAAGCTTATATCATAAAGCTCATCTATAAGATCGATCTCTTCTTTAAATTTTAAAGTTTTAGCGATAATCTTTGCCGTTTGCTCGCACCTTTTAGCACTGCTAGAAAAGATAGCCCCTGGCATCACATCATACATTTTTAGTCTGTTTGCCATAAATTTAGCGTCTTCTTTACCTTTTTGACTAAGCTCCCTTAAGGCATCTTTAGCTCCATCCTTATTCTCATCAACCGCTTTTGAATGTCTTATAAAATAAATTTTACTCACTATCTCTCCTTTGAGAAATTCTTTATCAAGCAAAGCTCTTCTTTGCTAAATCCAGCTTTTAAGCGATCTTGCTCATTGATCTCTCTAACATTTTTAAATGAATTTGGATATAAACTTAAGATAATGTCAAAGTAGCTATTTTCATCAACGCCCTCTTTTTTGCAAGCAAATTTAAACCACTTATCGCCCTTATAAACGTGAGAGACTTCCTCTTTTAATATGACTTTTAGGCACTCTATTAGCTCTTCGTTGCCACCTTCACCTTCAAGCCTTTTTATAATATGAGCGTTTGCATCAAGCCCATTTGCCTCCATATATCTTGGCAGTAGCGCCATACGGCTAGTTAGACTATCTGAAGTCTTTTGAAGTGCGATAAATAGGCCATCATGCACACTTAGTTCGCCGTATCTACCGCCTTGTTTTAAGAGCAAATTTTCTATCATACAAAAGTGTCTGATCTCATCTTCAGCTACTTCTAGCCAGTCTTCATAAAATTCTCTTGGCAAATTTCTAAATCTATAACAAGCATCAAGCGCGATGTCAATAGCACTAAATTCAATATGAGCTACCGAATGGATAAAATTTAAATTTTTATCCTTTGGCTTTACTTTTTTGTTTAGCTCTTTCATGCTAACTACTTCACAAAATTTTGCATAGCTAGGCGTTATTAGCTCGTTTGGTTTAGAGCTTTCGTAAAAATTTATATTAAAATCTCGTTTAAATTTCTCATAAAATAGCTCAAATTTTAAAAATTTAAGCCCAATCTCACCTTCATTTAAAATTCCACAAATTTCATCAAAAAAATTCATATTTTCTCTTTATATAAATCTGTATTTACGAGTGTAAATTTATATAAATAATGCTTAAAATTTGAGCCTAGTATTTGTTTTAAAAGATTTTTAGTAAAAATTTCTGATTTATTTTGCTTTGCCATATCCAGCAAATCTATTTGCTGCCAAGCAACTTGAATTTGAGCACCTTACAAGGTAGCTATTTATCTCTTGATTTCCTTTTAGATGCACATTTTTTTGTTTTAGATTCATATAGCTATGAATTATCTTTCCACCAGAATTATGTATAAATTTTACTGTCTCATCGCCAAGAACAGCCGTAACTATGCCAACATGAGTGATATTTTTCTTATCTTTATTTTTCTGAACGCCCTTACCAAGAGTATTTGAGAAAAATACAAGATCGCCTATTTTTGGATTTTTATGAGTAATTAAATTTTTACTTTCATAAAAATTATAGATCGCTTTTGACTTTCTACCGCCATTATCGTAGTAGCGATTTATTGTCTTTTCATCAAAATACATATTTTGATACTTTGCATTTACGATAGAAACAAAGCCAGAACAATCACCGCCTGCTCTTGTATTTAGGTATTTTTTAAAAAAAGAACCAAATTTTTTATCTTCTCTATCATTATCTTCATCCATGATTTCACCAATCATTTGCTCACTAAAATCAACACTTGAAGTTACGGTTTGATTTGTTTCATTTTGCGGAGTTGTCGGTTGATTAGAGGTAAAAGAACAACCTGTAAAAAATATAATGCTAAGTATAAAAAAGATTTTTTTATTTATTGAATTTGACATATTTATATCCAAAATTTTAGTGTTTGCAATTTTAACTTTTAAACGTAAATGAACCGGAAATAGTGCTTTGCTTTCTTTATTCTAAGTTAAAAAGCAATATAATATCGGCAAAAAACATATTTTCTTAAGGCAAAAAAACAATGATGCACTATTTAAAGATAAAAGGAAATGCCAAATTAAGTGGCGAAGTAAAAATAAGCGGTGCCAAAAATGCTGCTCTACCGATCATCGCCCTAACCTTACTTGCAAAAAAAAGTGTAAATTTAACAAATATACCAAATGTCGCTGATATAAAAACGCTTTGCCAACTGCTAACTAACCTAGGAGCAAAGTGCGAATTTAAAGATAAAAACTCACTAAGCATAGACACAAGCAGCGTAAGCTCGACGACTGCAAATTATGACATCGTTAGAAAAATGCGCGCTTCTATCTTGACACTTGGACCGCTTCTTGCACGTTTTGGCCACTGCGAAGTGAGCCTACCTGGAGGATGTGCGATCGGACAAAGACCTATCGATCTGCATCTAAATGCACTTGAAAAAATGGGAGCAAATATAGAAATAAAGCAAGGCTACGTCGTTGCAACAGTACCAAATGGCCTAAAAGGTGCAAAGATCGTTTTTGATAAGATCACCGTAACTGGCAGCGAAAATATCATCATGGCTGCAGCTCTAGCGCACGGCACAACAGAGCTTTTTAACGTAGCGCTTGAGCCTGAAGTGGTGCAAATTTGTGAAATTTTGGCTAAGAGTGGCGTTAAAATAGAAGGCATCGGCACAAGTGAGTTAAAGATCACTGGAAGTGGCCAAAAATTACTTGAAATTTGCGATATTGAGGTCATCCCTGATAGGATAGAAGCTGGCACGTACCTTTGTGCTGGAGCTATAACAAATAGTAAAATTTCAGTCACAAAGGCAAATGCTGCACACATGACAGCCATTTTAAATAAATTTGAAGAGATGGGCTTTGGTATCGAAGTAGACGGCGATAAGATCACGATATTGCCAGCAAAAGAGATAAAACCAGTGGAGATAAGAACCACCGAGTATCCGGGCTTTCCAACAGATATGCAAGCTCAATTTATGGCGCTTTGTCTTGCAGCAAATGGCGTTAGCACGATAGATGAGAGACTTTTTGAAAACCGTTTTATGCATGTTAGTGAGCTTGCTAGAATGGGAGCAGATATTAAATTAAATGGGCATATTGCAAGCGTTTATGCGCCAGCTAAGCTAAATGCAGCCGATGTGATGGCGACAGATCTTAGAGCTAGCTCAGCGCTGATACTAGCTGCTCTTATAGCAAATGGCGAAAGCTTGGTACATAGAATTTATCACCTTGATAGAGGATATGAAAATTTAGAGGAAAAATTTCAAGGCCTTGGTGCAAATATTACTAGGCTTGAGGAGTAAAAATGCTACTAAATGATGCATTAGATGCGCTTAAATCCAAATTTAAACTAAAAACAGATAGTGAAATTTTACCTATCAGCATGGCTCTTGGTAAAACATTGGCAAATGATGTAGTGGCGGTAAAAGATCTGCCATGTTTTGATAACTCTGCGCTTGATGGCTTTGCTGTGAAATTTGTAGATAAAGATAAGCCATATAAAATAGTTGCAAGTGCCTTTGCAGGCGATAAAGAGCAGCTAAGCATCGGCAAAAATGAGTGCGTTAAAATAATGACTGGTGCGAAGATGCCAAAGGGTGCTGATACGATTATAAAGATTGAAGATTGTGTTGTTGATGAAAATTTTATAAAAGCACCAAACAATCTTAAAAAGGGTGATGGGTATCGCTTTAAAGGCGAAGAGGTAAAGATTGGTGAAATTTTGCTAAAAAGTGGCGAGGTTTTAAACACTAGAGGCATAATGATGCTAGCAGCACAGGGCATAAGCTTTGTAGAAGTTAAAAAGCAACCAAGCATCGCGGTTTATTCAAGTGGAAATGAGATCATCGAGCCTTGGCAAAGAGCAAGCGAAGATGAAATTTACAATGCAAATGCCTTTGGCATCGCTGCACTTTTAAGCTCCATTGGGCAAGATAGCTCATATCTTGGCATCATAAAAGATGAGCTAAGTGCTGTCAAACAAGCATTTTTAAACACTGCAAACTACGACATCGTTATCTGCTCTGGCGGAGCAAGTGCTGGGGAGGCTGACTTTATGAAAATAGCTCTAAGCGAGCTTGGATACAATGAAATTTTTTCACATATTGATATAAGACCTGGCAAACCTTGCAAAGCTTATGAAAAAGATGGCAAACTTATTTTTGTCCTTCCTGGAAATCCAATGGCAGCTTATGTTTGTATGATGATGCTTGTTTTGCCTCTTTTAAAAGAGGATTGCTTTGTGATACAAAATGCTACAAATGCGCAAAATTTAAAGGTAAAATCAGGCAGGATCAATGCAATTTTTGGAAATATTGAAAATGATAAATTTATAGCAACAAATGGTGGAAAATACGGCTCTGGCATGATAGATCATATTTTAAAAAGCACTTTTATATTTTTAACTAGCCCAGATCAAAGCGAAATTTTGCAAAATAGTGAAATTTCTCTTATAAAACTTCCATAAAATCTTGACAAATGAAAAACAATCTGATAGAATGCGGACTTCATTTTAACTGCGGGAATAGCTCAGGGGTAGAGCACAACCTTGCCAAGGTTGGGGTCGCGAGTTCGAATCTCGTTTCCCGCTCCATCTTTTTTATACTAATTTTTTTATTTTCCACAAAACTTTTTGCAAATGAAGTCAACATCTATCCGATGTATTGCGTTCTAAATGATCAAATTTCACTTAGTACTTTTGGCTTTGAAGGCGAAGACAATGAAATTTTAAACCTAGAGGGCAAAAGAGCAGCCAAGATAGATAGCAAAAAACTCTATGAAATTCTAACAGCAAATTTTAAAACATATAATGACAAAAGCGGTGGAAGCGTTGCTTTTGTGAAAAACTGCTCTATTATGGATGAGATTCAAATGCAATTTTTAAGATTAATTAGCGATGAGTATCCTGGTATCAGCATAAGTGACCTTAGTATTAGCCCACAAAATAAGCTTCCAGCAAATTTCAAAGAACTTATCCTAAAAAATATCTTTTTAGGCGATCAAAACAGTCAAAAAGGTACATTTAGAGCATCATTTGAGGATGTTGATCTGAGTCTAAAAAGCATCTATTTTAAATTTAGCTTTAATGCTAAAATGCCAGCCTTCATAGCAATAAATTCAATGAATACAAACCACATTTTAAGCCTACTTGACTATCAGCCAACGATGATTGAGTTTGGCAAATGGCCAAAAGATGCACTTTCTAGCTCAAATAGCTTAGCTCTTATAACAAAAGTGCAGATAAAAAGCGGTGAAATTTTAACCAAACGTCAGTTTAACGCCATAAGCTTAGTCAAAAAAGGTCAAATGCTAAATGCAGTTTTAAGCGAGGATGGCGTTAAGATAATAGCTGAAGTAAAGGCACTTGAGGATGGAAATTTAGGTGATATGATAAAGATAAGAACAAAAGATAATAAAATTTTACAGGCCACAGTTTCAGGCAAAGATGAGGCAGTGATAAGATGAAAAAGATAGTATTTGCAGCCACTGGAGCAAGTGGGGCTGGACTCTTTTTAAAGCTTGTCAAGGCTGCCAAAGATAGTTGCGAGGCGCACGTCATAGTGAGTAAAAATGCCATGAAGGTTTTGGAGGCTGAAGAAAATTTGAAGCTAAATTTAGATGATCTTGGCGTAAAAATTTATGATGATCAAGACCTTAGCGCAGGCCCAGCTTCTGGCTCGTTTGGCGCTGATGCTATGATCATAGCGCCCTGCTCTACCAACACGCTAGCAAAGGTCGCAAACGGCATAAGCGACACGCTCATCACAAGAGCCGCAAGTGTCGCACTAAAGGAGAGACAAACCTTAGTTTTAGGCGTTAGAGAGATGCCATTTTCTGCGATCGCACTTTCTCAGATGCAGCTGCTCTCATCTCTTGGGGCCATCATCGCGCCCCCAGTTTTAGGCTACTACGCAGGTATAAAGAGCCTTCTGGATATGGAAAATTTCATCATCGGCAAGTGGCTTGATGCCTTAAAAATTGAAAATAATCTTTACAAAAGGTGGCAAATTTGAAAAAATCTTGCATCTATCCAGGGACCTTTGATCCCATCACAAACGGCCATTTAGACGTCATCATAAGGGCTACAAAAATTTTTGACAAAGTGATCGTCGCAGTCGCAAAAAGTGACAGCAAACAGCCGATGTTTGCACATGAAAAACGTATCGAAATGGCAAAAGAGGCAGTTTGCGAGCTAAAAAACGTAAGCGTTCTTGGCTTTGATAACTTGCTTGTTGATTTTGCTAAATCGCACGGCATAAACACCGTCATCAGGGGACTCCGCGCGGTTAGCGACTTTGAATACGAGCTACAAATAGGCTACGCAAATGCTGCACTTTGGGACGAATTTGAGACGGTTTATCTTATGCCAAGCTTAAATAACGCCTTTATCTCAAGCTCGATCGTCCGCTCAGTCTTGCGCCACGACGGCGACGTGAGCAACCTAGTGCCAGTAAAAATTCTAAAAAATTTAAAGGCATAAAATGTATGTTTTGTTTGAAGGCATTGACGGCGTTGGCAAGAGCACGCAGATAGAAATTTTAGCTTCTAAATTTAGCGATGCCATCGTCACAAAAGAGCCAGGTGGCACGCAGCTTGGTGAAAATTTACGAGAAATTTTACTAAGCTCGAGCATAAAAATCGGCAAAAGGGCTGAAATTTTACTCTTTTTGGCTGACAGAGCTGAGCATTTTGAAAAGCTGGTCGCTCCAAATTTAAGTAGGCTTATTTTAAGCGATAGAGGCTTTATCTCAGGTATCGCCTACGCTTTGGCAAATGATGAAAACTTAGATGAAAGCGTGCTTTTAGAGCTTAATAAGTTTGCACTAAATGATAAATTTGCAGACAAGATCATCTTTTTTGAAGCAAGTGCTGAGCTAATAAGCTCGCGCTTAAAAGCAAGAGGCACCAGCGATAAGATCGAGGCTCGTGGGCTAGAGTATCTTTTAAAAGTGCAAAGCCTGATGAAGCAAATTCTCATCAAAAATGGCTTTGAAACGCTTTTTATAGACGCATCTAAAAGCATAGAGCTAATTTCAAAAGAGATAGAAAATTTTATAAATTTTAAGTAAAATCACAAAAAATAAAAAAAGGATAATGCGATGATAACGGCACTTCGTGGCATGAAAGATATGCTTCCAGCTCGTGCAAAACTTTACGCACAGATAATAAAAACCTGCGAGGAGATCGCAAAAAACTACGGATATGAGCAAATTTTGACCCCGCATCTTGAAGAGACGGCGCTTTTTAAAAGAAGTGTCGGCGAGAGCAGCGACATCGTGGGTAAAGAGATGTATCAGTTTGAAGACAAAGGCGGTAACGACATTTGCTTGCGTCCTGAGGGTACAGCTGGCGTGGTTAGAGCCTTTATCGAGGCAAAGCTTGACAGAGCAAATGTAACAAAACGCTGCTTTTATCATGGCTCGATGTTTCGCTATGAGCGCCCGCAAAAAGGCCGTTTGAGAGAGTTTCACCAGTTTGGCTGCGAGTGCTTTGGCGAGGGCAGCGTCTATGAGGATGCGAGCATTATCTTGATGGTGAGCGAAATTTTTAACAGACTAAATATCAAAACAACCCTAAAAATAAACTCCCTTGGCGACGAGAGCTCGATGAAGTCTTACAAAGAAAAGCTTGTTAAATTTTTAGATGAAAACGATGATAAAATTTGCGAAGACTGCAAAAGACGCAAGCTCTTAAACCCTATCCGCGTGCTTGATTGCAAGGTTGAGAGCTGTCAAGAAATTTACAAAAATGCCCCAGTTATCACTGATAGCTTAAGCGATGAGGCGCAGGCTGACTTTGCAAAGTTGCAAGAAATTTTAACGGCAAATGGCGTTAAATTTGAGATAGACACAAAACTCGTTCGTGGGCTAGACTACTACTGCAAGACGGCGTTTGAGTTTATTAGCAATGAGATCGGCTCACAAAGCGCAGTAGCAGGTGGTGGCAGATACGACAGGCTCGTAGAGTACCTTGGCGGTAGAGCAAGTTATGGCGTTGGATTTGCGATGGGCGTTGAGAGGATAATGGAAATTTTAGGTGAAGCTGAGGATGAGCGAGCTGGAATTTATCTTTGTGCGCTTGATGCGACGAATTTAGACTTTGTCTATGCGCTTGGCTCAAAGCTTCGCAAAAAATATCAGGTTGAAATTTCTTATGAAGCTAAAAAGCTTCAAAAACATCTGCAAAATGCCGACAATAAAAATGCGAAAATTTTCCTTTGCGTAGGTGAAAACGAGATGAAAGAGAATAAAATTTGGTATAAAAATTTAGAAACCAAAGACGAAAAAACGATAAATTTAGATGAGCTTGAAAAGGAGCTGGGATGAATGATTTTGGACTTAGCATTTGGGGCAATTCAAATTTTGTTATAGAAGATGGTAAAGTCTGTATAAATGCAGCCAGCAAACCAGCGATCATCGACATCGTAAAAGAGATAAGAGACGATGGATATAGAGGGCCGCTACTGCTTCGCTTTCCGCACCTTATCCAAAAGCAGATCGAGCAGATCCACGCAAGCTTTGCAAAGGCAAAGAAAGAGTTTGCCTACAAAGGTAGCTTTAATGCCGTATTTCCACTTAAGGTCAATCAATATCCTGGCTTTGTAAAAAATTTAGTTCGTCTTGGCAAGCCCTACAACTACGGTCTTGAAGCTGGTAGTAAGGCTGAGCTACTTTTAACTATGGCTTACAATAACGAAAAAGCGCCTATAACCGTAAATGGCTTTAAAGATAAAGAGATGATAAATATAGGCTTTATCGCCGCTGAGATGGGACACAACATCACGCTAACGATTGAGGGCTTAAATGAGCTTGAAGCGATAATCGCCATCGCAAAAGAGCGCTTCAAACCAAAACCAAAGATCGGACTTAGAGTAAGACTGCACTCGACAGGATCGGGGCTCTGGGCAAAAAGTGGTGGCATACACTCTAAATTTGGCCTAACATCAACAGAGCTAATAGAAGCTGTAAAGATGCTAAAAAAGGCAAATTTACTTGAAAACTTCACGATGATACACTTTCACATCGGCTCTCAAATAAGCGAGATACATCCACTCAAAAAGGCACTCATCGAAGCTGGCAATATCTACGCTGAGCTTAGAAAAATGGGTGCCTCAAATTTAAAAGCTATAAATTTAGGTGGTGGTCTTGCGATAGAATACTCGCAGTTTAAAGAGGAGAGCAGTAGAAACTATACTCTAAACGAATATGCAAACGACGTTGTTTATATGCTTAAAACCATAAGCGAGCAAAAAAAAGAGATCGAGCCAGATATCTTCATAGAGTCAGGTCGCTACATCGCTGCTTCTCACGCACTTTTAGTAGCTCCTGTGCTTGAGCTATTTTCTCAAGAATACACCGAAGAGAAGCTAAATTTAAAGAAAAATAATCCAAATTTAATAACCGAGCTAGTCGATCTTTACAAGTCAATCAAGCCTTCAAACGCCCTAGAGTACCTGCACGACGCCATCCACCACACAGAAAGCATCCTCACGCTTTTTGATCTAGGTTATGTCGATCTGCAAGATAGATCAAACGCAGAGGTGCTTTTAAGGCTAATTAGCAAAAAAGCTGTCGTGATGCTTGGCAACAAGAGCAACTCAAGCGATCTAACCAAAATTCAAAAAGAGGTTCAAGAGAGATACCTACTAAATTTCTCGATCTTTCAAAGCTTGCCAGACTTTTGGGGTCTAAAGCAAAATTTCCCTATCATGCCACTTGATAGGCTTGATGAGCGCCCTACTTTGCCAGCTTCTATCTGGGATATCACCTGCGATAGCGACGGCGAGATTAGCTATGATGACGAGAAAAACCCACTACTTTTGCACGACGTGGACGTGGAGAAGGAGGATTATTTCTTGGGATTTTTCCTAGTTGGCGCATATCAAGAGGTGATCGGCATGAAGCACAACCTCTTTACCCACCCGACAGAGGCCACGATAGAGCTTTCAAATGATGGCTACAAGATCACAAATTTACTAGAGAGCCAGTCGATCCTTGATATTATGGAGGATATGGACTATGATATCTACGAGATCCAAGACACTCTAAACGAGCGCTTAGTAAAATCAACTTTGATAAACGAAACACAAAAGAAGCAAATTTTGGGCGAACTTTATCTATTTTTAAATGATAATAGCTACTTAAAAACGATCAACTAAAAAGGAAAACAATGCAACTAGCAAATAGAATGCAAACATTAAGCGAATCAATCACAATCGCGATCAGCACAAAAGCCAAAGAGATGAAGGCTGCTGGCATCGACGTGATCTCGCTTTCAGCTGGTGAGCCTGACTTTATGACTCCAAAAAAGATAAGAGAAACTGTAAAAAACGCACTTGATAACGATAGCAAAAGTGGCAAATACACGCCAGTGCCAGGCCTACCTGAGGTGATTGATGCCATTAGAGCAAAGTTAAAAAGAGATAACGGACTTGATTATAAAGCAA
Organism: Campylobacter concisus; assembly: GCF_002913715.1. NCBI lineage: Bacteria > Pseudomonadati > Campylobacterota > Epsilonproteobacteria > Campylobacterales > Campylobacteraceae > Campylobacter > Campylobacter concisus. The sequence goes on along the minus strand of NZ_PPCE01000009.1, from coordinate 694,807 downwards.
ATCAAATCGTCACAAATATCGGTGCAAAACACTCACTTTTTAACGTATTTCAAGCGCTTATCAACCCAGGTGACGAGGTCATCATCCCCTCTCCATACTGGGTGAGCTACCCTGAGATCGTTAAATTTTGTGGCGGTGTGCCTGTCTTTATCGAGGCAGACGAGAGCACAAATTTTAAAATCACAGCCGAGCAGCTAAAAAAAGCGATCACGCCAAAAACAAAAGTTTTTTCGCTAAATCACCCGACAAATCCAACTGGAGCCGTATATACAAAAGAGGAGATCGCGGCATTTGGCGAGGTTTTAAAGGACACTGACATCATCATTACAAGCGATGAAATTTATGAAAAAGTGATCTACGGCAAGAAATTTCACGCAGTAGCCTCAGTGAGCGAGGATCTTTTTAAAAGAACGGTCACGATAAATGGCCTAAGCAAGTGCGGCGCGATGCCTGGCTGGAGATTTGGCTATATCGCAAGCTCGATGGACTGGCTAATTGCTGGTATCAAAAAGCTTCAAAGCCAAAGCACAAGTAACATTAGCTCAATCGTGCAAATAGGCGCTATCCCGTCACTTCTTGGAGAAACCGACGACGATATCGAAAACATGAGAAAAGAGTATGAGAGAAGACGCGACGTGGCAGTTGAGATGATAAACGCTATCCCTGGGCTAAGCGTAGTTAAGCCTGATGGCGCGTTTTATCTATTTGTAAAATGCAAAGATGTAGATAGCGACTCACTTAGATTTTGTAAAAAAATGCTTGAAGAGGCGAACGTAGCGACCGTGCCAGGTATGGGCTTTGGCATGGATGGATATTTTAGAATTTCTTTTGCGACAGACATCGAGAGCATAAAAAAAGCGATCGAGAGGATCGCAAATTTTGTAAAAAGCTACAAAATTTAATGATCAAATTTAGAGTAAATGGCAAAATTTTCGAGCTTGAAAACGATATAAATGTTTATGAATTTTTAGCTCAAAATGGCTATGAGCTTAAATTTATAGCCCTTGAGCGAGACGGAGAAATTTTGCCAAAAAAGCTTTGGAGTGAGCGCTTCATGAGTGAAGGCAAAGCTTATGAGATCGTCACTTTAGTTGGCGGTGGATGAGGAGAAAATGATAGAGATTGTATTAAACGGCGCAAATTTTAAGGTGCCAGTAAAAAGCCTTAGCGAGCTAAAAGAGCTTGCGCTTGGCGATAAAGAGAGTGAAATTTATAAATTTTTAGAGAAATTTAACGCGACAAAGCCAGACATTTTTATCGTTGATGGCTTTGCCATAAAAGAAGATAGCAAGCTAAAAGATGGCTCAAACGTCGTATTTATAAGGCGTGGCGTGATGCCTGAGCGTGAAGTTTTACGCGCGATGATCGCCTCACGAAACAGCCCTGAACTAAATTTAGCCCTAAGTAAAGCGGTGATCGGCGTGGCTGGACTTGGCGGTCTTGGCTCAAATATCGCGCTAAGTCTTGCAAGAGTTGGCGTAAAAAAGTTAGTGCTTGCCGACTTTGACGTCGTTGAGCCAAGCAATCTAAACCGCCAGCAGTATTTTGTCCGCCACATCGGCTTGAAAAAGACGCAGGCGCTTAAAGAGCTGATAAATGACGTCAATCCCTTTGTTGAGGTCGAAACTCACGATATATTTTTAGATGAAAAAAACGTGGCTAGCGTCTTTTGCGAGTGCAAAATTTTATGCGAGGCCTTTGACAATGTCGCTGGAAAGGCAATGATACTAAATGAGGCAGGTGCCAGCCTAAAAGATAAAAAGATCATCGGCGCTTCTGGCATGGCAGGATACTTTAGCTCAAATCTTATAAAAACCATAAAATTTGCCAAAAATGTCTATCTTTGCGGCGACCTCACAAACGAGGCGAAGATCGGTCAAGGACTCATGGCGCCACGCGTTGCCATCTGCGCAAACCACGAAGCAAATTTAGCCATTAGACTGCTTATGGGCTTGGAGGGGTAAGTGCAAAGTGATAGCTTGATCCTTGGCGGCAAGGAGTTTCAAAGCCGCTTTATCCTTGGCTCTGGCAAGTACTCGCACGAGCTCATCGACTCAGCCATAAACGAGGCTGGAGCGCAGATCTTAACCCTTGCTCTTAGGCGCATAAACGAGAGCAAAGAGCGAAATATACTCGACTTTATCCCAAAAGGCGTGACGCTTTTGCCAAACACAAGTGGCGCTAGAAACGCCAAAGAGGCCGTTCGCATCGCCCAGCTCGCACGTGAGCTTGGGTGCGGGGAGCTTGTTAAGATAGAGATCATAACTGACTCTAAATTTCTCTTTCCAGACAACACTGAGACGATAAAAGCCTGCGAAGCCTTGGCAAATGACGGCTTTGTACCGATGCCATATATGTTCCCTGATCTAAATGCCGCAAGGGCGATGCTAAGTGCGGGAGCAAGTTGCATAATGCCTCTAGCTGCACCAATTGGCTCAAACCAAGGGCTAGTTTTTAAAGATATCATTGAAATTTTGATAAACGAGCTTGATACGCAGATCATCGTAGATGCTGGCATCGGTAGACCTTCACAAGCATGCGAAGCAATGGAGATGGGAGCGGCTGCAATAATGGCAAACACAGCTATCGCCTCATCTAAAAACATCCCACTCATGGCAAGAGCCTTTAAAGAGGCGATCATCGCTGGTCGCAACGCCTATCTAGCAGGCCTTGGTACAAAGAGCAAAAGCGCAAACGCCTCATCGCCACTCACTGGTTTTTTAGACTGATGAAATTTACAAGAACCGACCATATGCAGCTGCTACCTCACATGCAGGATGTTGGTAGTGAGATCATGGATGAAATTTTAAAAGAGCGCGCTAGCTACAAACCAGAAATTTACAGTGAGGCTGACGTAAAAGCAGCTCTTAATGCAAAGCACTGCTCGCTTGAAAATTTAAAGGCCTTACTCTCGCCTGCTGCAGCGCCATTTTTAGAGCAAATCGCCCAGCTAGCCCAAGCAAAGACAAGAGCAAATTTTGGCTCAAACATCACGCTTTTTACTCCGCTTTATATAGCAAACTACTGCGATAACCTCTGCATTTATTGCGGTTTTAACGCTAAAAATAAAATAAAAAGGGCAAAGCTAAGCGACGAGGAGATCACAAGGGAGCTAAGAGAAATTTCAAAGAGTGGCTTAGAAGAAATTTTGATCCTAACTGGTGAGAGCGAGACCAACTCAAGTGTCGCTTACATCGCAAATGCCTGCGCTTTGGCAAAGAAATTTTTTAAAGTCGTTGGGGTTGAAATTTACCCGCTAAATTCAGACGGCTACGCCCTTCTTCACAAAAGTGGCGTAGACTATGTGACCGTCTTTCAAGAGACCTATAACCCCACAAAATACGAAAAAATACACCTTGGTGGCAACAAAAGAATTTTCCCATACCGCATAAATGCGCAAGAGCGAGCGCTTCTTGGAGGCATGAGAGGGGTCGGCTTTGCGGCACTTCTTGGCATAGATGACTTTAGGCTTGACGCCTTTGCTACGGCACTGCACGCAAGCTTGGTTCAAAAAAAGTATCCACACGCTGAGATCGCATTTTCATGCCCAAGACTTCGTCCTATCATAAATAATGATCGCATAAATCCGCGTGATGTGGGCGAGCGCGAGCTTTTACAAGTGATCTGCGCTTATAGAATTTTCATGCCAACAGCTAGCATAACGATCTCAACCAGAGAAAAAGCGAAATTTCGCGATAATGCCGTAAAGATCGCCGCAAATAAGATAAGCGCTGGCGTGAAAGTAAGCATCGGCGCTCACGGCGAAGAGAAAAAAGGCGACGAGCAGTTTGAGATAAGTGATAGCAGAAGCGTGAACGAGATAAAAGCAATGATAAAAGCAAACGGCCTAGAGCCCTTGATGAGCGAGTATGTTTATGTTTAAAATTCTCTGCGTGGCCGACTTTGAAAACTACGAGGGTGATGACTTTTTAAAGAGGATCCAGCTGCTTTGTAAGGCTGGCGTGGATGAAATTTTACTTCGTGCAAAGGGGCTAAACGAGGCTGATTTTTATGATCTTGCTAGGGTTGTGGCTCAAATTTGTGAAAACTACCGCAAGAAATTTATCATCAATCAATTTTTTGACGTAGCTTGCAAGCTAAAAAACGACTTTTGGCTCACTTCGGCACAGCTTGACTTTTTTAAAAATCACGGCACTTTTTTAGATGAATTTAGAAAAAAAGCTAAAATTTACGCCCCAGCTCACGACCTAGAGCAGGCTAAAATTTCAGCCTCTATCGCTGACGTGCTGGTTGCTTCTCATATATTTGCCACTTCTTGCAAGGCGGGTTTAGAGCCAAAAGGGTTAAATTTTATAAGCGAGCTAAAAAGCTTTGATAAAGAAATTTACGTACTTGGTGGACTGGACAACCAAAACTACAAAGAGACTATAAAAGCTGGCGCAAACGGCATTTGCTTCATGAGTTTAGCAATGAACGGCGATATGGAGCTTATAAAAAAGATAGTAGAGAGCAAAAACGGCTAAATTTAGTATAAATTACATAAAATAATACGTAAAATTTTACTCATTTTTGCTAGCGATATATGTTTTTATATCAAATATAAGTAGCGTCACAAGCGATGGTAGCATATAGGAGTTTAGCACTAAAAGCAGCGACTTTGTCAAATTTGACTTTATTAAAGTCTCTATGCCAAGGCTGCTGTTGTAGTTAAAAAAATATAGCAAGGCAAACTCGCCAACAAGAACTATACGAGAGATCTTTAGCAAGATGTCATTTCCTAGTCTTGCAAATTTATCATCGACCACAAGCGACAAAGTGATCCAGCCAAGCAGCCAAATTGAGCAGGCTAAAGCATAAACAGTAATGCTTTCATCAAATTTTTCAAGTAGTAAAAATACCAAAGGTTGCAAAAATACAAGGCTAGCGATAAACCAAAGAAGTGAGCTAAAGGCTAGCAGGAAAACACAGCCAAAGATAGAAATGGCAGAGATAAAGCCAAAAACCTCTAACCCAAGATAGTAGGCCAGCGCATAGGATAAAAAAGAAAAAACAAGCCAAATTTTAATAACAAGTCGCCACCTATTTGCAAAGGCAGTGGCTTTTAAATTTAGGCTATCTGTCAAACTCATTTACGAGATTTTCTTTTGTTTTGGGCGGAAAACTTTCATCACGTTTTCATCAGTCTCGATAAATGCACCCTCTATAAGATCAATACAGTATGGCACCGCTGGAAAAACTGGCTCCAAGCACTCTTTTATCGCCTTTGGCTGACCTGGTAAATTTATGATTAGCGCATGACCTCTGATACCTGCTGTTTGGCGTGAAAGGATCGCTGTTGGTACGTATTTTAAACTAGTCGCTCTCATTAGCTCGCCAAAGCCTGGCATCATTTTCTCACAAACTGCCTCTGTTGCCTCTGGTGTCACATCTCTAAGAGCTGGCCCAGTGCCTCCAGTCGTTAGCACAAGATCGCAATCAAGCACATCTATCATGTATATGAGCCTTTCTTTTATTAACTCAAACTCATCTGGTATAACTTCGCAAAAATACTCTTTTTCGCTCACTATCCAGCTATCAAGCACTTCACGTATGGCTGGGCCGGACTTATCTTCGTAAATGCCACCACTTGCACGATCTGATAATGTTAAAATTCCTATCTTTGCTTTCATCTTTTACCTTTTAATAGTTTTCATTTAAAATTTTCGCCAGCGTCTCTTTATCTACGCTCTCATATGCTAGCAGATATGAGCTTATCTTTGCGATTTGCTCATTTGTGCCTTTTAAAAAGGACATAATCTCCTCTTTTGCTTGCTTTAAAATTTCTTCTACATCGTTTGGATTTGGCACAAAAGAGCTTCCCATGCCATATTCATAAACCATCTTTGAAGCGATCTCTTTGGCTAAATTTAGATCACTACTTGAGTTTGAAAAGATGTCATTTTCATCTATCTCAAGCTTACACATACCAGCTATAAGTACCTTGATACGAGATATCATCTGTGACTTTGACTCGATCTCTTGCTCTGTAGCCATGAATCTATCTTCTATAAGAGAAATTTTTTCAAATTTTACATCAAACCAATAAGCACTTAGTGCCTTTGCTCCTTGATAGATGGCTTGAATTTTCTTTTCGTTTTCGCTATAGCTTAGCACCTTTTTCTTGCCGAGCAAGACCTTATTTAAAACAGCCTCAAAGTCCCTCATTTTAAGCACGCTCTCGCCGTTCCTTAAGGCATTTATCGCAGCTTCATTTACAAGCGTACTAAGTGCCGCACCTGAAAAGCCAACACTCATTTTAGCGATATCCTCAGCCGCTACTTCGCAGTTTTTATCTTTTAGATATGTGTTTAAGATCGCCACTCTGTCGTTAAAATCAGGCATAGAAAGAAAAATTCTCCTATCAAAACGCCCTGATCTAAGTAGCGCCTCATCGATCATTTCGATCCTATTTGTGGCAGCTATTACTATGACACCAGAGTTATCTTCAAAGCCATCCATCTCGGTTAGTAGCTGATTTAGCGTGGCTTCTCGCTCGTCGTTTCTAGTACCGCCCCTGCTCTTTCCAACAGCGTCTATCTCATCAATAAAGATAATAGACGGAGCATAGGACTTGGCTCTACTAAAAAGTTCTCGCACTCTTTTTGCACCCATACCAACATAAATTTGAACAAAGCTTGCACCGTTTTGATAAAAAAATGGCACATTTGCCTCACCAGCAACTGCCTTTGCTACAAGCGTCTTACCAACGCCTGGAGGGCCGATCATTAGTACGCCTTTTGGCATTTTGATACCAAAATTTCTATATTTTTGTGGATTTTTAAGAAAATCAACTATCTCACTAAGCTCGCTTTTGACCTCACTAATGCCTGCCACATCGCTAAATCTCACATTTGAGATGACTGGCATCGTGTTTTGATTTAGCACGCTTTCTATCTCAAATGCGCCATCTTTTTTGCTAAGCAAGCTCTCCTCTTTTTTTCTGATACTTCTAAAGATATAAGCGTACCAAAGCACGAAGCAGACAAAGATGATAAATCCCCAGATCATGCCAGGAGTGATATATTGCTTAGTCTTTTCAACAGGCACCTTTTTTATAAGCTCTTTTAGATCGATGCCCTCTTTTATGATTGAAAAACGATTGTTTTGTGCATAAAGTACGACTTCATCGTCATCTATTACAGCGCGGTCTATAAAATTTCCATCCATTAGCTGCATATATTGCGAATATGTGATATTTCGTGGCTCTTTGCTAACGGCAAATAGCAGCACGCTGATTAATGCGATAGCTGCGATTATTAGGATATTTTTCTTATTAAATTTAAATTTTTGCATAATTGGCATCTGGCTTAACTTCATATTCGCTTACCTCCACCCACTCTTTTGTTATATCTTTTTGGCTTAAAATTTTAGCTTTGTTGTAAAATTGATCAAAGCCCTCGTAAAACTCACCATTTTTTTGCTCGACTAAAATTTTCAAAGCTCCGTTATGCTTTTTTCTAAAATTTTCATTATTTTGCAAAGCTATGCTTTGTAAAATTTTTAGCCTACTTTTTGCCACATCACCGCTAACATCGCTTTTTAGCGTAGCTGAGTGCGTATCACGCCTTGGTGAATAGACAAAAGCATGCAGATGTGTGATAGGAAATTTCTTAAAATTTTCCACAGCCTCTGCCCAAATTTCCTCACTCTCACCAGGATGACCCACGATGTAGTCCGTGCCAAGGGCAAAGCCAAGTGAGCTAAGCTCATTAAAAAGCTCCAAATCGCTAAATGCGTTATTTCGTCTTCGCATGATCTTTAGCATCGCCTGACTCGTGTGCTGAAGTGCGATGTGCAAATGACGCTCCAGCCACTCTTCTTTTAAAATTTCTCTAAAGCTCTCATCTATCTGGCTTGGCTCGATACTTCCAAGCCGAATGCGTCTAATGCCAGAAATTTTACCCAAGTTTGCCAAAAGCTTGCCAAGAGAGCTATTTGTATCTTTGCCGTAACTGCCTATATTTGTGCCGGTTAAGACAAGCTCATTATAGCCGTTTTGGGCTAAAATTCTTGCCTCTTTTAATATCATGGCCTCATCCATGCTTCTAGCCTTACCACGAACTGAAGGGATGATGCAGTAGCTGCAGCTAAAGTTGCAGCCTTCTTGAATTTTTATAAAAGCCTTAGTGTGATTTTCGTAATTTGTAACTATATTTTTATCGACTGAGTTTAAATTTCCAAGCTCAAAAAATGGCTTTTCTTGCTTTAAAAGCTCATTTAGATCGCTCTTTTTACTAGCTCCAAGCACACCAAATATACCGCTATTAAATAGCTCTTTGCCCTTACTAACTGCTCCACACCCGGTCAGCACTACCTTTGCCCCGCGCCTTTTTACGCCGTTTATGTAGTTTCTGACACCGCTATCAGCAGAATTTGTAACAGTGCACGAGTTTATGACCACGATATCAGCGCTCTCTTCATCATTTGTGATCTCGTAGTCCTTGATGTAGCTTTTTAAAAGCTCAGTATCATAGATATTTGTGCGACACCCAAATGTTTTAAAAAATATTTTTTGCATTAAGAATTTTCACTCTCTTGCTCGCTGTGAGCGGTGTGATCGCTTGGATTTTCTTTTTTGCCTATAAACATAGTTTGTGTTGGATAAGCGATCTTTATATCATCTTGAGCTAAAAATGCTTCTATAATCTCAGCGCTAATAGTGCTTCTAAGAGCCAAAGTCGCATAAGAATTTGCCATATACCAGCATGAGACATTTATACCATAAGGCTCAAAAAATGTATAAATTCTTGGCTCGACATTTGGATTTTTGATGCTGTATTGGCTTCTTAGTTTATTCATCTGGCGTTTTGCGATATCAGTGTAGCCTTTTGAGTATTTTTTAACGACATTTCTTGCTAGATAGACAGCCTTTTTATGGTTACTATCAAAGCTTATCATGATATCTATACCGTCCCAAACGGTCTTCATACCATAATGAGCATAGTTTGCGATGAGATCGGTAAAGATATAGTTATTTGGCACAAAGATAATTCTACCTGCACGGCGATTCGTCTTATAAGTCGAGTAGCTAACATCCTCAAAAACGGTCAGCCTAAGTAAAGAGATATCGATCACATCGCCTACAAATTCACTGCCATCATGAAGTACTCTGATCCTATCGCCCACATGTATAGAGCCGCCAAACATGATCACCATCCAGCCAAGCATACTCATAAACATATCTTTCATCGCAATGGCGATACCAGCTGAAGCAAAACCTAGCACGGTTACTAGATATGTGACGTTTTCGATATACGAAAAGAGTAAGATTATGATGATAACGGTGATATTTAAAACGTTTAAAAATTTATTGACTGTGTAAAATCTCTCATTGTCAGTAATCGTTCTTTTAACGATAAATTTAGCGATAAATGTTAGTCCGATCGTCAAAAGGATGATGATAGCTGTATAGCCCATACTTAAAAACTGAGCTTTTATATCAGAGGTGGTTAAATTTATAGCCTCATCAGCTCTTTTTTCATAGACATTATAAGTTGTATCAGCGATCTGTTTTGCCGCTTTAAAGTCGCCTATTTCTTGTTTTACCAAGTTTAGGCTTTCCCTATTTTGCTCATTTTCTTCAATCAAATTTAGTCTATTTAGTAAATTTTCTTTTGTTTCAAGCTTTTCCAAAAGCGTATCAAGCTCTTTTATATGCCTTTGATACTCGATCTTATCGCTCTTTATCTTTTTGATATACGAAAAGCCAGATATAAGTGCAACAGGACTTGTTATCCTTGGTGGAGTATCCATTTCAGGAGCTGCTAGCATATTTGAAAATGGCGTTTTTTCATACTCTTTTAGTAAATTTATCTGCTCTTTTAGAGTTTGGATTCTCTTTATGATATCGCTGCCTCTTCTTGAGCTTTTGTCCAGTTTCCTTAGTTCATTTTCATTTTTTTCAAGCTCATCAATAAGCCTTTGATAAGTGTTATAGTTAGCATACCTTGTGATCCAGATATTGTTTTTTAGGGAGTTATCTAGATTTGAAATATCTTTTATAAGCTCGTTATTTTGTAAATTTTGCGAGCCATTTTGCTCAAGCGTAACGTTTTCTTCGGCATAAAGGGCAAAGCAAAAAAGTAGTAAAGCTATGATCTTTTTCATTTAAATTCTCTTAAAATTTTTAAAACGTCTTCTTTTTTGACGTCATTTTTTATGATTGCACTGCCGATTTTATCTGCAATGATGAAATTTATCTTATCATCTTTTGTCTTTTTATCCATAAAAAATGCCTCGTAAAATGCATATTCATTTTCTATTTTGTAGTTTACTGGAAGGCCAAATTTCATTAAAACCTGTTTGATATCCTCTGCCTGCGCCTCGCTCATGAGCCCTAGTCTTACGCTTAAACGATTTGCCATATTCATGCCTATTGCCACCGCTTCGCCGTGTAAAAATTCTTTGTAATTTGTCTCATTTTCTATGACATGAGCAAAGGTATGACCGTAGTTTAGAATGGCCCTTAAGCCTTTTTCTTTCTCATCTTGCTCAACCACTTTTGCTTTTAAAATTACCGACTTTTCAACCAGTCTAGCTAAATTTTCATCATTTAAATTTATGCTTTTTAACCAATCAAACATCTCTTTATCAAATGTCACGGCCATCTTTAAAGCTTCAGCAATACCCGCTGCAAATTCTCTCTTTGGCAGTGTCTTTAAGAAATTTATCTCGCAAAAAACTGCCTTTGGCTGATAAAATGAGCCTATTAAATTTTTGCCAAATTTGTTATTTACACCCGTTTTTCCGCCAACACTCGCATCGACTTGCGATAGAAGCGTAGTTGGGATATTTATAAAATTTATCCCTCTTTCATAGATGCTCGCCGCAAAGCCAGTCATATCGCTTATGACGCCACCACCAAAGGCGATTAGCGTAGATGAGCGATCAAATTTACTCACAAAAAGCTGCTCCAAAATTTGCTCTAACGTCTTTAAATTTTTATACTCTTCGCCGTCAGGCACACTTATGATAAATTTCTCATCACACTTCAAAATACTAAGTAGCTTTTCAAGATGAAGCCCCGCTACTTTAGCGTTTGTAACTATGCCAACCTTGCCTTTTAGTTCTAGTCTTTCAAGCTCGTTTATATAAATTTTATAACCTGATGCTTTTTCTTTAAGATTTAAATTTATCTGCATTTTTACTCACTTACTGGCACAAAAAGCTGCGCATTTTGGCTTAGTTTTTTATAAAGCCTATTTAAATTTGTAGATAAAAAGGCAAATGCCCCACCATTTGCCACGCTTTTAGTAAACATTACAAAATGAAGCAAATCTTTTGTATTTTTTAGTTTTACAAGTGGATTTTTTAGATTGTGATTTTCTATCTTTATGCGTTTAGAAAATAGCGCACTAATGCTCTCAAAATGCTCTCTTAACGCTTCATCATCGCTGTGTTTATTGTCAAAATAGTAAAATTTCATCTCCAAATCAAGCTGTGCACAGCAGTCTGTTATCACAGCTGATTGATTCTCCACTTCTTGACTTTGATCACCTAGTATAACGCCCTCTTTTATATTTGAGAGCAAAATTTTACCCGTTTTTAGCACTGGAAGTTTTAGCTCATAAAATAGCTTTTTAAATTTAAAAAAATACTTATCATCACTTAAGATTAGGCCGATATCGTGCTTTAACACATCATGTTTTATAGATTTGTTATCACTATTAAAATAATCCATCAAAACAATGATATTTTTCTCTTTTATCGCTTTTAAAGTATCTAAATTTTCACCTAAAGTTGGATTTATCACTCTAAAAAAAAGGCGTTTATTATTTAGCTTTGAATGCAAATACAAGCTATCCTTTATGAGCTTGCTAACACGTTCTTTATCCATTGAGATCATGTCGATCAGCACATAGATATTGCTACCAAATGGACTTGGAAACTGTCCACTTTCACGCTTGATCGAGCGGTAAACATTTTGAAGCACATTTGGATCACCAACTATTAGCAGTATATCGCTTGGCTGTATCATTACATTTGGCTTTGGCAAGATGATCTCGCTGCCTCGATATATGAGAGCTATTCGCCATTTCTTTTGAGCCACTGAGCTAATGTGACGATACATATAAGAGCTACCTATTGGCACCTTAACTTCCATGATCTCGCCCTCACTAAGCCCGATATTATCAGCTAAAACTGGTAGATCTGGTAAATAGTCCATAAGCCTTGATGCTGCAATATCTCTGATATCAACCACGCTTAAGTGTTTATCGATTGCAAATATTTCTTTGCATTTTTCATCAAGCTCCCATGAACTCATAAAAACAGTCTCGGTCTTTGTGCTGATCTGTCTTAAATTTTCATAAACAGCAACCGCCTCATTTTTATCATCACAAACTATACAAAACTGACTAAAATAGCCATCGCTCACGCTTTTTAGCTTTGAGAGGCTAGTTGGGTCAAACTGGTAAAATGTAAAATTTTCATAATTTGATTTTTGACTGTAATCCTCACTTGAAACAACGATATAGTGATGTAAATTTGATTTTGTTTCAAGTAGTCTGTTTAAAAAATTTCTTGCGAAAGTTCCATCTGCGATTATTAAAATTTTCTTCATCAATTCTCCATATTTTAAAGCTCACATTATAACAAAAGGTCTTTAAAATAAGCTATTTTGGCTATAAATTTAAAAATTTACAGCCAAGAAAATTTAAGAGATTATTTCAGAGATAAGTGTGTCGATTGCTAAATTTGTAGCCTTATTTATCGTATCAAAAATAGTACTTGAGCTTGGATCTGGGCAGAAAATTTCTTTTGTGATCATGCCTGATTTTAGCGAAGTATTTGTATTAAATAACTCATAAGCTAGCGAAACTTCGGCCTTGTCACCTCTTATTTGAAGAGAGATAATGCTTACTTTTAGTCTAAGATCTTTTGCATTTGGTGAAAATATCGGCTTAGCAGCACAGTTTGAATAAAGCCCTTTTACAAGCGATTTATAAACCATTTCACTTGGCTCAGAGACAAATTTAGCATCACTTAGGTATCTGATTTTGTTATTTTCAGCCACAATCAAAATTTTTCTAGTATCAACCATATCAAGAGCACTCACATTTTCGATAAATACATTTTTTAGCTCTTTTTGCTTATTTTCAGCCGAGCATTCTTTGTTTGAGTAGTGAATTTCATACATAGTTGCCACTGGCACGTCGGTCTTTAGCGAGCAGCCAAAAAATAAAAACGCAGCTGCTAGAAAGATTAAATTTCTCATTTTTTATCTCCTTTGTCATTTGGCACCGGATTTGTGAAGAAAAACTCGTAAGGATTATCTTCAAGCCTTTGAAGTGCGCCTCTAAATTCACGAAGTGTCTTGTCAAATCCATTTAAAAAATCACTCGCTTCTCTTAATAACGGCCCAACCGTATTTCTAAGGTCGTATTCACCATCTTTAGCCTTTTTGGCGATGAGCTCTTGCAGCGAATTATATCCGGTGATAGCCGAATTTGCCGATACAAAAACTTGGTTTGCATTTGAAATTAGAGTGTTTAAATTTTTAACCAGTTCTTTTGTATCGGTTTTGTTTAAAGTATCTGTAAAATTTTTTACATTTTTAACGATACTATCAACCTCGCTTAATCCATCTTCGTCTGTTAAAACTTGTGTAAATTTATCGATATTTTTAAGGACTGACTCTACGTGAGCGATATTTTCAGGCGAGAAAAAGTTATCGACTTTATCAAGTGTTTGATTTATCTTTAAAGTAATGTTTTCAGCGTTGTTTCCAAGCTTTGAAAAGAGGCTCTCTTCAAGCTGTAAGATAGGCTTTTGGCCTGATGCAAAGTCTTTTGTGCCACGGCTTATATTTATACTAGCCACACCGCTGATAGTCTGAACTTCTATACTTGCCACGCTATCGGCCTTTATCGGCAGATCTTCTCTAATTTTCATTGTGATGTTTATAAGAGCATTTTTATCATCGACAAAATTTATATCGCTAACGCTTCCAGCTGGCACGCCGATAAATTTAACCGTAGAATCAACCTTCAATCCGCTTGGCAGCTCGCTCGTGTGGATGTAATACTCTTTAAAATCAACCTTTGTGTTATTTTTGCTAGTCATCCACCAGATAAATATGGCAAACGCTGTAAGGCAGGCTATGAAAAACATGCCAACAATGGTATAAGAATTTCTATTTTCCATCTACTTTTTCCTCATTTTAAATAGCTCTTCAAGCGGGTTGTTTTCAAGATGCTCAAGCTCTTTTATATCTCCCTCAAAGGCTATCTTTTTGTTATCTATTATCAAAAATCTATCCAAAATATCAAAAATGCTATCCGCATCATGCGTCACCATGACGACGGTCACGCCGATGCTATCACGAAGCTCTTTTATGAGCGCGTCCATCTGCCGCGAGCTAACAGGATCAAGACCGCTGTTTGGCTCATCTAAAAATAGCACCCTAGGACTTAGCACCAAGGCTCTTGCGAGTGCAGCACGCTTCTTCATACCGCCACTTAGCTCGCTTGGATAGAGCATTGATACCTCTTTTTTTAGCCCCACTTTTTGTATCCAAAACATCGCTATCTCATCGATCTGTCGCTTGTTAAATTTAGAGTACTCATGAAGCAAAACACCCACATTATCAAGGATCGTCATCGAGCTATAAAGTGCGCCAAATTGAAACATCGTTCCACTTTTTAGCTTAATCTCTTGCTGCTCTTCAGAGCCGCTTTTCCACATATTGACGCCATCAAAAAATATATCGCCCTCGCTTGGCTTTTTTAGATATATCATCGTCTTCATAAGAGTCGTTTTACCAGCGCCACTGCCACCTAAAAAGCCATAAATTTCTGCCTCTTTAACGCTCCAGCTCACATTATCGTGCATTATTTTATCGCCATAACTTGTCGTTATGTTTTTTCCAACTATTATTTCATTCATATCTTTAGCCACATAAAAATTATCGCGAAAAATGCATCAAGCGCAATGACCCAAAATATCGCATTTACGACGCTAACTGTTGTCATTGCTCCAAGGCTTTGGGCGTTTTGACTAACACCAAATCCCCTCATGCAGCCAATGATCGCTATCACCGCACCAAAAAATGGAGCCTTTATCATACCAACAGCAAAGTGCCTAAGCTCGACCATCTCGCGAAATCTATTTAGATAGTCACTAAAGCTGATATCAAGTATCGTTTGGCAAATGATCATCTGTCCTAAGATACTTATCGCGTCAGCTATAAAGATAATAACAGGCACGCAAAGTACCATCGCGATGATGCGCGGCAAGACCAAGAAGTTAAATGGCTCGAAGCCCATCGTCTTCATCGCATCTATCTCTTCAGTTAGCTTCATAGCGCCAATTTGAGCAGTAAAACTAGAGGCCGACCTACCTGCGATAACGATAGCAGCGATGAGCGGGGCCACCTCTCTAAGCGTTAGCATACCCATGATCTCAACTATAAATATACTAGCACCAAAGCTTGCAAGCATCGCACTACCAAGATAGGCAAGCACAACGCCTATCAAAAAAGCAGTGAGGGATACGATAAAAACGGCATTTACGCCGCCATCTTTTATGTAGTTACTAAATTCCCTAAATCTAAGACTGGCTGGATTAAATAAAATTTTTACGCTTTTTATCAAAAATTCGCCCAAGAACGTGCCAAACTCAGCTAAATTCACAAAACCTTCACAAATTTTTTCACCGAGTCGTGAGAAGAAATTTAGACTATTGTGCGGCGGCATGTAGTTAAAATCAATCTTTTCATCATTTAAAAGATCGCCCATCGCCTTTATCTTCTCATCATTTGTGATGATCTCAAATTTCTTACCATTTAGTGCATTTCTTAAAAGTATCAAAACAGCGTAATCAATACTTTTTAGCTCACTAAAGTCAAATTTAACATTGCCGCTAAGTTTTTGGATTTTTTTAAAAATGCTTTGTAAATTTTTTGCGTCTTTATAGCTAAACTTACCTATAAATTTTATAGTCTGAGCGCCATTTGCCACTACAAAAATGACATCATTTTTATTTTGCAAAAAGTTCCTTTGCCTTAAAATTTCTGGATTATATTATAAATTTTGTTAAAATAAAAAATCAAAAATTTTAAGGATTTAGATGAAATTTGAAGTTATAAAAAAAGATGGAAATGCAAGACGTGGTATCCTAAAGACAGCCCACAGCGTGATACAAACGCCAGTTTTCATGCCAGTTGGCACGGTTGGCGCGGTTAAAAGCTTAGACGCCTTTGATATGAGTGAAATTTTAGACGCAAAGATAATCTTAGCAAACACTTACCACATGTATCTGCGCCCTGGTAGCAAGGTCGTGCGTGAGTTTGGCGGACTTCATGGATTTTCTAAATTTAAGTGCTCGTTTTTAACTGATAGCGGCGGATTTCAGGCATTCTCGCTTAGATCAAATACCAAAAACGACGATGGAGGGATAAAATTTAAAAGCCATATCGACGGCAGTACGCACTATTTCACACCAAGATCCGTCCTTGACACGCAGTATGACCTAGGCAGCGACATCATGATGATACTTGATGATCTAGTCGCCTTGCCTGCTGAGCCAAAAAGGATCGATCTAAGCATAAAGCGAACGATAAAATGGGCAAAAGAGGCGATCGATTATCATAAATTTATGCAAAGCAAGGGCGTTGGCTTACAGCAAAATATCTTTGGTATCGTTCAAGGAGGCACTGATTATGAGGCACGTAAATTTTGCGCCGAAGCTTTAAATGAGCTACCATTTGATGGCCTTGCGATAGGAGGGCTAAGCGTTGGCGAGAGCAACGAGGCGATGTATGATACTGTTGAGGCGGTTATGCCATTTATGGATGAGCTAAGGCCGCGTTATCTAATGGGCGTTGGCACACCTGAAGATCTCGTGGAAAACGTAGAGCGAGGCGTTGATATGTTTGACTGCGTCATGCCAACAAGAAACGCAAGAAACGGCACGCTCTTTACTAGCTTTGGCAAGATAAATATAAAATCAGCCAAATTTATAAACGACCACGCGCCAATCGACCCACAGTGTCAGTGCTACACCTGCAAGCGCTACTCAAGAGGCTATCTAAACCACCTTTTTAAGGCTAGAGAGCTAACGTTTTTTAGGCTAGCAAGCCTTCACAACCTGCATTACTATCTAAATTTGATGAAAGAGATGAGAGAGGCGATAGAAAGAGGCGAATTTACCAAATTTAAGAAAAATTTTTATGCTAAAAGGGTAAAAAATGAGCTATAAAAGTTCAGTTTGTGGATATTTTTATGGCGATGAATACGACTATATTTTACTTGTTTCTTTCACACAAAAACAAAGCTATAAATTTTTATTTAAAAATGGCAAGATTTATAAAGAAGATCTTGATCACGAATGCGATAAAAACGAGTTTGAAGCGGCCCTTAAAAAACTATGTAATGAATATGCAAACAAAATTTTAGAACATCAAGAAGAACTAAACGAGTATGAAAAAATTTATGCTAGTCGAAAAAACTTTAATCAATTTATCAAAAGACACCACTTTTTAAAATACGAGATTAGAAAATTTCAAAACAAGATATCTCACTTTTATGAGACACTTTCGATTTGTCAAAGTGAGCAACAAAATTTAAAAAAAGAGCTTAAAAATAGTACTCATGAGGCAAATGTTTTTAGAACAATGGCCAATGAATATGCATGCAGAATCGATGATATTTATACATTTATACAAAGTATAAAAAACGACAAAATCAATCAAAATATTTATATTTTGACAATGATATCAGCTGTAATGCTGCCATTAAATCTTATAACTGGCTTTTTTGGTATGAATACACAAGGCTTACCATTTAATGAAACTAAAAATGCTACTATGATAGTTGTATCAATAATGCTTGGAGTAATTCTTTGTTGTGTTATTTTTTTATTTTGGTATACAAATAAGAAGAAGTAGAAAATAAATAAATTTAGTATATAAGGTATCTGAAACTTTGTATATATTTTAAATTTTTATAGCCTAGCGGTAAAAACAATAAAAATAAATAGATTTTTTAATATTAAAAAACAAAAAAATATTTAAAAAAATTAAATTTAAAAAGAAGATTAAAAGTCCTGAATAGACTTCAGGACAGATAGTAAGATTATTTTCTAAGTTCGCGGATTTTAGCAGCTTTACCACGAAGGTCACGTAGATAGAATAATTTAGCTCTTCTAACACGACCTTTTCTAAGAACTTTTATCTCTTCGATAGAATCACTAAAAATTGGAAAAATTCTCTCAACGCCAACACTATTAGCACCAATTTTTCTAATGATAAATGTTTCACCGGTACCGCTACCACGTCTAGCTATACAAATGCCTTCAAAATTTTGAATTCTAGTTTTATCGCCTTCGTGAATACGAGTAGCAACACGCAATGTATCTCCTGCACGGAAGTCAGGAATATTTTTACTAGCAATTTGAGCATTTTCAAATGCTTCAATGTATTTATTTCTCATGTTTTTCCTTATTTATGTGGCTTAAGCTTTTGATATAAATCAGGGCGAAAGAACCTTGTTTTGCAGTGAGCCATCTTATTTTTTAAAGTGTGGATTTTAGCATGGTTACCCTTTAAAAACTCTGAAACCACAAAGATTGATCTAAAATTATCAGGCTTTGTAAAAGATGGGGCTTCAAGTAAATTATCCTCAAAACTCTCAACTTCAAGGCTCATATCGTTTCCTAAAACTCCAGGTATATTTCTTGATATTGCATCACTCATACAAAGCGCAGGAAGCTCTCCGCCAGTTAAAATAAAATCACCTATACAAAAAACTTCATCTGCCCAAAGCTCAACAACTCGTTCATCAAGACCTTCATATCTACTACAAACAAAACAAATGTGATCTTTTTTAGAAAGCCTCTTTGCATCATTTTGATTAAATTTTTTACCAGCTGGCGTTAAAAATATCACATGAGCATTTTTATCTTTTTCTTTTAGAAATTTGATCGACTCATCCAAAGGCTGTGGAAACATTAAAAGCCCTGCTCCGCCTCCGATCATATAATCATCAACTTTATTATGTTTATCTTCAGTAAAATTTCTTGGATTTATAAAATCAATTTCAATAAATTTATTACCAATTGCACGTTTTAAAATAGAATCACAAAAATAAGGTTTAACTAAATTTTCAAAAAGTGTAATAAACGTAAATTTCATGAATTTTCTAAAATAGCTCTAGCATCTTTTACCAAAATCTCTTCATTGTCTAAATTTACACTTATAATAAAATACTCTAAGTATGGAATGTAAAAATTCTTTGGATTACCGTCCATAATAAGCTCTTCGTCTGTTTTTATACATAAAAGTGAATTTGCAAAATTATCTTGGATATCTTCTACAATACCCAAAATTTCACCATTTTCTATAATTTTTAAGCCAATAATATCAAACTGAAAAAATTCATTTTTTTTTAATTTGCAGTTTTTTCTAGTGAGCTCTTTTGTGGTATATATAGTTCTATTTACAAGCGTTTTAGCAAGATCTAAGTCATCAAAATTTTCAAATAAAACCAGCTCTTTTTGTCTATTATAGTCTTTTATGGTCAGCTGATCATTGTTTTTGTCAAAAAAGGTTGCACCTTTTTTAAACTGTTCTGGGAAGTCGCTCTTATTGTGAAGCTTTAAGTAGCCCTTTAAACCAACACATCTTCCGATGGTAGCGACTTCAACAATATCACTATTCAATAGCTTTTACCGTTACCCTATAACTTGTATTATCTTTGGCTTTACAACCAATAATAACGGTCTTTATAGCGTTTATCATTTTGCCATCTTTGCCGATAAGTTTTCCCGTATCAACCTTATCAGCACTTATGATTATCTCAGCAAAATTTTCACCAAGTTCCTTGCGATCAACACTTACTTTATCAGGAAAATCGGCAATCAACTTGGCATATTCGTATAAAAAATTTTTAACCATTATTTTGTAATTTGTACAACTCTATCGCTAAGTTTAGCACCAACGCTTTTCCAGTAATCTAATCTCTCTTTGTTGAAATTTATAACATTTGGCTCAACCATAGGATTGTAATAGCCAATACTTTCTATCCAGCCACTATCACGTCTTTTTCTGCTATCTGTAACAACTATACGATAAAAAGGTCTTTTCTTACGTCCCATTCTTGTTAGTCTTACTACTGTTGCCATATTATATTTCTCCTCTTGTTTTTAAATAAAGCTTAAATTTAGATAACAAATATCCAAATTTAA
Organism: Campylobacter concisus; assembly: GCF_002913715.1. Taxonomy (NCBI): domain Bacteria; kingdom Pseudomonadati; phylum Campylobacterota; class Epsilonproteobacteria; order Campylobacterales; family Campylobacteraceae; genus Campylobacter; species Campylobacter concisus. Next base: position 674,623 of record NZ_PPCE01000009.1, on the reverse strand, counting down.
ACCCTTTTATCAAACAGGTCTTTTTAAATTTGCTTGAGAAAGCATATTTGCAAGTCCTTTTGCTCCACCTTTTCCTGAAAATTTCTTAGCAAGTTTTGAGGCATTTTCAAACTGCTTTAAAAAACGATTTACTTCTACCTGAGAAAGTCCAGAACCAGCCGCTAAACGTCTTTTTCTACTATTATTTAAAAGGTCTGGGTTTTCACGCTCTTTTTGTGTCATAGAGTTTATCATAGCCTTAATATGCAAAATTTCTTTTGAATTATCAAGATCTATATCTTTTATCTGATTTGCAATATTTGAAAGACCAGGTATCATCCCCATTAAAGACTTCATACTACCAAGCTTTTTAACGCTTTCCATTTGATCTAAAAAGTCATTAAAGTTAAACTGACCTTTTTTTATCTTTTGATTTAGACGTTTTGCCTCTTTTTCATCAATAATTGTCGATGTTTTCTCAACCAAAGTGGCCAAGTCACCCTCACCCATTATACGACTTACAATACGATCTGGTATAAAACTCTCAATATCAGCTACTTTCTCGCCAGTACCGACAAATCTAAGTGGAATATTTAGCTGTTTTGCAATACTAATAGCTACGCCACCCTTCGAGTCAGAATCAAATTTAGAAAGGATAACTCCAGAAATTCCTAAAATTTCATTAAAACTTGTAGCTGTTTTTACAGCATCTTGACCACTCATAGCATCAGCTACGTAAAAAATTTCATGTGGATTTATAGCATTTTTTACATCTTTTATCTCTTGCATCAACTTTTCATCAATCGCAAGACGACCAGCGGTATCCACTAAAAGCACATCGTAAAGACCAATTTTTGCTTTTTCTAATGCTTCTTTTGCTACTTTTATTGGGTTATGTTCATTTTCTATAAAGAAAAGATCAATCTCATTTGCAACGCAGAGCTGTCTTAGCTGCTCAACTGCCGCCAATCTTTGCAAATCACAAGCCGCAACTAAAACTTTTTTCTTTCTTAACTTTAGATAGTTTGCAAGCTTAATAGTTGTCGTTGTTTTACCGCTACCTTGTAAGCCAGCCATCAAAACAATAGTTGGTGCAACTGGCGCATAGACAAAGCCTTGGTTACCAGGAGCTGTTAAAATGGTCGTCAAATTTGATTTGATCGCATCTAGGAAATTCTTTTGACCAACGCCAGTTTGCTTTAACTCGCTTTCGATAGACGCGAGTAGATCTTTGGTGACTTTATGGTGAACATCAGCTTTTAAAAGAGCTTTTTTGAGCACGTCAAGTGCGTTTTTTAGAGCCTTTTCGTCATCTACAAAACGTATCTTGCTAACAGCTAATCTAAAAGACTCGCTAATTTGTTCGAACACTAATCACCTTTCTAAGTTGTTATTAAAGGGCGTATATTACTAAATAATTTCTTTATTGCTCTTTAAATTTCAAATTTATTAAATAGCTCAAATCCAAGAGAATTAAATTCTTTTGGGATCGGCGCTTTAAATTTATAGTTTAAAAGAGCGATAGAATAAGCATGCAAGAACATTCTATTTGCTCTATTTTTGCCGTACTTCTCATCGCCAACGATAGGTAAATTTAAGCTAGCCAAATGCACTCTTATCTGGTGCGTTCTGCCTGTTTTTATGGCAACTTTTACCAGCGTTTTTTTGCCCACAACCATGAGAGGTGAAATTTCACTGATCGCCTCTTTGCCATCTTCTGAGATCTTTGAAATGGCGCCATTTTTATTTTTTATCGTTAAAATCGGCTCATTTACAACCACCTCCTCGCTCATAATGCCCCTAATTGCGGCCACGTAAATTTTCTCAACCTTCATCTTTTTAAACTCATTTATGGCAAGGCTTGCAAATTCGTCATTTTTTACAAGAAGTAGCACACCGCTTGTATCCTTATCGAGCCTGTGAAGGAGTGGAAATTTATACATTTGGCTGATTTTTTCGCTAGTTATGGCAGCTGGTTTGCTAATGGCTATTAAATTTTCATCTTCAAATATAACGCTTGGTTTTGGCATCTCTTCGACGCTAAATTTAGTATTTTCACTCATCAAGGCACGAGCGATCATTACCTTTTGGCCCTTGGCATAAACTAAGCCGCTGTCAATTAGCTCCTTTGCTTCGTTGTTCGATATGTTTTTTTGCTTGGCTAAAATTTTATAAGCTTTTTCTTCACTCATAAAGCGCTCCTTATATCTTCTATGATCGCATCAGCGCTTGCTTGCACAGCGATCTTGCTCTTTTTAGTGTCACTACCCATTATGCCGCCTATCTCGCTAGCCTTTACGATATAAATGTTTTCAACTAGGCTAAATAACGCCTTTTGATTAAATATAAACTCGCCACTAATTATCACCGGGTTAAATTGCGCGCACTCGATTGGATTGTGCCCGCCGATATTTGGTACAAAACTGCCTCCAAGCACTACTATATCGCTAATAGCATAGACATTTACAAGCTCACCTAAAGTATCAAGCAAATTTACTTTAGCTTCAAATTTATATGTTTGACTAAATTTCGCAAAGCTAAAATCATGCTTTTTAGCGTAGTCGCCTGCTATCTTCTCAACCTCTGTAAACCTCTCAGGATGGCGTGGAGCGATGATCAAGAGATCGTTTTCTTTTAAATTTAAATTTTGCAAAATCATCTCTTCTTCGCCTGTATGCGTGCTTGCTAGCACGATCACTCTAGCTTTTGGCTTTTCATAAATTTTACTCACGCTTGGCAAAAATGCAGCTTTTATGTTACCAACGACCTCTGTTTCACCTGCACCAAGTGACTTTAGCCGCTCTTTATCAAGCTCACTTTGAGCGTAAATCTTATCTATAAATTTAAAAAGATACCTATAAAAAAAGCCAAATTTCAAGTAGCTTTTGTAGCTTCTGTCTGAAATTCTAGCGTTTATCAGTATCACACGGCTACCTTTTAGCTTTGCCATGAAAACTAGCATAAGCCAAAGCTCAGCCTCAAAAATGACTAAAACTTTGCTCTTTTTTAACCAAAATGGCAAGAAAATTTCAAATGGCAAAAATCTCGTATTAGAGCAAATTTTGCTTGCCGCTTCAAAGCCCGTATTTGTCACCACACTTATAGCTTTACTATCAAATTTTTGCATCAAAGGTTTGAGTGCTTGCACCTCGCCAAATGAACAAGCGTGAAAATGCACATCTGCATCTTGAAATTTAGGATTATTAAAGAGGAAAAAACGTGCTGGAATCGACTTATGATACTTTTTTTTAAAACTTAAAATAAATAGTAGGATAGCCCCAAGGAGATAGAGTATTGAGGCTAAAAAGTAATATATTATTATCACGAAATGTGTTATTGCTCTTGTTTGTATAAAATTCTGCCACAATGCGGACATGTAACGATGTCTTCGCCCTTGAGAACAGCAGAGAAAGTTTTATCGTTTATCTGCATAAAGCAACCATAACAAGCTTGTTTTTTCACAGGAACAACGGCTGTGTTATGAGCCCATTTTCTAATTTTTTCATAAAATGCAAGAATTTTTTGATTCATAGTGGCGATAAGCTTGTCTTTTTTAGCATAAACTTCTTTACGTTCTTTTTCGATATTTTCAAGCTCAGATGAAGTTTTGCTTTTTATATTTTTTAAATTCTCTTCAAGCTCAGCTTTTTTTGCACCAAGCTCATCTTTTTGACTATTTTTACTATCTATTAGCTTCTCAAGTCTAGCGATCTCCTCATTTGCAGCCTCAAGTTGCTCTTTTGCAATATCTTCTTCAAGACTTAGAGCTTTTATCTCCTTTTCGCTTTTTGCATTTGAGCTTTTTTTAGCTACATCTTTTATCTTCGCACTAAACTCGGCAATATGAGCATTCGTACCTGATTTTTGAGATTTTAGGTCATTTACCTCTTCATCTAATCTTTCTATATTGACCGTTATGGTTTCGCACTCTTCTTCTATATTTTTATAAGCCTTTTCTATATCCTGAATGCGTGGTATAAAGCCATCTATTTGTTTATCAAGGTCAGATAATTCAACTAATTGTTGTAAGTATTTATTCATAATGTTTCCTTTTTTTGTTAGCAATATGTAAATGGATTTTTGGAATTGCGTATTATAACTTCAATTTTTAGATTTTGCAAATATTTTGCTAAAAAATCACCAAAATAACGTTCACTTTCATAGTGATTTATATCGATTAAATTTAGCCCATTTTCCTTTGCATAAAGAGCTTGATGATACTTTAGATCACCCGTTAAAAAGACGTCAGCTTTTACATCTTGGATGAGATCTGCACCACTTCCGGTGCAGATACAAATTTTAGAAATTTCATCTTTTGCATGAACCACTCTTAAATTTTCTAGCCCAAGTTTTTCTTTTACAAATTTGCAAAGCTTGCTAAATTTCATCTTCACATCAGCGTAGATCAAAAAACCCTCTTTGCTTGAAATTTCTAGCCCCAAAACCTGCGTTACAAATTTTTCATTTAAAAATGCAAGGTCAGCATTTGTGTGAAGAGAGATGAGCGAGATATTTTTTATCATCATCTCTCTTATGAGTGAGCTTGGATAAAGGCTGTAGTCCAGGCTCTTTAGCCCCTTAAAAATGAGTGGATGGTGAGTGATGATGAGCGAATTTGGTAAGACATTTTGCAAAAGTTTGCTATCCAAATCAAGACTTAGATAAATTCGCTCAAATTCGTTATCAAATGAGCCAACTTGAAGGCCACTATTATCCCAAGACTCTTGGCTCGCAAACGGGCAAATTTCATCTAGAATTTTGTAAATTTCAGCTATTTTCATAAAATTTTACTTTTGCTCTAGGCTCTCTTTATAAGTTAGCGCACACTCTTTTGCAAGCTCTCGAATTTTTAGGATGTAGTCTTGCCTTTGTGTAACACTTATCGCCCCACGCGCGTCAAGGACGTTAAACGTATGAGCTGCAAGCATACAATAATCATACGCTGGCAGTGAAATTTTAGCCTCTAAGCAGCGTTTACACTCGTTAAATGCATTTTCAAACTGGTTAAAAAGCATATCAACATTTGCTACTTCAAAGTTATATTTACTCCACTCATACTCGCCTTGCTTGTGTACATCGGCGTAGGTTACGATGTTGCCATTAGAGTCGTCCCAAACGATATCATAGACGCTATTTACATCTTGGAGATACATGGCTAAGCGCTCAAGACCGTATGTTATCTCGCCAGAGATCAGCTCGCATGCGATGCCACCCACTTGTTGAAAATACGTAAACTGAGTCACTTCCATGCCATCTAGCCAGACCTCCCAGCCAAGTCCCCAAGCGCCCAGCGTCGGGCTTTCCCAGTTATCCTCGACAAAGCGAATGTCGTGATCTTTTAAATTTAACCCAAGCTTTTCAAGACTTTTTAGATAAAGCTCTTGGATATTTTCTGGGCTTGGTTTTATGAGTACTTGAAACTGATAGTAAGCACCAAGGCGGTTTGGGTTTTCGCCGTATCTACCGTCGGTCGGGCGGCGAGAAGGTGCTACGTACGCCGTCGCCCACGGCTTTGGTCCGAGGCTTCTTAAAAAAGTCGCTTGATGATAAGTACCAGCACCAGCTGGCATGTCGTATGGCTGAAGTATGACGCAGCCTTGCTCTTGCCAATAGTTTTGAAGGGTTAATATTATTTGTGAAAATGTCATTGCTTTCCTTTTAAAATTTTACTTTACATAGTGTATAACTGCACCAGGTCCTAGCGGTAGATCAAAAATGTACCAAAATGACATTAGCGCTGTCCAAGAAATTAAAAATGCAACCGTATAAGGAAGCATAATAGAAACCACTGATCCGATTTTTAACTCTTTATTGTATTTTTGCATAAAAGCTACTATCAAAACAAAAAACGGCATCAAAGGCGTTATGATATTTGTAGTAGAGTCGCCTATTCTAAAAGCAGCCTGCGTAAGCTCTGGTGAGAGTCCAAGATTCATAAACATTGGTACAAAAATCGGAGCCATCATCGCCCACTTTGCAGAATCAACAGCTATAAATAAATTTATAAAAGCGATCAAGAAAATAAAAACTATGATAAGGCTAAGTCCAGTCAATCCGACCTCTTTTAGAAAAATAGAACCTTTTATAGAAAGCACTAGCCCAATATTTGAGGTATTAAAAAGATATGTAAACTGAGCTGCGAAAAATATCAAAACCAAAAAACCTGATAGCTCAGAAATAGATTGTTCCATAAATTTTATGGCGTCATTACTGCTTTTTATACTCCTAGCACCTACACCGTAAGCTACACCTACCACTATAAAAAGTAACATCATAAAAACGACAATAGAATGCATAAAAGTAGATTTCATAAAGCTTTCATTGCCTTTTGCTCCAAATAAAGAGCCAGAAGGCAAAGTAGCCACAAGCAGTAAAATTACAAAAACAATCAACGCTATTAGTGAAAATTTTAAGCCACGTTTTTGCTCTACACTTATCTCACTATGCTCTTTTAGGCTAAAATCACCCAAAAAATCAAATTTGCCAAGCCTAGGCTCTACGATTTTATCTGTTACAAACCAGCCAACAAATACGATCAAAAATGTTGAAGCGATCATAAAGTACCAATTTGCAGTTGCTAATACTACATAATCTGGATTTAACACGCTAGCTGCTTGCATAGAAAATGCCGCAAACATAGGGTCATTTGTACCGATTAATAAATTTGCCGACCAGCCACCGCTAACACCAGCAAAAGCAGCAGCTAATCCAGCAATTGGATGGCGACCAAATCCAGCAAATAAAATAGCTCCAAGCGGGATTAGCACAACATAGCCAACCGAAGAAGCAACATTTGACATTACACCAAGGAAAATGACGATTGGAGTTACCCATATTTTGGAAGATTTTAAGGCAATCTTTGTCATAAGTGCCGATAAAAGTCCAGACTTGTCTGCAATACCAATACCTAGAATAATCGCAAAGACTACTCCCAAAGGATAAAAACTAGTAAAATTTTTAAGCACAGACGAAACAAAATATCTAAGACTATCAGCAGAAAGCAAATTTATAACATTTGCACTAAGCTGTGATATTTGTCCGTCTTTGATAGCCTGATAGCTTACGCCAACACCCATCTTTTCTAACATAAATGATATTATTATCGTAATAATCGAAAGATAGATAAAAAGCATAGTTGGATTTGGCAATTTGTTACCAAAATTTTCGATAAAACCTAAGATTGAACTATTGTTTTTTTTATTCATTTTTCCTAACCTAAAATAGATATAAAAATTTTTATCTCATCGCTGCCGTAAAGCTCAAAGTCCGTTTCATAGGCTCTTTTTAGCTCACTACTTTCAAAATATTTCCAAATTTCATCCCAAAATTTTGCTATGTTTTGCGGCTCTCTTGCAAAACTAAAAACGGCATATTTGCCACTTTTTATCTCTAGAATTTCATCACTTTTGTGGCTTGATCTTGTGCCGATGAAGTTATCGTAATGTCCGTTAAGATCACTTTCGTAGTTGCAGTAAACGCTATAAATTTCACTCTTGCCATCATAGTACTCACTCATAAATTTAGACCATAAAGCTGGAATTTTACCCTTGCCGCCTATCTCATCTTCATTTTTAGTGCGAGTTTTTACTCCGTAAATTTCAAAGCTTTCCTCTAAATTTATAATCTTCATAAACTACTTTTGTCCGTTAAAATTTTCAACCGCTTGGTTCCACATGAGCTTGTATTTTCGCTTTAAAAACTCTACTTCGTCTTGCGAATTTTTTAGCTGCTTCGTGAGCGTTTCGACCGTTTTTCTATCCTCGTCGTAGAGCTCTTGCATCGAGATTAACGCCTCTTTTAAAAATTTATTCTCATTTCTTAAGGTTTCAAGCGTCTCATCCTTTGCGTCAAGCACCTTTTCGTGTAAATTTAATATCGTTCCAATCGTCTTTTCAACAAAGCTGATACCATCTTGGCCTTGCGGCTGCAAGGATAAATTTTGCGAAACACTAGGTACCACACTCATCGTTCCTTCGCTCGCTTCTATCAAAATTTCTCCATTTTCCTCTTTGGTTTTCAAAACGCCACGATTTATCATATCTTCGATAACTTCACGCTCCAAGTGCACAAGTTTGCAAAATTCATCAACACCAAGATAAGTCTGCACCGCTTCTCCTTTTTACAGTATCACTTCAACCTTTGAAGAATCTTCCTCTAAAGCCTTTATCTTTGCCTCTCTGTCAGCTTTTAGAGCACTTGCTAGACTATCATCTTCAAGGGCTAAAATTTGCACTGCCAAATAGGCTGCATTTATCGCTCCAGCTTTTCCGATAGCTAGAGTTGCCACTGGCATACCACTTGGCATTTGCACAGTTGAGTAAAGTGCATCAACACCACTTAGAGCCGAACCTGCCATTGGTATGCCGATCACTGGTTTTGTTGTATTTGCAGCAATCGCACCAGCTAGGTGAGCCGCCATACCAGCAGCTGCGATGAAGACTTTTGCACCTTTTTTTTCTGCATTTGCGACATACTCGCTTGTTCTTTTTGGACTTCTGTGAGCTGAGCTGATTATCAGTTCATATTTTACGCCAAATTTCTCTAGAGTCTTTGCCGCCTCGCTAACGATCTCATAGTCGCTTTTACTTCCCATTATAATAGAAACAAATTTCATATTTTCTCCCTTAAAAAACTAAATTTTGGCAGCTTGATACCAAGACTTATCTCGTTTTCATTGCCGCTATGAATTTCACTCATAACCTTGCCTTTTTTGGTAATGAGCTGCTTAAATTTGATAAATTTCTTGCCATCTTGTGAATAAACCTTTGAGATTTCATTTTCACTATCTTCTATAACAGATCCAGTAGGAGCCACGATCTCGTAGCTATTGCCTGGAAAAATTTTATATTTACACTTAAAAAATTCGCCATCTTCGCTTATTGCATTTACCTGATGTGTGCCCTCTTCTAGGCTGCTAACGTGATTTTGTGTATCGGTTCGTTCATAAGGTCTATGCACCAAGTAGCCATCCGTAAAGCCGCGGTTTTTCAACGTATTTATCTCATTCTCATAAATTTGTGCGTCAAATTTATCATCCATGGCATCATCTATCGCCATTTTATAAGCTCTTGCTGTGCAAGCTGCGTAGTATTCGCTCTTTGTGCGACCTTCTATTTTTAGGCTATCTATTACGCCACTATCAACGATCTCTTTGATGTGAGAGATGAGGCAAAGATCCTTTGAGTTCATAATATGAGTACCGTTTTCGTCCTCTTCTAAGCGGAAAAGCACACCACTCTCTTCGTTTTTGGCATAGAGTTCGTATTTAAATCTACAATCATTTGCGCAGCTGCCGCGATTTGACATACGCCCGCTTTGCACTGAGCTTACTAAGCACCTACCAGAATAAGCAAAGCACATCGAGCCATGTACAAAGATTTCAATATCAAGAGTTGGAATTTCTTCTTTTATCTTTATGACATCTTTTAAATTCATCTCGCGTGCCACGACGATACGTTTTGCGCCCATATCGTGATAAATTTTTGCATCAAGCACGTTCATAACGTTTGCCTGAGTTGAGAGATGTATCTCGATATCAGGAGCAATGGCTTTTGCTAAACTCATAACGCCTGGAGTTGCGATGATAAAGGCATCTGGCTTCATTGCCGAGATAGTCTGCAAGTGCCTTTTTAGTGGCTCAATCTGAGAGTTAAAAGGAAAAGCATTGATGGTCGCATAAAATTTCTTTCCCTTTGCATGTGTGTAGTCTATCGCCTCTTTGAATGTTTCAAGGTTAAATTCCCTTGCTGATCTAGTCCTTAGTGAAAAACTAGCCACTGAGCCATAAACGGCATCAGCTCCATACTCAAGGGCTATTTTAAGTTTTGTTAAATTTCCAGCTGGAGATAAAAGCTCAGGCCTTTTTAGCACTATTTTTTACCTAAACTTTCTATCAAAGCTTCGATATCGTCGTTGCTCACAAGATTTTCAGTCGTTGTATCACCAGCGATGTGAACAGCAGAGCCAACACGCTTATCATCGTCGATTTTACCTTCAAACAATGTATTCATATATTTGCTAAGTGCTCTCATAACGTTGATAACACGCTCTATCTTTTGTCTATGAATGTCTTGATACTGCATCATATCCATAGCCATCATGATCTCATCTTGTCCCATTTGTAAATTTCCGATGATATTATCGATCGTGCCAAGAAGTGAGTTATTTTTCTCCAAAGCTTCGCTAAATGCAGCGATATTTGGAAATTTCTCACTTAGCGTCGTAAATAGCTCGATATTTGAGTTTATCGCATCTTTTAGGCTACTTGAGTCACTCTCAGCATCCATGAAAAAGTTATTTATCGTCTCGAGCTTGTCAAACATCTGAGTAGCTTTTTCTTCGCTATCTCTTGTTACGTCATCAAGCTGATGAACCATTTTGTGGTCTTCCGTTGGAGGTGGCGGTGGCCAAACGCCATCTGCGCTCACTCTGTAGTTTTCTGCATTCTTTGAATTACTTTCTGATTTTGACTGTGGCTCATCTTTAGTATCAATTGCTTTTGCAACTTCTGTTACCTCGTCCGTATCCTCTTTGACGTCCGCAACCTCTTGGCCAGCATCTTCTTTAGCATTATCCAACTCATCATCTAGCCCACCTGCCATAAGTGCGTCAAGTTCCTCTTGGGTCATAAAAGCTCCTAATAAAATTTGGCTTGATTATATAGGATTTAAATAAAAAGTAAGTTTAAAGGCAATGCTTTTATCTTTAAATTTATAAATTTTTAGATAGCATTTTTAAAAATAAACGACCTTAAAAGGCATAAAATGACTGTCGATCTTCACAACCACACGCCACTTTGCAAACATGCAGTCGGCGAGCCAAGAGAGTATGTACAAAACGCAATAAAAGCTGGCACAAAATACTTTGGTTTTAGCGATCACGCACCGATGAACTACGATGAAGCTTACAGAATGAGATTTGATGAAATGCAAGGATATGAAGATGAAATTTTACGCTTAAGAGATGAATTTAGCAGTGAGATAGAAATTTTACTTGGCTATGAGATGGATTTTTTAGATGGCTTTATGGATGAGCGAGTCTTTGCTAGAAAGGTTGATTATCTAATAGGCTCTGTGCATTTTTTTAATGGCTGGGCATTTGACAATCCAGAATTTATCGGTGGCTACGAGGGCAAAGACTTGGATCAGATTTGGCAAGAGTATTTTGATCACGTAGAAAGATCGGCCAAGCTTGGCAAATTTGACATTATGGGGCATATTGATCTTTTAAAACTTTTTAAATTTTTGCCAAAAAAGGATGTTAGGATTTTAGCTAAAAATGCAGTAAATGCGATAAAAGAAGCAGATTTAGTTGTTGAGATAAATGCCGCTGGCTTTAGAAAACCTATCGGCGAGCAATATCCAAGCGTAAATTTACTAGAGCTTATAGCCGAAAAAGATATAATCATCACCTTTGGCTCAGATGCTCACACAAAAGAGGATATCGGTAAAAATGGTGAAATTTGCGAGCAAATAGCTAGAGATTTAGGTTATTCAAAATGTGCTATTTTTAAAAATAGAGATAGAGAATTAGTAAAATTTTAGATTGGGTTCAAATAAAATATAAATTTAATCTTAAATATTAGGTTTTATGATAGAATACGAAAAATTTAAAAATTAAAAGGAGAAAAAAGTGGGAAAATTCGTCCAAAATATAGATCATTTTTTTGATTTTTGTAAAGAAAATGAAGTCAAATTTGTAGATTTTAGATTTACTGATTTAGGTGGTGCTTGGCATAGCATTAGCTACAACATAAAAGCTGTTACGAAAGAAAATTTCACAAATGGCATCCCAATGGACGCTAGCTCTATGCATGGCTGGCAACCAATTGATAAGAGCGATATGATAATGAAGCCAGAAGCTACAACTGCATTTTTAGACCCATTTACTTCTGATATTACAGTCGTTGTTTTTTGCGATATTTACGACATTTACAAGGGTCAAATTTATGAAAAATGCCCTCGCTCAATTGCTAAAAGAGCAATGCAGTACGTAAAAGATAGTGGTCTTGGCGATGAGGCATACTTTGGCCCTGAGAATGAATTTTTTGTCTTTGATAACGTCAAAATCATTGATAGCCCAAACTGCGCGATGTATCAAGTAGATAGCGAAGAAGGCGAGTGGAACGATGCTACTGACTTTAAAGATAGCTACAACACAGGTCATCGCCCACGCAGAAAAGGCGGCTACTTAATGACTCAGCCAATCGACAGCATGGTAGATCTAAGAGCCGAGATGATGCAAGTTTTAGAGCAAGTTGGCCTTGAAGTCTTTTTGGGTCATCACGAAGTCGCTCAAGGACAAGGTGAGATCGGAGTGAAATTTGGCAATCTAGTCGAAGCTGCCGATAATGTTCAAATTTATAAATATGTCGTTCGCATGGTCGCTCACCTAAATGGCAAGACAGTTACATTCATGCCAAAACCACTCTACGGCGACAACGGAAGCGGCATGCACGTGCATCAATCAGTCTGGAAAGATGGTAAAAATTTATTCTATAAAGAGGGCAACTACGCAAATTTAAGTGATTTCGCAAGATACTACATCGGTGGCGTTTTAAAACACGCAAGAAGCGTTGCAGCCTTTACTAACCCAAGTACAAATAGCTACAAACGCCTAATCCCTGGCTTTGAAGCACCATCTATCCTAACATACTCTAGCCAAAACCGCTCAGCAAGTATCCGCATACCTTATGGCTCAGGTGAAAAGTCAGTTAGGGCTGAGATGAGATTTCCAGATAGCACAGCAAACCCTTATCTAGCCTTTTCAGCGATGCTAATGGCAGGACTTGACGGCGTTAAGCACAAATATGAGCCAATTGGTCCTATGGATGAAAATTTATTTAAACTTCACCTAGATGAGATCAGAGAGCGTGGCATAGAGCAGCTTCCACACACACTTCGTGGTAGCCTTGAAGCGCTAATTCGCGATAATGAATACTTAAAACCAATAATGACCGATCTTTTCATAGATACCTATCAACACTTTAAATTTGAAACTCAAGTTTGGCCTTACGAAGCACGTCCAACCGCTTATGAGTTTAAAACTTGTTTCTCTTGCTAATCTAAAATTTTGCCTTGGCACACATGCCAAGGCTTTTTATACCAAACACAATTCATACAAAAATACAAAATATTTAACATAAAATTTTATGTATTTTTATTATAAATTTTAAATCTAATCAGCTATGGATCATTATAAAAAGGGATAATTTTTTATATTTTTTGCAAATGTACTAGAAATTTTATGCAAATCTATAAAAAATTTATCCGCCCTCATTAAACTAAAATAAAAATTTTAAAGCCAATTAAATATATAAATAATCATAAATTTATGCCTTTTTTTATAAAATCCTTGAACTTTATAAAAAGGATACCGCATTGCAAGCACTAGCTTTAAAATATCGCCCTAAAAATTTTGACGAGCTCATAGGTCAAGAAGCAGTTAGCAAAAGCCTAATACACGCACTTGACGAGGGTCGCATAAGCCACGCATATCTATTTTCTGGGCTTAGAGGAAGTGGTAAAACTTCAAGTGCTAGGATATTTTCAAAAGCTTTAGTGTGCGAAAAAGGACCTACCTCAAAACCATGTGAAGTATGCCCACAATGCATCATGGCAAATGAGTCAAGGCATATGGACATCATCGAAATGGACGCTGCTAGCCACAGAAAGATAGATGATATAAGAGAGCTAATAGAGCAAACAAAATATGCTCCAGCAATGGCAAGATATAAAATTTTTATAATTGACGAAGTGCATATGCTAACCAAAGAGGCATTTAACGCTCTTTTAAAAACGCTTGAAGAGCCACCAAGCTATGTAAAATTTATCCTAGCGACGACCGATCCATTAAAACTCCCAACAACGGTACTTTCAAGAACGCAGCATTTTAGGTTTAAGCAAATAAGCAGATACAGCATCATTAAACATCTCGAGTTTATTTTAAGTAAAGAAGGCATTAGCTATGAAAAAGAGGCACTTGAAATTTTAGCAAGAAGTGGCGGAGGATCGTTAAGAGATACTTTGACACTTCTTGATCAAGCTATCATTTACGGCGCAAATAATGTCACGGCAAATGGCGTAGCATCGATGTTAGGACTTCTTGATCCAGAAAAGATCGAAGATATAATAACTCATGTTTTAAATCATGATAAAAATGCTATCAGAGTGCTTGTAAGCGAACTTGAAAGCTACGATCCAGAGATGATAATAGATGAAATTTTGGCAAATTTAAAGCAAAAATTTATAGAAAACGACTCAAAAATTTCTCTACTTGTTTATGAGAGATTTTTTAGGATTTTGGCACAAGCTAAAGGTATGCTAAATGTAAGTAGCGATAATAGCTTTGTGCTAATGCTAATGCTTTTTATGATGATAGAAGCACTAAATTTACAAGATATCGATGACGCTATAAATGAAGTGATCTCAAAAAATAACGAAAATTCCACTCAAATCACAGAAGTCATTACTCAAAAAAGTCAAGCAGCTCCTGCTAAAATGCAAGGTCCATACGAACTCTTCTTAACAAAAATTTATGATAGAAATTACGATCTTGGCGAGTTTTTTAAAGAATTTGTAGAATTTAGCTTCTTTAATAACAATGAGCTTGGACTGATAGTAAATGCAAAAGATGAAAATCTTGAATATTTTAAGAAAAATTGGAAAATTTTAAATGAGATATTGCGTACGCTTTTTGGACAAAATGCGAAGATAGTAAATGCAAAGAGCGATGAGCAAAAAGCACAAACTAAGATGCCTAAAGCCTCTTTAGAAAATAATGAAAAAAGCGAATTAGACGAGCTTGATGAGGAAATTTCAAGACTAAATGCAAATAACATTGAAACTAAAAATGAGCCAAAAACTGAGATAAAAAGCGAGCTACAAAACGAGAAAAATAACTTTACTTTGATGCTAAATAAAGAGCCAAAAACACCAGAAGAGCTTCAAAGGCAAAGAGAACAAGGTGTGCTAAAAGAGGCCAATAGACTTTTTGGCGAGCCAACTATCGAGAGCTAGCCTTATCTTTACTGCTAGCCTATAGCCTCTTTTTTAGAGCTTCTTTTTTGCGAAGCTCTAGCTCATAAGCTTCATTTAGCGCATCTTCATCGTCCAAATTTGCTCCGTCTAAAAATTTTCGGTAGTCCTCAAATTGCTTATTTTTTATCCCCCAAAGCACGCCAAAAAGTAAAAATGCTCCCATCAAAACTGAGATAAAAACTAGCATCGCAAGTGTCGCGCTATCCATTATTTTTCCTTAAATTTTCTAACAATATAAAGCGAGTTTAAGATAACACTTAGCGAGCTAAGCGACATAAAAAGTGCAGCAAATAGCGGAATGACATAGCCACACACAGCAAATGGCACAGCAAGAACATTATAAAGAAGACAAAAGAGCAAATTTTTCTTTATCGTTTTGTAAGTAAATTTTGAGATTTTTATGGCCTTTGCTAGACTTTTTAAACTATCATCAAGTAGCACTACATCGCTTCTTTCTAAGCTTATTGCCGCCCCACTTCCCATGCAAATGGCAACATGAGCAAGGCTAAGTGCTGCTGCGTCGTTTATGCCGTCCCCTACCATTAGCACCTTTTTGCCCTGCTCTTTTAGTTCGCTTATAAATTTAGCTTTCGTTTCAGGTAACATCTCTGCTCTAAACTCACTCACGCCAAGCTCATCTGCCACGTTTTTTACCACTTTTTGTACATCGCCACTTAAGATACACACTTTCATGCCAGCGCTCTTTAGCTCGTCTATCAAGGCCTTTGCTTCAGGTTTTATGCTATCTTTTAGGTAAAATTTCGCCACTAACTCACCATTAAGCCCCACAAAAAAGCTCACATTTTCTTCAGCTTCATCAAAGCTAATACCATTTTCAACTAAAAATCGCTTGCTTCCTGCATAAAATTTTTTACCTGAAATTTCAGCCTCAACACCCTTTGCCACACTTAAATTTGTATTTTTAAGCTCTATTTTCCTTGCGCCTTTTTGCTTTAGAAAATTAGCCACTGCCACGCTTATTTGATGATTTGATATAAGAGCTAGCGAATAAATTTCATCTAAACTTATGCTCTCTTTTATGAAAAAATCACTAACTTCAAATTCCGCCTTTGTGAGCGTGCCAGTCTTATCAAAGACCGCTACATCGCACTTTGCAAGGCTTTCAAAAAATTTAGCCTCTTTAAAAAGCACTCTATTTTTAAAAGCCACACCAAGAGCACAAACACTACTAACTGGCGTGGCAAGGGCAAGCGCACAAGGGCAAGCGATCACGATGACGCTAACAGCCGTGACGATAGCTTCTGAAAAGCCAAATTTAAAGTACCAAAACCAAAATGTAAAAAATGCCAAAGTTAGCACGCTAAGAGAAAATTTAGAAGCGATTTTATTGACCACTAGCTCGATATTTGGCTTTTTTAGCTCTGCATTTTGGAGCAAATTTATGAGCTGATTTAGATAAGAATTTTTAAAAATTTTCTTTGCTTCGTAGATGATTTGTCCATTTTGACAAATGACGCCACTTTTTACCTCTTGCCCCACTCCCAAGGTCACAGGCAGGCTCTCTCCCGTTAGACTTGAGCTATCCATGCTTGCCTCACCGCTAAGCACTACTCCATCAAGTAGCGCCCTCTCGCCTGATCTAAGCACGATCTTTTCGCCCAAATTTACATCTCTTGGCTCTTTTAAAACATCTTTGCCATCCTCCAAAATACATACCTTTGTAAGCAGCATATCATTTAAGAAATTTGAAGTCTCAAGCGCCTTTTTCTTACCCAAAATTTCTAAAAATTTACCGATAAAAACAAAGGTGATGATCATAGCAACCGAGTCAAAATAGCTCTCGCCACTCCTCGTAAACATCGCATAAATCGAATAAATATAGGTAATGCTAGCTCCCGTGATAACAAGCAGATCCATATTTGGCGAAGCGTTTTTTATGGCTATCTTTGCTCCTTTGAAAAACTCGCTACCAGTATAAAAAAGTACAGGCGTCGCTAATACAAACTGTGCAAAGCTTAATATATCTTTTATGTCGCCTCTTATGCCACTAAAATACCCACTATACTGAGCAATAGCCAGCCACATAATGTTCATCGTAGCAAAGATACCAACTAGCGCTTTTGTGTAAAAATTTCTTCTTTTCTTGGCTAGTTCGTCCTCTTTTTGACTCGTAGCATAGGGCTTTGGGACATAACCAACGGCATAAATTTTTTCAATTATCTGCTCTACTAAAAGCTCCTGCTCATCAAAAATAATGACCGCTTTTTGATTAAGCGAGTTGATATTTACCTCCAAGACGCCCGGCAAGCTAAAAAGTGCCTTTTCAAGTAGCCAGATGCAAGCTGAGCAAGTGATGCCATCGATTAAAAATGAAATTTGACTAAAGTCGCCCTCTTTTGTCACAAGCTCACTAAAATTTGCCGCTAAATTTTTGATATTTGCACCGTTGCTTGCTGGTGTGAGTGTATTTTTGCCAAGACGCTCATAAAACTCGCTAAGCCCATTTTCATCTAAAATTTCATAAACACCTTTGCAACCAACACAGCAAAATTTAAGTCCACTTTCATTTGAGATCATCACGTTTTCATCAAATTTTAATCTACAATGAGCACATCTACTTTGTGGCATTTTTACTTTCTTTTATCTAAAATTTTTACCAATATTGTTGCATCGCATGCCTATTACGCACCATATAAATTTATGGTAGGCAAACTACAAAAATAGGCACAAATTTCTTCTTTTGTTATCGTTATAAAATGGCGAGATTATAGCAAATCAACCATTTTTGAGCAAAAATTTTATTTTATGCCATTTCTTGACAACAAAGTTTTATTTTTATAAAATGCCAAAACTTTCAAAAACTTCTTTTTGAAACCTAGAAATTCTGCAAAATTATCCCCACATTTAAAGAGGAAATATGGAAAATAACCAAACCGAGCAAAGTGCTGCTCAAAACACAAAAACTACAAAAAAACATCAAGCATCAAGAACACACATACCAGTAGACGGACACAAGATCGAAGAGCTAAGAACGCTTAGTTTAGATGAGCTAGTGCAGATCGCAAATAGCGTTGGTGTCGAAAATCCACGAGAATTTCGTAGGCAGGATTTGATATTTGAGATACTAAAAACCCAGACAAAACAAGGCGGCTTTATACTATTTACTGGAATTTTAGAGATCACAAACGAAGGTTATGGCTTTTTAAGGGCTGTTGATGCGAATTTAAGCGACAGTTCAAACGATGCATACGTCTCAAACTCACAGATCCGCAAATTTGCACTTCGCGTGGGCGACATCATCACCGGCCAAGTAAGAGAGCCAAAAGATCAAGAAAAATACTACGCTCTTTTAAAGATCGAAGCGGTAAACTACATGCCTCTAGCAGACGCAAAAGAGAGGCCACTCTTTGACAACCTAACCCCGCTTTTTCCAACTGAAAAGCTAAATTTAGAATATGATCCGATGAAGCTAACGGGCCGTGTACTTGACCTTTTCACGCCTATTGGTAAAGGTCAGCGTGGTCTAATCGTCGCACCTCCAAGAAGTGGTAAAACCGAGCTTATGAAAGAGTTAGCTCATGGCATCGCTAAAAATCATCCAGAAGCCCAGCTCATGGTGCTTTTGGTCGATGAGAGACCAGAAGAAGTTACCGATATGCAGCGCTGCGTAAAAGGTGAAGTTTTTAGCTCGACATTTGACCTTCCAGCGCTTAACCATGTCCGCGTAGCAGAGCTTGTCATCGAAAAGGCAAAACGTCTAGTTGAGATGGGCAAAGACGTCATTATATTGCTTGATAGCATAACCCGTCTAGCACGCGCCTACAACACAGTAACCCCACCAAGTGGCAAGGTACTAACTGGTGGCGTGGATGCAAACGCACTTCACAAGCCAAAACGTTTCTTTGGCGCTGCTAGAAACATCGAACATGGCGGCTCACTAACCATCATCGCAACCGCATTAATAGACACTGGCTCACGTATGGACGAAGTTATATTTGAAGAGTTTAAAGGCACTGGAAACAGCGAGATCGTGCTTGACCGCAATATCTCTGACCGCAGAATTTACCCAGCTATCAACGTTCTAAAATCAGGTACCAGAAAAGAAGAGCTACTTCAAAAACCTGATGAGCTTCAAAAAATTTGGGCTATCCGATCTGCGATCGCTACAATGGACGATGTCGAAGCGCTTAAATTCTTATACGCAAAAATGCTAAAAACAAAAGATAATAAAGAGCTTCTCTCTATCCTAAACGAGTAAATTTAAATGAGCTTGAAGCACTTGCTTTGAGCTCAAATTTCTTCACTTAAAATATCCAGCTAAAAATATCTTAGAAATTTTAAATTTTCTAGCTCTTGCAATTATAAAAGAATTTACGATTTTTAAACGATTATTTACTAAATTTTTCTATGTCTTGATTGATCAAATTTTCATATTCGCAAAGCTCATTACAAGTCTTTTTGCTCTGCTCTATAAGCTCATCAAATTTAAATCCAAGCATCACAATACGATAAAGGTTGGGCTTGTGTTTTCGCCAGTTGTAAAGCGTCGCGACATCAACGTCTAAATGATAAGCCATATCACGTTTTGTCATCTTAGCCACTTTACACTCCTTTTTTTGAGTGATTTTATAAATTTTATTCTGATAAGAAAACAATTGAATTATTTTATGTTTTTTATATATTTAATTGAATATTTAAACTTTATTTAATCCAATAAAATTTAGAATACCAGTCAAACATTTTTTAAATAAGAAGTAAAAATGAAAAATGTAGTCTTAAAAGTTGCTTTAGACTTAAGCCTAGCTAATGCCGCTGCTTTAGCACAAGGAGCGTTTATTGGAATCGAAGGAGATTGCTCTTTTAATTCAAAATTAACAGCAAAAAGCGACAATGGTAAATCAAAAGTCAAAAAGGCTCGACCAGGTATCGGACTAAAAGCTGGCTATGATTTTGATAGTTTTAAAGTATATGGAGCTTACATTTACGACTTTCAAGCAAAGAAATCACTTGGCGATGAAGGTGGTACAGTAATAAAATGGAGTACACACAAATTTCTAGTAGGCGCAGACTATACACCAGAATTGACAAAAGACATAAAGCTAGTTTTTGGTGGATACACTGGCTACTCAAAGCTTAAAATGGATGTATTTGACACTCATGATGGCTCGGAAAAAGCTAATAAAAATGGCTGGATACTAGGTGCAAGAATTGGTACAGAATACTCTATCAACGAAAATAATGCAGTTGAGTTTGGCGTAAAAGCTGATAGAACAAAATATAGCTCTATAGCAAAATATGATAATGCAAAAATAAAAGAGACAAATGTAGGTCTTTATTTGGGATATACATATAAATTTTAATCACCAGCAAGCTCAAATTTCAAAGCAAATTTGAGCTTTTTATTTAAAAACGAACTATAAATTTAAAAGTTTTTCTAAATTTTCACCGTCCAAGCGGTAGTTTCTCCATTCAAGAGATTGATTTGTAGCACCCATACTTTCATAAAATTTAATACTTGGCTCATTCCAGTTTAGGCAGCACCACTCAAGCCTTTTTAAATTTTCATCCTTGCAAATTTGAGCTAAAAATTTAAAAAATGCCTTGCCGATACCTTGATTTCTAAACTCTTTTTTGACGTAAATGTCCTCAAGATAGATCCCACCAAGCCCCAAAAATGTAGAAAATGTGTAAAAATAGATAGCATAGCCAATAGCCCTGCCCTCACTCTCGCAGATAAGGGCCTTTGCGTGATTTTTATTAAAGATAGAGTCTGCAAAAATTTCATTTGTAAAGGCGACTTGATCGCTCAAATTCTCATAGCTAGCAAGCTCTCTTACAAGCTCGCAGATCACATCTATATCGTCAATAGTCGCTTTTCTTATTTGAAATTTCATTAGTTATCACCAAAAAGTGCTTTTAAGTCTTTGATTGGCTCATTGTTTTCTGCATTACTACTAGTTTTTGAGCCAAGTTCATTTAGCTCGATCTCATAGCCAGTTAGCATGCTTGCCAGGCGGATATTTATGCCATTTTTACCGATCGCCTTACTCTTTTGTTCGCTTGCAAGCGTTACGATTGCCTTATTTTCTTCGATCTTTACAGATGTGATGATCGCAGGTGCCATAGCGCGAGCTACCAAGATCGCTGGCTCGGTAGTGTATTCGATCGCATCGATGCTCTCACCGTGAAGCTCTTTACTTACTGCATTTATCCTAACCCCCTTTGTGCCGACCGTTGCGCCGACTGGATCGATGTTTGGAGTGGTTGAGATGAGCGCTACTTTAGCTCTTTCACCAGGAATTCTCGCACTTCCTTGGATGATGATGCCACCATCTTTTATCTCAGGCACCTCTGAAGTTAGCAGTGCTTCAAGAAATTTTGGCGAAGTCCTTGAAAGTTCGACCTTTATGCCTAAATTTTTATCTGTAAAAACTTTTCTAATGACTGCTTTTACCACGTCGCCTACTTTAAATTTCTCGCCTTTTATGCGGTTTTTGCGTGGCAAGATGGCACGAAGCTCGTCTATCTCGATAAATGTGTTTTCGTCATTATCGACTCTAACAACTGGTCCAAAGACCATGTGGCCGCTCATCTCATTATATTTTTGTAAAATTTTCTCTTCTACTAGGCGCTGAATGTGATACTCAAGCTCTTTGTGAAGCGTTTGAGCCGCGGTTCTGCCAAGGTTATCAAGGCTTAGCTCATATGTGAGCTCATCTCCGATCTCTACGCCACTATCTATCTTTTTAGCCTCTTTTAAACTTAAAAAGTGCTCATTATCCTCTTCAAGCCTCTCATCGTCGTTTGCTACGATTGAAATTTTTTGATAAAGCTTTAAATTTTTATTTGCATCAATACTCACGTCATACTCATAATTTTCGCCATAAACTCTTTTTGCAGTGTTTATCAAAGCTCTTATAACGCGCTCTTTTACATCTTCTATCTCTAAATTTTTCTCATTTGCAATTGACTCGATGATATCTGAAATTCTTTCCATTTTTTCTCCATTGTAACGATAAATTTCGGGGATTTTTCGTGAAGTTTTGAAATTATACATAAGCCATACTTTTAATAACTTTAAGCTTATTATTAACTTTTATTTAATCCTTTTTTTATGATGTTTTGGATATATTGACCGATTAAAATTTAAGATTTTGAAAGGATTAAAAATGGAGCTAAAACTTGCAAGAGCTGAATTAGACGCAAAACCAAAAACGATTTCACTAGAAAAAATAGAGGCAGCTGTCGAAAAAGAGGGTCAGAAAATTTTCTATTTTGATAAAGAAAATACACACAAACAACTAATCGCCTTAGTCGAGCATTTTGAAGAAAAAGGGCTAAGCGTCTATCACAGAACCGTAAAATACGGACTTGATGATAGCGACTACATGTATGAAGTGCATATACTTTAATGAGTAAAAAACTCTTTATCCAAACTCTAGGCTGTGCTATGAATGTTCGTGACAGCGAGCATATCATAGCTGAGCTCTCACAAAAAGAAGACTACTCCTTAACACAAAACATCGAAGAAGCTGATTTAATCCTTATAAATACCTGCTCAGTTCGTGAAAAGCCAGTCCATAAGCTCTTTAGCGAGGTTGGAGCCTTTGAAAAAGCCAAAAAAAGAGGCGCAAAGATAGGCGTTTGTGGCTGCACTGCAAGCCATTTGGGTAGTGAAATTTTCAAGCGCGCACCTTATGTTGATTTTGTCCTTGGTGCAAGAAATGTCAGCAAGATCACAAAAGCTGTAAATACGCCTAAATTTATCTCAACCGACATCAACCACGACGAGAGCGAATACGCATTTGGCGAATTTAGAGGCTCGCCATACAAAAGCCACATCAATATCTCGATCGGCTGCGATAAAAAATGCACCTACTGCATCGTCCCACATACTAGAGGCGATGAAATTTCCATCCCTTCAAGCCTCATCCTAAAAGAGGTAGAAAAGGCCGCAAAAAGCGGCGCAAAAGAGATATTTTTACTAGGGCAAAATGTCAATAACTACGGAAAAAGATTTTCAGGCGCGCAAGAAAATATCGATTTTAGCGACCTATTAGTAAAGATAAGCGAGATAGAGGGCGTTGAGAGGATAAGATTTACAAGCCCGCACCCACTTCACATGGATGATAAATTTCTTGAAATTTTCACAAATAACCCAAAAATTTGCAAGTCTATGCACATGCCACTTCAAAGCGGAAACACCAAAGTTTTGCGCGAGATGAAGCGCGGATACACAAAAGAGTGGTTTTTAGACCGCGCCCTAAGACTTAGAAAGATGTGCCCAGATGTTAGCATCTCAACTGATATCATCGTCGCATTTCCTGGCGAAAGTGATAGCGAGTTTGAAGACACGATGGACGTGCTTGAGCAAGTTAGATTTGAGCAAATTTTTAGCTTTAAGTATTCGCCTCGTCCGCTTACAAAGGCAGCTACTTTCACAAATCAAATAGATGATAAAACCGCTTCAGCAAGGCTTACTCGCCTACAAAATCGCCACAATGAAATTTTAGACGAGATCGTGGCGGCACAAAAAGATAAAATTTTTGATGTATATTTTGAAGAGCTAAGGGCAAACGGCGGCGTTGCTGGGCGAAGCTTTAATAACTTTTTAGTTCAAGTTGATGGAAGCGAAGAGCTTCTTGGCACTACACAAAAAATCAAGATCACAAACCCAAAACGAATGGTTTTGTATGGCGAGCTGCAAATTTAAAAACGTCTTTGAAAAGGTTGCCCTAAGCATTGGCGTCTTTTTCATCTATATTTTAATGTGGCTCATTTTTCTAACCTGCAAAAAGAGCTACACTCCAAATTTCTTACCGCAAAATGGCTGCGTCGTCGTCTTTTGGCATGGCAGACTTAGCTTTATGAGCTTTGCTTACAGACGCTGGTGGAGCAGTCAAAACAGAAAACAAGGCAAGGTGATAATAAGCGACCACAAAGATGGCGAGCTCATCACCAGAATAATCAAATTTTTTGGCATCGGTACCATTAGAGGCAGTAGCTCAAAAGGCGGTGCAAGGGCGCTTATAGAAGCTCTAAGAGAGATAAAGCAAGGTCACGACGTCATCATCACGCCAGATGGTCCAAGAGGGCCAAGACATAGCGTAGCAGACGGAGCAGTAGTGATCGCGCAAAAGTCATCTTGTGAAATTTATGCTCTAAATTTTGAAGCAAGCTCGTTTTGGGAGTTTAAAAGCTGGGATAAGATGATACTTCCAAAGCCATTTTCAACTATAAATTTTAGCCTCTCAGCCCCATTTAGCGTGGCAAATTTAGAGCAAAAAGAGGCAAAAGAAAAGATACAAAATGAGCTTTGGCAAGCCTCACAAAATGATGGAGGCAAGAGCGCAAAGCAAAACAAAGAGGACTTTAGGTCAAATTTAAAAATTTGGTGGAAAAAATATGCGCATAAAAATCCGCAAATAAGAGACGAGATAAAAGAAATTTTGGATGAAATTTATGAAAAATAAACTATCTATTTTTATAGCCATCTTTCTAATTGTTTTATTTGGACTATTTTTTTATAGCGACAACTCCTACAAGCTCGCCCTTGAAGCAAAATTTTTATACGAAAACAAAGAATACGAAAAGGCCTTGAATTTAAGCCAAAAAGCCCTTGATATAGATATTTATAACAAAATGGCAAATACTGTGCTAAATCAAAGCAAGGCTGCTATCAAATTTAGCTCATACATAAAAAATGGCAAAGAGTATCTTGAGCGTATCAAAAAAATGAGCCAAAGTAGCGTCAGCAAGGCTGATAGTGAACGCATTAAGATGATGTGTGATGTGATGATAGATGGTTTTGACGACCTTAAAAACTTGGCCTTACTTGATAGTGAACTAAAAAATGAAGCTTTAAATACAAAAGAGATTTTCGTTAAACTTAAAAACGAGCTGTTTTAAACTTATTTAATCCCTTTTTAGCTACCATAACGAAAATTATGCACTAAATTTAGGAGATTTATGTCTTTTAGCGTTAAAAAGCTTTTTTCTAACCTTTTTTTAAGCGTCGTGTTGGAGGGCAATGAGTGCATATTCTTCGGTCAGGTCTTTAGAAATGGCAAACTTTTAAAAACCATAAACGCTAAATTTACAGATATAAATATCGATAGTATCGATGAAAAAATCATAAAATACATAGAAGAACAAGAAAAAGCATATTTTGGTGTATATGTTTCAGTTTTTTTTAATGATGACTCGCAAGGCGCGCTTCCTAGTGTTAGCTTCGATGAATACAAAAAATTTAATATAAATACTAAAAATCTTACAAGCCTTATCATTCAGGATAGCTGGAGTATTTATGCAAATTTAAATGCTATAAAAAAATATAAAAATTTATTTGGGCAAGATAGTGTAGATCTCATCTACTCACCTATCGCCCTACTCTTTCACGAGCTTTTAAAACGCGGAATTTCTCCAAAAACTACACTTTATCTTTATATCCATGCACACTCGTTTACACTTGCAATTTTTAAAGATAAACAAATGAAATTATCCACTTTTTTAAATATGGCTGGTATTGAGGAAACTAATCAGGAAGCTGAAAGCCTAAAAGAAGAAGATATAACAGATATTGACAACTTAATCATTAAAGAAGAAAATGACGCAACATCTCTTGATGATTTTAAAAGTTTAGATGATTTTTTAAGTGATGATAAGCCAAAAGAATTTGAAGATCTAAACTATGAACTAAATATGCCAGTTTCTACAAATGTAGAAAAATCGGTTGCTATTTTTGGGTATGACATGAAGATGTTTGATTACATCGTAAAGGCTGTAAAAGAATTTTACGAAAATCCTCTCTACGGCGGCGATTTTATTGAACAAATAATTGTTTTTGAAAACACAAAAACAAGTGCAACCTTTTTACAATATCTGCAATCCGAGCTTTTAGTGGAGACTTCAGTGTATCCAGTGAATACAAATCATATTATGAATGAAATCATGCAAGAAGAGATAATATTATGAGATTTAGCTTTATTGCTCCGGAACCAAGACCACTTATATCTATCTTTAGCAAAATTTGGCTAAGCCTTATAAGCTTTGTTTTTGTAGCTCTTTTGGCAACAAATTTTTTTATACTCTATAAAAATTATTCAATCGAAAAAAATATAAATTTTTTATCAAATGAGCAAAAAGAACTTAGTCAAAAAATAGTCACAACAGATGAAATTTCATCTAAACTAGCTGTACAAATAGAATCTGCAAATGATATTTTCACTTCAAATTCTATTCTCAAGCAAAGCTTGCACAATCTTTTTGATCTAGTGCCTGATAGTATAACGCTTGAAGAGGTTTTTATGGATAAAAACTCGCTCATCATTCGCGGTATAACGCCGACAAAAGATGTATTTAATCAGCTTCTAGCTTCACCTTTAAGATCTATTTTTACGACTTCAAATACTAGCTTTTATCAAAGTAAAAACGGCTGGTACGGCTTTATAAGCACAAATAAAATTGATAATTCTGAGGGATATAATGAGTAAAAAAGATACGAGCTTAGAAAAAATAGATCCCGTCAAGCTTTTACTTTTTATATTTACTTTTATCGTAGTTTGTTTCATTATGATATTTGGCTTTATCGTACCAAATATAAAAGAATTTAAAAGCCTAACTAGACAAAATTATTCACAGACCTCATCTTATACAAAAGTAAAAAATGAATTTGAAGCCAAATTTAAAAACCTTGAAGCAACTAAACAAAAAGATGGAGCTATCATTTCAGCTTTTGAGGCTAAATTTGATAAAGATAAATTTATAGAATTTGCCTCTAAATTTTTCAGTGAAGTAAGCCTTAGTAAAATAGAAGAAAGTGATAATAACGCTAGTGAGAAATTTTTTAGATTTCGCCTAAATGTAACTAGCTCCCTAAGGACACCACAAAAATTTTATGACTTTTTAGATGCGCTTAGCAGCTATGACAGTATCATAAAGACCGAATTTCCTATCGTCATGAAAGGCGAAAAGGATAAAATCCATACTACTTTTAATATAAAAGTTTTTGGGTTGAAGTGAATTTTTAGATTTTATTTAAAAAAGCTACAGATATATAATATTTCTCTCAAGTCCTTAGTTACAGAAATCATATTTTTATAGACATAAATTTATGTATTTCATCGGTATTGATATAAGCTCAACATCTACAAAAGTAGCAATACTAGATAATCAAGATAATTTTTGTGATCTATTTTTTTGTTATCAAGTAGTTTTAGTGCCATAAAAATAGTACACGATATAAAAGAAATTTTAGAACAAAAAAGGCTATCAATATGCTTCAATCGTAGCTACTGGATATAGAAGAGCAAGTGTAGAAGCGGATGTAGTAGTTTTTGAAAACCGTACAGGAACTAAAAATTTAAAAATAATATGAGTACACAAGGCGACCTTGTAGAAAATATCGCCAAACGTTACATAAAGACGCCTCTCTTCAGTAATGTACAAAAACGACGCAATATCTGATGCTATTAAAAATTTGTAGATGAATATAAAGCAGATGGTGCAACAGATATCGTTTTAAGTGGCTGTCACACTTATACAATAGAAACAAACAAGATAAAAGAAGCTAGCAAAGAAGCTGGTGCAAGCTATATGAGCATTGAGGACTGACTACCCCCCCCAAAAAAAACAAGATGTTGTCCGGATTTGCATACATTTGAAGGCATTTTTAGAATTTCTCGAATAAAACATCAAATTTTAAAAGACTCAAGAAGAGCCTTTGTTGATTTATTACGAATTTTTAGAACAGTATTTTGACTAGTATTACTTTTTATCCACACATTTGCCAAGTTGGCAGGCTCTTTTGTAAAGTGCGTCTGCCTTTGCTTCATTGCCGCTTAGCTTTGCAAGCAAAAAGCACGACTGAGCATACTCAAGTTCGCAACTCTTTGCCAAAAGCTTTAAAACTCTAGCCTCAGCCTTGTTTCTATCTATCTTATGAGTTTTTAAATTTTCGCTTTCGATGTAAGACTTTAGCCCCATTGCCTCGTTGTAGCAGCCAACGCCATCGCCGCTATCACAAGCTAGTTTATAAAGCTTTAGAGCTTTTTGGATATCTTTTTGCTCATCAATAAGCCCTTGCTCATAAATTTGACCTAAATTTGAACAAGCCGTCGCAAGCCCAGCATTACAAGCTTTTTCGTAGTAGCCTTTTGCCTTTACAAAGTCTTTTTCATTACTAAAATTTACAGCTAAATTGTTGCAGTCGATGCTATTTCCACCCTCACAGTTTTGCATCATCTTCTCTTTTTCAAGCTCAATACGCTCTGCTCTAGCCTCTTCATCACTTTGCCAAAAACCAAAGCTCACCATCTTTTGCCACGACCAGCAACCACTAAGCATAAAGCCCATAGCCAAAATAAGACTAAAATTTAAGACCTTTTTCACTTATATTCCCAGCTTTGTACCTAGTCTTTTCATCTGCGGGCATGCCTTACTTAGCCCACGAAAGCAAGCGACTTTATAAATTCCATAAGCCCTTTTTTCGTCTTTATTGACACCAAGACCAAGCTCGTACATCGCTCCGATATTGGCACAACTTGGCAAATCGCCAGCATTGCATGCATTTGTATAAGCTTGCATTGCTAAGTAATAATCTCTCTTAACGATCTCACCTTTTCTATAAGCATTACCTAAGTGATAGCAAGCTTGCATGCCTCCGCCATTGCAACTTTCTTTATAAATTGAAATTGCCTTTTTTGGATTTTTTTTAACTCCGAGTCCAAGCTCATAAAGAGTGCCCAAATTTGCACAACCGACTTGTACTTTAGCATCGCAAGCTTTTTTATAATTTGTTAAAGCATTTTCATATTCTTTTAAAAGCTCATAATTTACACCCAAATCATTGCAAGCTTCAGCATCGCCTTCTTCGCATTTTGGTATTAAAATTTCGATCGCATTTCTTGAAATTTGCTCTTTATTTTGCACTATTTTTTCATCCTTTGGTTGCTGCCACGAATCATCTTGTTTTTGTCCTACACCAATCACGTTTAAGCAGCCAGTAAAAAATAAAGCCGATAAAAGCAATAAATATTTTTTCATTCTTTTCCTTTTAAAATTGTCCAAATAAGTCATTTAGTGCTTCACTGATACTTGGATGAGTGAAAATTTGATTTTTAAAGAAATTTGCATTTGCTTTTAAATTCATCGCAATTGCGATTTCATTTATCAGCTCATTTGCATAGATGCAGTGAAAGCTAGCTCCTAAAATTTCACCACTTTGCGCGTCAACGATAGCTTTTAGCATGCCTACATCGTGATTTAGTACTTTTGCACCTGGTACTGTTGCCATGCTAAGCTTTAGCTCTTTAAAATTTAGCCCAAATTTACTAGCCTCTTTTGCATTTACTCCAACTCTTGCTAGCGGAGTATCAGTAAATAGCACATTTGCGTGAATGCTTCTATTTTTAGTATTTCTCTTTTTATCACCAAAAATTTGTGAATAAACTATCCTAAAATCATCCAAGCTCGTATAAGTAAAAAGCTCTCCGCCGCGCACGTCGCCTACCGCATAGACGTTTGGCACATTTGTTTGAAGATTTTCATTTGTCTTGATAAAGCCTTTTTCATTTAGCTCAACTCCAGCAGCTTTTAAATTTAAATCATCTACATTTGCTACTCTACCAAGCGCGATCAAAAATGCATCAGCTCTAAGGCATCTTTGCTCACCATTTTGCTTGAAATTTAATATATTTTCTTTAATGCACTCTATCTCGCAACCCTCTAAAATTTCAACACCTTGGACTCTAAGAGCTTCTTTTACGCTATTGGCTATATCATCATCTTCGTTTTTAAGTAGTTTTGAACGTCCTACGATAGTCACTTTTGAGCCAAAATTTGCAAACATTGATGCAAACTCTATACCGATAAAACCGCTACCGATAATGACAAAATGCTTTGGTAAATTTTTTAGATCAAGCAAAGTTTGGCTTGAAAATACATTTGAGCTTACAACTTCAAAAGGAGTATCTGCCTCTTTTGAGCCACTATTGATGATGATAAAATCGCCCTCTATTATCTTTTTCTCACCACTTGGCGTTGTTACAAGTACGCTATTTTCACTAGCAAATGAGCCAACACCGTCGATCACATCGATATTTTCTTTATCATTTAGCATTGCGTAGTTTTTAGCATTCAAAGCTGAAATTAGTTTATTTTTATTTTCCACACTAAGCGTGTAATATTCGCTTTCAACGCTATTATTTACAAATTTTGCCTCTTTAGCGGCTGTTATTAGACGTTTGGTTGGTATGCAGCCAACATTTATGCAAGTGCCTCCATACATCTTTGGCGATCTCTCTACAAGAGCCACTTTTTTGCCAAGTGCGGCAGCTTTAACCGCTAGCGTTTTGCCAGCTTTTCCAAAACCAATAATTACAATATCATATTTCATTTTCAGTCCCTTATCTTTCCCATTATATAGTAAGTTGTTTCATTTATCTTTTTTAGCTCCATTTTATATTTATTAGCCCAGTTTTTTATAATCTCATCAACTCGCTCTTTTATTTCATTAACGGTAGCTACATTTTTTATCTTTAGTCTATCTTCACTTCCACTCATCGCCACAAAACAAAGGTGTGGCTTTAAATGATCATTTAGTTCAATTATGCTCTTTGGCAAAAGACCATCAGTATTGTTTAAAATTCTACACATTTGAGCAGTGGTCGTTTCATTGACGTTATAGCCAAGCTGGATTAAAAGTGCATTATGATCCATATCGTTCCTTTTGCTTAAAATTTTCGGGCATTATAAGATAAAATTGGATAAAATCGCCTAAATTTTCAAGGACAAATATGAAAAAATTTATCATTTTTGTGTTTAGTGTTTTGCTATTTTGGGGATGTTCGTTAGATCAAATTTCACAAAATTTTGGCCTTAGCGAGCCACCACTTGATCCAGAGGTCGAACAAATAGCAGATGCTATATATCTATACAATGAAGGTAACTATCCAAAAGCTTGCAAGAGATTTTACGACTACGCAAAAGATGGAAATGTTCTAGCCATGCAGCAAACTGGCATTTGCTTTCGTGACGGCAAAGGCTTTAGCAAGGATATCTTAAGGGCACTTTTTTGGTTTGAGACAGCTGGCAGATACGGCAACATAGACGGACTAAGAAGTGCTGGATATATATACGAATACGGCCTTGGGGTCAATAAAAATTTAGAAAAAGCGATATATTTTTATGAAAAAGCTACAAGCCTTGGCTCAAGCGAGGCTAGCTACGATCTAGGGCTTATCTATCTAGGCAAAAATGACTATAAAAAAGCTAGAATTTATCTTGATGAGGCTTGTTTTAAAGACAAAGAAGAAGCTTGTGCAAAGCTAAAAGAGATAAAATTTTAGTTCTCATCTCTTTTTATAAATTTACTACGCCTCAGCCTTTTGAGCGATCAAGACGCCTTCTATCATCTTTTTGATATCTCCATCAAGTATCGCATCAGTTTGTGAGTATGCCTCGCCGCTGCGGTTGTCTTTTACTTGCTGATACGGGAAAAGCACATATGATCTTATCTGATGCCCCCAGCCGATCTCACTCTTTTCGACGCTATTACTCGCTTCTTGCTGCTTCATCAGCTCAAGCTCGTAAAGGCGTGATTTTAACATTTTCATCGCTGTAGCTCTATTTTTGTGCTGACTGCGGTCGTTTTGGCACTGCACGACGATGCCAGTTGGTATATGCGTGATGCGGATGGCAGATTCAGTCTTGTTTACGTGCTGACCGCCTGCGCCACTAGCTCTATAAGTATCTATCTTTAGATCTTTCTCTTCGATCTCGATCTCTATATCATCATCTATCTCAGGGCTTACCATGACACTTGAAAAGCTTGTATGACGGCGCCCTGCACTATCAAATGGGCTTGTACGAACGAGCCTATGGATACCATTTTCTGCTTTGAAATATCCATAAGCATTTTCACCTTTTACAATAAAGCTCACGTCCTTTAGCCCTGCCTCATCGCCCTCTTGAAAGTCAAGAGTCTCGACCTTAAAACCCTCGCGCTCGCAAAATCTAAGATACATCCTATAAAGCATACTCGCCCAGTCGTTACTCTCAGTGCCACCAGCTCCAGGATGGATCGATACGATCGCATTTTTACCATCATCTTCGCCACTTAAAAGCATAGAAATTTCAAGATTTACTATCTTTTCATCTAAATTTTTAGCGTCATCAAAGAGAGAATTTATAGTCTCTTCGTCATTTTCAGAATTTGCTAGCTCAAAGAGCTCCTTTGCATCACTTACTGCCTGGTTGGCATCGTTAAATTTTGCAAGCATATTTGAAATTTTTGTCTTTTCTTTATTTAGCGCCCCAGCTCTTGCGATATCTTGCCAAAAATCAGGATCTTGCTCAGTAGCCTCGATCTCTTTTAGTCTAGCCTTGATCTCTTCAGGCTTTACGATAGAGCCTATGTTTTCAACTTTTGTTTGTAGCTTCTTTAAAAGCTCGTTGTATTCGTAACTATCCAAGTTTTTCTCCAAAAATTTTTGCCGATTTTAGCCAAAAGTTGCTTACATTTTTAAATTTACGCCCTTTTAATCCTTTTTTGTTACAATGCCAAGTTAAAATTTCAAACAAAAAGAGTCAAAATGCAAATCATAAGAACTATAAAAGAACTTGAAAATTTCGTCTCTAGCACAAGCGCAAAGATCGGTTTTGTGCCGACCATGGGCGCACTTCATGACGGACACGTTAGCCTTATTAAAAAATGCGTGAGCGAAAATGAGATAAGTATCGTCTCAACATTCGTTAATCCAACTCAGTTTTTACCAGGTGAAGATCTAGACAAATACCCAAGAAACGAGCAAAACGACATTAAAATTTGTGAGCAAAATGGCGTTAGTGCTATTTTTATACCAGATGCTGGTGAACTTTACTTTGAAGATGAACCTCTAATCGTCGCTCCAAAAAAATTTTCAGCCATCTTAGAGGGCAAAACTAGGCCAGGCCACTTTGATGGCGTCTTAAGGGTGCTAAACAAGCTATTTCGCCTAACTCGTGCAAATAGCGTTTACATGGGCAAAAAAGATACACAACAATTAATCATCGTGCAAAACATGATAAAGACATTTTTTCTTAATACCAGCCTAGTAGCTTGCGATATCGTTAGAGAGCCGGACGGACTTGCACTTTCAAGTAGAAATGTCTATATCTGCGACGAAGATAAATGTAATGCTCTAAGGCTTTCAAGATCGCTAAATAAAGCACAAAATTTGATCCAAAACGGCGAGGAAGACACAAGTGAGATCAAAACAAAGATGCTTGAAGTGTTAGAGCCATTAAAGGTTGATTATGTCGCCATTACGGATAGAAATTTAAATGAAATTTCCAAAATAGAAAAAAATAACACCATCATTTTAGTAGCAGCTTACGTTGGTAAAACTAGGCTAATAGACAACATCTGGATCTAAAAATGCCAAAACTTCACTTAATTTCACTTGGCTGTAACAAAAATTTAGTTGATTCTGAGATCATGCTTGGTAGACTGCAAAACTACGATATCACGGATGATATCAGCGATGCTGACGTCATCATCGTAAATACCTGCGGCTTTATAAAATCTGCCAAAGAAGAGAGTATCCAAACCATACTTGAAATGCACGAAGCCCGCAAAAATGGCTCTTTGCTGGTAGTGACTGGCTGTCTTATGCAGCGCTACAAAGACGAGCTTATGAAAGAGCTGCCTGAAGTTGATCTCTTTACTGGTGTGGCCGACTACGACAAGATAGATGAAATCATCTTGAAAAAGCAAAATTTATTTAGTCCGCAAACTTATCTGCAAGCAAATGAAGAGCGTGTGATAACTGGCTCAAACTACCACGCCTACATCAAAATTTCAGAGGGCTGCAACCAAAAGTGTAGCTTTTGCGCGATACCGACATTTAAAGGCAAGCTAAAATCGCGCTCGCTTGAAAACATCATAAATGAGGTCAAAAATCTAGTCAAAAAAGGCTACTACGACTTTAGCTTTTTATCCCAAGACTCAAGCTCATATATGCGCGATCACGGTATTAGCGACGGGCTTATAAATTTAATAGATGAGATAGAAAAGATAAAAGGCGTAAGGAGTGCTAGGATACTTTACCTCTACCCAAGCACGACCAGCAAGGAGCTAATTGAACGTATCATCGCTTCGCCTGTCTTTCACAACTACTTCGACATGCCCATCCAACACATCAGCGAAGACATGCTAAAGATAATGAAGCGTGGAAGCGGTGCTAAAAAGATAAAAGAGCTTTTAAATTTGATGAGAAATGCCGAGAATTCATTTTTACGAACTGGTGTCATCGTGGGACACCCGGGCGAGAGCGAGGATGATTTTGAGGAGCTTTGCAAGTTTTTAGAAGAGTTTAAATTTGATAGAATTTCCGCCTTTGCCTACTCGAAAGAAGAAGACACTGCCTCTTTTGAAATGGAGCAAATCCCAGCTAAAATCATCTCAAAAAGACTAAATAAGATAGAAAAGATCACTAAAAAAGCGATAAATGAGAGCTTGCAAAAAGAGCTTGGTAAGCAAATTTATGCTTCTCTTGAGGGCGAAAGTAGCGAGGGAGAGATGTTTTACGCGGCCAAAAAAGATATCTGGGATAAAGATATAGACGGCGAAATTTTAATCAACGAAAGCGACTTAAAAGAGCTTGAGATCGGCTCGCTCTATCTTTGCGAAGCAAGCGACGTGGTCGATCAAAAACTGATCGCTAAAATCATCAAAAAAGCAAAATGATAAGTCAAAATGTGCGAGAAAAGCTAAGCTCAGGTGCAAACCTGCTTGCATTCTCGCACGGCATCGACAGCACTGCACTTTTTTACATTTTAGAAGAAGCTGGGATCAAATTTGATCTAGCGATGGTTGATTACAATGTTCGAGAGCAAAGTAAAAGTGAGATAGAAAGCGCAAAAGATCTCGCAGATAAATTTGGTAAAAGAATTTATACCAAAAGCATTTTTTTAGATAAGTCAAATTTTGAAAAAAACGCGCGCGAGGCGAGATATGAGTTTTTTGATGAAATTTGCCAAAAATTTGGCTATGAAAATTTGATCCTAGCGCATCAGTTTGACGATAAATTTGAGTGGTTTTTAATGCAGCTTAGTAAGGGTGCTGGGCTAAAAGAGCTCTTTGGCATGAGCGAGCTTGAAAAGAAAAAGCACTTCTGGCTAGTTAGGCCGCTTTTAAATTTACGCAAAAAAGAGCTTCAAAACTATCTTGATGAGAGAAATCTACGCTATTTTATCGATGAGACAAATTTAAAAGGCGAGTTAAAAAGAAGCTTCATGAGGCTAAATTTTAGTGAGCCATTTTTGGATAGATATTTTAGTGGCGTAAAAAAAAGCTTTGAGTTTTTAGAAGCCGATAGACAAATTTTAATACCAAATATCACAAAAATAAGTGATGAAATTTTTATCATAAAAAATGATAGTAATGCGATACGAGGCGTTGATATGGCGGCAAAAGAGCTAAACGTACTTCTAAGTAAAGCTCAAAAAGATGAGCTAAGTGCAAATTTAGCAAAGCAAACAAGCGTGGTGCTAAGTGGTAAGATCGCTGTCGGATACGCAGATACTTACCTTCTAGTAACTCCATTTTGTAAAACAATAATGCCAAAAATTTTTAAAGAGAAGGCTAGAATTTTAAAAATTCCAGCTATAAATAGAGGCTATCTTTTTTCTATAAATTTTGATTTATCAAAATTAAATTCTAATAAGCATTGAAAGATTTGGCTTTTACCTAAAATACTTCCAAACAAAAGCCAAAATCAATTAAAATAAGCTATTTACGCTTTCATTGTGATATACACGGCGTATCACTTCGCCAAATAAAGAAGCAGCACTTAGCACTTTTATACAAGGTAGCTCCTCTGCTAGAGGGATCGTATCTGTTACCACCAACTCATCCAAAAAGCCTAGTCTTAGCCTATCGTAAGCTGGCCCACTAAGGACTGGATGCGTGCAAAATGCCATAACGCTAGTTGCGCCACGCTCTTTAAAAATTTCAGCTGCTTTTACGATCGTGCCAGCCGTATCGATCATATCATCAACTAAAATCACATCTTTACCATTTACGTCGCCGATTATATTCATCACTTCGCTCTCGTTTGCTTTTTCGCGGCGCTTATCTACGATAACCATGTCAAGATTTAGATTTTTAGCTAAGGCTCTAGCACGAGCAACGCCACCTACATCAGGGCTTGCAACGATTGGATTTGGTAAATTTTTAGCTCTTACGTAGTCATTAAAAATAATACTTCCATAAAGGTTATCAACCGGAATATCAAAAAATCCTTGAATTTGCCCTGCATGAAGATCCATGGTGACGACCCTATCGATACCTGCTGTTTGCATCATGTTTGCCACTAGTTTTGCAGTGATCGGTACTCTAGGAGCTGCTTTTCTATCTTGTCTAGCATAGCCGAAATACGGCACAATCGCTGTTATAGAGCTTGCACTACTGCGTCTTAAAGCGTCAGTTAAAATAAGTAGCTCCATTAAATTTGTATTTGTCGGTGCACATGTTGGCTGAATGACAAAAACATCTTTTCCGCGCACGCTCTCGCCGATTTGCACGCTGATCTCTCCATCGCTAAATCTTTTTATGCTTGCCTCGCTAAGAGGAAGTGAAAGATATTGCGAAATTTTCTTTGAAAGCTCAATATTAGCCGTTCCTGAGAAAATTTTATAGCCTCTCATAATGATAACCCTTTTAGTGATTTTTATGTTGGGATTTTATCAAAACGAGCTTTAATTTAAATTTATTCTTTTTAGGACTATTTTATAGCCCTAGTTTAATTCTTATCACCACAATCAAAAATTTGAGCTTTAATTTTACAAACCTTAAAATTTAAACAAGTATAAAAAATATAAGATAAATAAGAATATTTTTTTATTTATAAACATTATAGGACTACAATCACAACATGTTTAAAGCTTATAGAATTTATGATTTTATCAAAGATGATAGTTTGGATATGAAGGCGGCTTTTGTTGATAGACTCTATCCAAGAGGCATAAGAAAAGAGATATTTTCAAATTTCCTTTGGTTAAAAGATATCACACCAAGCACTGCTTTAAGAGAGTGGTTTCATGAAGATAGAGAAGCCAGATTTGATGAGTTTTGTGAGAAATTTGAGCTCGAGCTTGATAATGAAAAAGCGCAATCTTGCTTTAAAATGCTAAAAAAACTAGAAAAAGAGCATGGCGATATAGCACTTCTAACAGCTAGCAAAGATATAAATCTTTGCCATATCGTTGTGTTATTAAAAATTTTAAATAAGTAGTTTGCCAGCCTATTTTGCAAGAGTGCCAAGTATCTTTTCAAACTGCACACCATACCATGTGCGGCTCTTATCTTTTAGCGTGATTTTAATGCTGCTAAGCACAAAGTTTGCTGCCTTTTTGATGGCATTTTGCATGCTTTCGCCATTTACTAGCGAGCCAAAAAGCACAGAAGCAAATATATCTCCAGTTCCACTCGTGTGAAATGGCAAAAATTCGTGAAAATACTCTACCTTCTCTTTTGTCTTTGTGTCGTAAGCTATGATGCCACATTCATTTTGCTTGTATCTAATGCCCTTTAGCACAATCTTTCTAACTCCAAAGCTAGCTAAGCCTTCAAGCAACTCTAAAATATAATCTTGCTTATAGTCACTGCCTAAAAACGGCATCCCGCACATAAAGCTTGCTTCAGTTATATTTGGCGTGATGACGTGAGCCTTTGTGCAAAGCTCACGCATTTTCATAACAAATTTTTCATCAAATCCATGGTAGAGCTTGCCATTGTCGCCCATGCAAGGATCTACAAGTATTAGTGAAGTAGAGTCATTAAACTCATTAAAAATTTTCTCTATCAGCTCAAGCTGACTAAAGCTACCTAAAAATCCGGTATAAATTCCATCAAATGCGATATTTTCTTTGTGCCATACTCGTGTTATTGCGTCAAATTCATCAGTCAGATCACGAAATGTGAAATTTTTAAAGCCAGTATGAGTCGAAAGTAGCGCAGTAGGCAATATGCACGCCTCAATGCCTTGAGCGCTAATTATTGGAAGTGCAACGGTAAGGGAACATTTACCAACGCACGAGATATCTTGTATTGTAAGGATTCTTTTCATTTATGCTCTTAGTTTGTAAAATTTTACCCCAGCAACATCGGCTAGATAAACCACATCTTGTTGCAAGAGCTTGTTTAAAATTTGCTTTGAGTGCTCTGAGAAATTTTCTTCAACATTTGCGATAGTTTGCGGACGACGCCTTAGCATTTCTAAAATTTCTTCCTCACTAAAGTTATACTTTTGCTCTATTTTGTGAGCTTTAGCTATATTAACCGGTACACCACTTATCTGCTTGGCTAGCTCCTCTAGTTTTTTGGCATCTACACTCTTTACATTATAAGCTGGTGGACGATCTATCGTGCCAATATCCACTCGGTGCGGAGCTATCTCATTTATCGCCACATTAAGTGCTTCAAACTCACTTTTTTTGTCGTTAAATCCAGCCACGACTAAAATTTCAAGCACAAGCTCGCCAGTAAATTCCTTGCGAAATTTAGCCATTGCTTTTATAAGTTCATTTACTTCTATACCACTTTTATTGCGGTCTATCTTTTTAAAAGTGCTTTGCACCGCGCTATCAAGGCTAAATTTCACTATATCAAGCCCTTGCAAGGCTTCACAAATTTTTTGATCTCTTACACCTGAGCCATTGCTTA
The DNA here is from genome assembly GCF_002913715.1 of Campylobacter concisus. Lineage (NCBI taxonomy): Bacteria > Pseudomonadati > Campylobacterota > Epsilonproteobacteria > Campylobacterales > Campylobacteraceae > Campylobacter > Campylobacter concisus. The sequence continues at coordinate 635,941 of NZ_PPCE01000009.1, read as the reverse complement.
GAATAAGTGTTTTTGCACTACCTTTTAGCTCATTTACTTTTGCTATCAGCTCTTTTAAGTACGGGTAAAGAGTTGGTTCGCCATTTGCCGTAAGTGTGATGACATCGATGTTTTGATGAGTTTTTAATGCTTCTTTTAAATCGTTTATGATCTCATCAACGCTTGGCGGATTTTCTATCACTTCAACCGGCTTTGCGCCACTTAGCTCACAATAAACACAGTCAAAATTACATGATTTTTGTTTAGGGCTTAGATCGATGCCTAGGCTCATGCCAAAACGGCGAGAATTTATCGGTCCAAAGACGATGCAAGGCTTGTTACCTTGCACTTTTTGTCTGCACCTGTTTTATAAAATATTTTGCATTCTCAACTGGCACATCAGGCAAAATTCCATGACCAAGATTGAAAATATGAGGCACGCCTTTCATCGTGCTTAAAATTTTATCCACGCCTTCATCTATCGCCTTTTTGCTATAAAGTCTAGTTGGTTCCATGTTTCCTTGAAGGACATATCTTGGGCTAAGTTTTGCTTTGGCTAGCTCGATCGGCGTACTCCAGTCAACGCCAAAAACATCAAATTTGCCTGAAATTTTATCCAAATAGCCGCTTATACCTTTTGGAAAGACGATGACTGGAATTTCTGGAAATTCAGCCTTAACGCTATCAACTATCTTGTTTATGTAGTTAAATCCAAACTCAAAATAAGCCTGCTCCTCAAGTGCGGCTGCCCAGCTATCAAAAATTTGCACCGCATTTACTCCAGCTTTTATCTGCTCTTTGATGTAAAGGATGAGAGCTTGCGTCACTTTTTCTAAAATTTGATGCAAAAATTCTGGATTTTGATAGAGCATTTTTTTGCAGACCGCATAAGTTTTACTGCCACCACCCTCGATCATGTATGTAGCTATCGTCCAAGGTGCGCCGCAAAAGCCAATGAGCGCCTTATCTTTGGCTAAATTTTCTCTTGTAAGTTTGATCGTATCATAGACGTATGCTAAATTTTTAGTCGATTTTTCGATACTTAGCGCGTCAAGTGCGGCTTTATCACGCAAAGGCTCTGTAAAAACTGGACCCTCGCCCTTTTCAAAACGTAGATCCATGCCCATTTCAAGAGGCACAACCAAGATATCGCTAAATAAAATCGCCGCATCAACGCCAAGAATTTCAACTGGCTGAAGCGTGACTTCGCTAGCCTTTTTGTAGTCCTTGCAAAGAGATAAAAAATCCCCTGCTTGCGCGCGTACTCGCATATACTCTGGTAGATATCTACCAGCTTGGCGCATCATCCAAACAGGCGTATAAGGGGTAGGTTTTTTAAGGCAGGCGTCTATGAAAATCATCAAATTTCCTTTAAATTTTTAAAGGGATATTACCTAAAAATAGCTAAAGAAAAGATGTAGGAGAAATTTTAAGCGTAAAAACGCTTAAAATTTTAGTGATCTCCTTGTGAAGGAAGTAAAGTCCAAGGCAAAGTGCTAGGATAGAAGCCGCAAGATATGCCATTTCAAGCGGTGTTGTAAAGCTTGCGTGAAGCACCCTTTGGAAGAAATTTACGATTAAGACCATGACGATCACTTTGCCAAGCTTGTCTTTTAGCTCATCAAGTGAATGCACCTCAAGCACCTTGCTCTGCTTTGACTGCTTTAACTGTGTGATCTCTGAGATGAAAAGCTCGTAAATTCCAAAGCTAAATATATAAAGAACAAGTGCCATCAAGTATAGATCGATCGCTCCAACTATCTCGCCAACGACCTCTGAGTGGAAATTTTCAACGTGAAAATCTGCAGCAAAGAAATATTTATAAACCTCTAAAAGTACCTTGCCGACGTCGTAACTTGCGATGATAAAAAGCACGATCGCACCTAAAAGTCCAAAAACTACTGGAAAAAGTGTAAAGCTGTTGCTAGCAAGCAAAATTTTTTCAAATATCTTACGCAATAAGAATCCTTTTTATTTACTCTTGCATCGCGATCCACTTTTGCGCGATCCTGACGGCATTTGTCGCAGCTCCTACGCGGATCTGATCGGCACTACACCAAAGATGAAGCACATTAGGTCTGTAATTATCAACTCTGATCCTGCCGACATAAGTCTCATTTGTATCGCTTGAAATGATAGGCATCGGATACTCTTTATTTGCCGGATTATCGACTACGACGACACTTGGAGCTTTGCTTAAAATTTCTCTCGCTGCATCCGCACTTACATCCTTATCAAAGTGGATAGTGATCGCCTCTGAGTGGCTTCTAAGCACTGGCACACGCACACAGGTAGCGCTAACTTCGATATCTTTGTGAAGAATTTTTTGCGTTTCATTGACCATTTTCATCTCTTCTTTTGTGTAGTCGTTATCCAAAAAGACGTCGATGTGAGGGATCACGTTTAGTGCTAGGCGGTGCGCAAATACCTTTGGCTCACACTCATCAAGCTTAAACTCAAAGAATTTTTGCATCTGAACGACAAGCTCTTCCATGCCCTCTTTGCCAGCACCGCTTGCTGCTTGGTAAGTAGAGACATCGACTCTATTGATACTAAAAGCATCGTTTAGTGGTTTTAAAATTTGCACCATTTGGATAGTCGAGCAGTTTGGATTTGCGATGATACCGCGATTTTTCCACATAGCTATATCACTTGGATTACACTCTGGCACAACAAGAGGAATGTCTTTATCCATCCTAAAATGGCTGGTGTTATCGATGACTACTGCGCCACTATCAGCTGCAAATTTGGCAAATTTCTCTGAGACTGAACCGCCCGCACTAAAAAAAGCAATATCAATCTCATGCTCACTAAAAACCTTTTCGGTTAGCTCTTTTACTTTGTAATATTTGCCATTAAATTCGATCTCACTACCAGCACTTTTTGCGCTAGCAAGCGGCAAAAGCTCTCCAACTGGAAACTCAACCTCTTCCATCACTCTAAAAAGCTCTTCGCCGACCGCTCCAGTAGCACCAACGACTGCTACGTTAAATTTTCTCATCTGCTCTCCTTATTTTTTTAATTTTCGTAATTTTACTTAAATTTATGGCTATTTTTTGCTTCTGGCTTGTAAAAATAGATCTTTTGGCAAAATTTCATCACCCTCACTTAGTATCGCTGCACGCTGTACGACTGAGATGAGCTCTCTTATGTTGCCTGGATAGTCATAGCTCAAAAGTTCCTCTTTTGCCAATTTTGAGAAATTTTTAGCCTCAAAGCCATACTCTTTGCAGCACTTTTCTAAAGTATCCTGCGCGATAGGCAAAATTTCATCCTTTCGCTCGCGAAGTGGCGGTATAAAAAGTGGGATTGTGTTTAGGCGGTAAAAAAGATCCTCTCTAAATCTGCCCTCCTTCATCGCAAGCTCTAAATTTGCATTTGTAGCGCAGATAATGCGAACGTCTATCTTTTCGCTCTTTGTAGCGCCAAGTCTTGTTATCTCGCGCTCCTGCAAGGCACGAAGCAGCTTTGGTTGTAAATTTATAGGCATCTCGCCGATCTCATCTAAAAATAGCGTTCCTCCATTTGCCAGCTCAAACTGCCCTTTTTTGGTAGTCGCAGCATCAGTAAAGGCACCCTTTTCAAAGCCAAAAAGCTCACTTTCTATCAAATTTTCAGGAATCGCCGCCATATTTAAAGCAACAAATGCTGCATCTTTTCTAGGTGAGTTTGCGTGGATAAATTTAGCAAAGACCTCCTTACCAACGCCGCTTTCGCCACTAAGCATTATTGAAGCATCGGTTCTTGCAGCTTTTAGTGCGATATTTAGCGTCGCTTCAAGTGCCTTTGAAGTGGCTAAAAAGTCGTTATTTTCGCTTTTTATTTCTATTTTTTTTATAGTTTTTGGAGTTTTTTGCTTAAGAAGCTCGACCCTTTTTATCGCCTCGTAAAGCGTTGAGACGTCAAACGGCTTGGTTAAAAAGTCCTTTACGCCGAGCCTAACGCTTTCTATCGCCTTATTAAGTGTCGCGTTTCCTGTCATTATGATGACGTCAAATTTGCCATTTAGTTCTTTAATGAACTCAAGTCCGTCCATCTTTGGCATGTTTATATCGGTGATGATTAGATCAGTGTCATCGCTTAGCTTTTTTAGGGCTTCAACTGCGCTCTTATAGCTTTTTATATTTAGCTCTTCATACTCGCCAAGTGCGATCTCAAGCGACTTTCGCATATTGATGTCATCTTCTACTATGACGATATTCATTTGATCTCTTTTTTATTGAAGTATGCCGATGATAGCGGATTTTGGCTTAAATTCCACCATAAACCTAACTGGCAAAATTTTCAAATTTGAAGCGTTTGAGATCTGTGCATTTTTGACATTAAGCTCATTTTTTATCATCACTTTTTTTAAGGCAAAGCAGTCAAAAATTTCATCTTTATGTAAATTTAAAAAGCCAAGAGTTGTGGTGTTTTCATCTTTAAAAGCGTCTATCTGGCAAAGAAATTTTGGTTTTGGATTTGATGTTAAAGTCATCGCCTTTGAAAATGAAATTTCTTCAAAAGCAACTATTTGGTTTTTTGTATCGACCTTTGCCCAGAAGATAAACTCCTCTAGGCAAAAGGCGAAATTTAAAAATATAGTTAGTAAGAAAAGACTTCTCGCCACTTATCTTCGTCTATCTTAAGCTCCATATTTACCTTATAAAGCCCGTCTTTGAAATTTTCATTCACGATCCTTGCGTTTTTAACAAGTCCTTGAACCTTTGAAGTGATAGATGAGTCGTTTAGCATCGCATCTCTTACGGTGTCTTCAGCGTTGATCTTTACGCCATAAAGCTTGCCTGCAAGCTGCGAATAAGCATCAGCCATCGCCGCTCTTTTTGCAAGAGTGACTGACTGAGCGTACGAGAGCGAATTTAGCGGAGCTATGCCCTCGCCTGTGGCTCTAAAAGTGGTCTCTCTTGGAGCGCTATCATATATCATCTTCTCTTTTTTCATCACCTCTCTAAGATCGTCTTTATCGACCTTTTGGATGACTACGTTGCGGTTTGATGTGCTAGTTGGCTCGCCCATAAAGCCATTAAATGAGCAACCGCCAAAAATAGCAACCATCAAAGCAAAAGATAAAATTTTAACCTTCATAAACAACCTTTTTTATGCTTTTATTTAAAATTTAATAGCAAAATTTATTCCAAAAGCCCCATATCTTCGCTTGGTGCTTCATCCTCATCTTCGCCATCATCTGCCTTAGGGCATCTTGCGATGCTTACAACATCATCGCCATCGACATTTACGACGATAACGCCGCTTGTGTTACGTCCTGCTTTGCGGATGCTTTGCATATCAACTCTTATCATCTTACCGCTTGATGTTAGAGCCATAAGATCTTGCTCTTCATCAACCATCACAACGCCTACCAGATCGCCTGTTCTGCTTGTTAGTTTCATACAGATGACGCCTTTGCCGCCGCGGTTTGTCAAGCGGTACTCATCAGCGGTTGTGCGCTTGCCGATACCTTTTTGAGATATGCTTAAAATTTCTTGATCATTGCTTTCGATGACTGCTGCACCTACGACCTCATCGCCTGGCTCTTTAAATTTAATGCCTGTTACGCCGCGAGCAGTTCTTCCCATTTGGCGAACCTTACTGATCTTAAATTTAAGGCACATACCCTTTTTAGTAACGACAAATAGCATTGTCTCATCGCTTGAATTTGCGTCCTCTTCAGCATTTACATTATCTTCGTCGATCTCGTTTTGTATCTCTTCTATCTCAAGAACTTCACTCTCAATGCTTAGCTCGTTTTCAGGGTCAGTTACTGGCATATCATCATATGTTTGAGCGATGAGCGCAGTTACTAGCTCGTCGTTCTCATCGAGGCTTATAGCTCTTACGCCAACTGAGCGGATATTTTTAAACTCGCTTAAATTTGTGCGTTTTACGATGCCATTTTTAGTAAAGAATGCTAGCGATTTACTCTCGTCAAAGTCGGTCGTTGGGATGATCGCTTTGATCTTCTCATCAGGCTGCAACTGGATCAAATTTACAACCGCTTTGCCCTTTGCTGTGCGGCTTCCCTCTGGGATCTTATAGACTTTTAGCCAGTATAGCTGTCCGCGGTCAGTCACAAACATAAGCGTATCGTGAGTATTTGAAGTAAAGAAACTCTCTATAAAGTCATCATCGTATGTCGTGACCGCTACTTTGCCCTTGCCGCCGCGTTTTTGCTTCTCGTACTGCTTGCTTGGCACACGCTTGATGTAGCCGCGGTGGGTTATAGTTACGACCATATTTTCATTTGGTATGAGATCTTCGATGTCGATATCATCGTAGTCATCAACAATCTCAGTCACTCTTGGTACTTTAAATTTATTTTTGATCTCAAGAAGCTCTTCTTTGATCAAATTTTCAAGCAATGTCTCACTTTTTAAAATTTCATCAAGTCTTGCGATCTCAGCCATAAGCTCAGCTAGCTCAGCCTCTAGTTTTTCTCTCTCTAGGCCTGTAAGCTTGCTTAGGCGCATATCAAGGATAGCGTTTGCTTGAAGCTCTGAGAGGTTAAATTTACTCATCAAGCCTTCTCTAGCAACCGCCGTATCAGCACTATTTCTAATAAGCTCGATCACCTCGTCGATGTTATCAAGTGCGATCTTTAGACCCTCTAAAATGTGGGCTCTTGCGCGCGCTTTTTCAAGCTCAAATATCGTTCTTCTAATGATAACCGTTTTTCTGTGATTTAAAAATAGCTTAAGTAGCTCAATAAGGTTAAATACCTTTGGCTCTTTGTTGTTAATAGCAAGCATAATAACGCCAAAAGTGCTCTCCATAGTGGTTGATTTAAATAAGTTATTTAGCACGATGTCGCTCATAGCGTCACGTTTTAGCTCGATAACGACGCGGATGCCGTCTTTGTCAGACTCATCTCTAACCTCGCTGATGCCCTCTATCTGCTTATCTTTTACAAGCTCGGCGATCTGCTCGATGAGCCTTGCTTTGTTTGTTTGATAAGGTAGCTCGTCGATGACGATGACATCTTTGTTTGGCTTTTTTTCTATGTGAGTTTTGGCTCTTAGTTTGACCCTGCCGCGACCTGTGCGGTAGGCCTCTATGATGCCTTTTTTACCAAAGATGATACCACCAGTTGGGAAGTCTGGACCTTTTATAAATTCCATTACCTCTTCAAGTGTCGCCTCTTTGTTTTCAAGAAGTAGCAAAAGACCATCTATTAGCTCATCAAGGCTGTGTGGTGGGATATTTGTTGCCATACCAACCGCGATACCGCTTGAGCCGTTTAGCAATAAATTTGGCACACGGCTTGGAAGCACATCTGGTTCGACCTCTCTATCGTCATAGTTTGGCACAAAATCAACCGTGTCTTTGTCGATATCTTTTAAAAGCTCTTCAGTAAGCATTGTCATTCTAGCTTCTGTATAACGCATCGCAGCTGCGCTGTCGCCATCTATTGAGCCAAAGTTTCCTTGCCCGTCAACTACTGGATAACGCATAGAAAATTTCTGAGCCATACGAACAAGTGCATCATAAACAGCTGTATCGCCGTGCGGGTGATACTTACCGATGACTTCACCGACGATACGAGCTGACTTCATATAGGCGCTTCTGCTACCAACGCCAAGATTATCCATAGCGTATAAAATTCTTCTATGAACTGGCTTTAATCCGTCTCTAGCGTCAGGTAAAGCACGTCCAACGATGACGCTCATGGAGTAGTCAAGATAGCTAGTTTTTATAGACTCTTCGATATCAACAGACGCGATATCTTGGGTTAATTCAAGTAGATTGTCTTTCATTTTTTTCCTTAAATTTAGCTTGACTGATTTTAGCTTAAAATTAATAAAAACTTGCTAAATAGTAAATCAGCGACTTTGGCAATAGTGCGATGAAAATTTTAGTCTAAAATTCTTGCTATCTGCTCTTTTTTAAGAATAAAATCATAGCTAAAAGCATCAACCACGACTCCAGCGTAGCTGCTCTCTTTTAGCATCGCAAGATACTCCTTTAGCCCTATCTCAATGCTTTCTTGCTCGCTGTCGTTTCGCCAAAGCTTCATCGCCTCTTTGCTCGTAAATGCCGGAAAATAGCTAAGCTTCTCGCCCTCATCTTCAAGTAGGATAAATTTAATATTTGAGCCCTCCTCCTCATAAACTACGCCACCATTAGGCTTTGCAAGCGCTTGATTTAAAAGCACCGGAGCAAAAAAAGTAGCCTTTTTTAAAGCCGATATCAAATTTATCTCATTTTGCTGGCTAGGATCACTTAAAAATTTATCCATCGCTTCTTGCATTTTAGCCCCTAAAAGCCTCATCTACGGCTTGGCAGATCGTGTGTATAAAAAAGATGTGCGACTCTTGAATTCTTGCTGTATCGCTTGAGCTAACGACTAAATTTAGATCGCATCCTTCATTCATCGCGCCACCGCCTTTACCACTAAGTCCAAGCACTGATGCGCCCATTTTCTTGGCACTTTTTATAGCTTCAAGGACGTTTTTGCTGTTGCCACTCGTTGAGATCGCCACGAGCAAGTCGCCTGGCTGAGCTAATGCCTCAAACTGACGTGAAAAAACATAGTCAAAGCCGTAGTCGTTGCCAATAGCCGTAAGCGCCGAAGTATCAGTAGTTAGCGCGATGCCTGGTAGTGGCTGGCGCTCGCTTTTATATCTGCCAGTTAGCTCGGCTGCAAAGTGCTGAGCGTCCGCCGCAGAGCCGCCGTTACCGCAAACGAGCACCTTTTTGCCATTTTTTAGCGTATCAGCCACCATCTGGCAAGCACGCTCTAAGCTGTCAAGTAAATTTACATGCTCGCTAAAGGTCTTTTGGTGAGCCTCAAGCTCATTTTTTATCATCGTTCTTAGCATCTTTTATCCTTTTTATTATCCCTGTTGTGCTTTTGCCCTCGACAAAGTCGATCAGCCTGACCTCTTTTACGATCTCGCTGCCAACGACCTCTTTGCCTTTATAGTCAGCCCCTTTTACAAGCACGTCAGGCTTTATCTTTATTATCAAATTTAATGGCGTATCCTCATCAAAAATCACGACATAATCAACAAATCCAAGCCCACTTAGCACGCAGGCTCTGTCATCTTGCGAGTTTATAGGCCTTGTTTCGCCTTTTAGCCTCTTAACTGAAGCGTCCGAGTTTAGCCCAACAACCAAAAGATCGCCAAGCTCTCTTGCGCGCGCTAGGTATTTTACGTGTCCAGCGTGCAAGATATCAAAGCAGCCATTTGTGAAAACGACCTTTTTTTTGTCCTTTTGGCTCAAAATTTCTTCTAGCTCCTCAACGCTTTTAAACTTATGCTCGAAATTTGCCCCAAACGAGCTATTTAGCAGCTGCTCGATCTCGCTAAAACTTGCTGTTGCGCTACCTATCTTTGCCACGACGACGGCTGCAGCGAGGTTTGCTATCTTTATCGCCTCTTTTATGTCAGCTCCGTTTGCTAGCATGTAGCCAAGTGTAGCTAGCACCGTATCTCCAGCGCCAGTGACATCAAAGACCTCTTTTGCCTTGGCCGCAAAGATGTGCAGCTTGTCATCATATAGCGCGATGCCCTCTTCTGAGATCGTGATGATCGAATAGGTCAAATTTAGCTCATCTTTTAGCTGTTTTATCGCCTTTTCAAGCTCGGCTTTGTCTTTTATCTTTAAATTTGTAGCCTCGCTCGCTTCTTTTTTATTTGGCGTTAGAAGGGTTGCATTTTTATATTTTGAGTAGTCGCTACCCTTTGGATCGATAAGCACTGGAATCTTTAGCCTCACGCACTCATTTATGATCGCTTGGCAGACCTTTTCGCTAAGCACGCCTTTGCCGTAGTCACTTAGTAAGACGGCCTTGAAATTTGCAAGGTTTTCTTTTACTTTTGAGACGAGCTCATCTTCTAAATTTATCTTGACAACGCTCTCTTTATCGATCCTAACAACTTGCTGGTGCGATGCCATGATGCGGCTTTTTATCGAGCTTTCACGCCCTTTTTCAGTAAGGATGAGCTCATCTTTTACATTTAGCTCAGCAAGCTTTTCTTTTATCTTTTTGCCAGCCTCATCATCTCCTAAGACGCTAGCCACGCTCACATTTGCGCCAAGAGAGAGTAAATTTCTCACCACGTTGCCAGCGCCACCAAGCGTGTAGGTTTCGTTATTTATCTTTACCACCTGCACTGGCGCTTCAGGCGAGATACGGTCGCAGCTACCCCAGATATAGTGGTCCAGCATAAGATCACCGACGACTAAAATTTTAACTCTCTTAGCCATTTAGCTCTTCCTTATAAATTCTCTTTATCTCCGGCAAGTAGTCTTTTATCGCCTCTTCAAGACTCCAAGTCGCACTAAAGCCAAATGCCTCGCGAGCTGGGGCTACGTCGGCCTCTGTGTGAAACTGATATGAGCCGATAAATGGGTTTTTGATGTATTCGTTGCCTAAATTTACGCCAATCTCTCGCTGCAAGATGTCAGCGATATCTTGAAAGCTCCTAGCCTTGCCAGTAGCTGCGTTATAGACGCCACTTGGCGCATCAAGTGCTTTTATGTTTGCGTCAATGATATCTTTTATGTAAACAAAGTCACGTTTGATCTGGTCGCTGCCCTCAAAGAGTCTTGGGGTCTTGCCAGCTAAAATTTGCAAGCCAAACTGAAGCACCATCGAGGCAGTTTTGTTTTTGAAAAACTCGCCCTTGCCAAAGACATTAAAATACCTCAGTCCAACCACGCTCACGCCGCGCTTTGCGTAAATTTTATTGATATTATCCATGCTTAGCTTACTAAAGCCATAGACGTTATTTGGTGCTTCGCACTCGCCAACGGTTTGTGGGCTCTTTGCGTTGCCGTAAGTCGCCCCTGAGCTAGCGTAGATCATCTTTGCGCCCAAACTCTCGCAGATATCAAGCAAATTTACAAAGGCGTTTACATTTGTTTTTATTAGCTCGTCTTGCTCTTTTACGGTCGTATCTGAGATCGCTGCTTCGTGGTAGATGACGTCTGGGCGAAAGCTTTTTATCTTCTCAAGCGTGCTAGGGTCGTTGATATCGCCAGCGTAAATTTCGCCCTTAAAGCCAAGTAAATTTTTAAAATGGCCAAAGCTTTTTAGGTTGCCATTGCTAAATGTCTCGTCGTTTCTAAATTTATCCACGACAAGCACGTGAGCATCTTTGTAGTTTTCATCAAAATAGTGCGCCAAGGCTGAGCCGATAAAGCCAGCACCGCCAGTTATAACTATTTTTTTTCCATTTAAATTCATAGTGATTTTTCCTTTTTTAGCTTATTTAAAACATCTCTTACATTTTTAAAATTTATGCCATCAAGCAAGAAATTTCTACCAACACCTGCTCTTTTGCCAGCCTCAACGTCGCTTGGCTTATCACCTATCATGAGCGAGTTTTCAAGGTCAATGTTAAACTCATCTTTTGCGTCAAGTATCATTTTTGGATTTGGCTTTCTGCAGCTACACTTTTGTTCTGGAGCGTGCGGACAATAATAGACTTTGGTGATGAAAATTTGCTCTTTTTTAAAGCTTTCTAGCATAAATTTATTTAGAGCATCAAACTGCTCCTGCGTGTAGTAGCCCCTGCCGATGCCTGATTGATTTGTCACGACAAAGAGCTTATAGCCAGCCCCAGCAAATTCTCTTAACGCATCAAAAATGCCATCGATAAATTTAAAATCTTCTATCTCGTAAACATATCCAGCATCTTCGTTTATTACGCCGTCTCTATCCAGAAAAAGTGCTTTAATAGGCTCATTTTTATTCATTTGGTGATTATAGCCAAAATATTTTAACTAGCTTCTTGCGAATTTACCTTTTTGTACTATAATGCATAAACTTTTTTTACAAAGGATGAAAAATGAAAAAATTACTAATTGTTTCTAGCGTTGCGGCTCTACTTTCAACTGCTGCCTTTGCTGCAGATGGTGCTGCTATCTACAAAAAATGCATCGCCTGTCATGGCGCAAAAGCTGAAAAAGTGTTTAATAATAAAGTTCCAGCTTTAACATCTCTTGATGCAGCAGCTATCGAAGAGGCACTAAAGGGTTATAAAACAGGAGCAAATAAATTTGGTCTTGGCGCTATGATGAAACCAATCGCTACTCCAATGAGCGACGAAGATGCAAAAGCAGTAGCTGAATACATCCAAACTTTAAAATAATAATTAGGGGCATTCGCCCCTCCTGCATTTTTAAATTTATACTAATAATCCATAAAACATATAGTAGATGGGAATTTCTCTTTTTATATTTAAAAGTTATGAAACCTATTTTTACTAATCTTTCTTTTTACATATTAAAACAAAACTATTCTAGTCTTCAAAGCCATAAAACAACGCTTAGAAATAGCTAAGAGCGTAAGTAAAATAGAGGCTCGCAAACTCTTTACTGAAACAAAAGACGACCAAGTGCTTCGTATGGCTTACTACTGGGTATCTCAAGGGGCTTATGATAACTGCAAAGACCTACCCTTAAACAAGTGCCCCATAACTCATCTAAACCACGATACAGCAAATCGTATGTGGTGGGCTGTAAGAAACCATCTAGGATATAAGGGAGAAAACAACACTCACGGACTATACGTATTACGCCATACAGTAGCTTCTAGGTTAGTGAGTTTGAAGGGATTTAATGCACATAAACTGATGGCTTTTATGGGTCATACAGATATCAAAAGTAGCTTACACTACGTTCATCTCAATGTTGATGATATACGTGATGGTGTAGGGGTTGGCGTTTAGTTTTTAGATGATAAAGATATGAGGCATTTGGTTGCGGAGGACGGATTTGAACCGCCGACCTTCGGGTTATGAGCCCGACGAGCTACCACTGCTCTACTCCGCGATAAGTATTATTTTGGATTTAAAAAGTGGATGGGGTAAGAGGATTCGAACCTCTGAATGACTGGACCAAAACCAGTTGCCTTACCGCTTGGCGATACCCCAATGTTTTTAAGAGTTGTAATTATATAGATTTTAATGTGCTTTGTCAAGACTTTTTAGAATTTTAATAAAAATTAAAATTCTAAAATTAAAGCAATTTATGACTTTAGCTATAAAATTTCTCTTTGTCCTTTTGCATTCACTGGGCTTAAAACGCCCATTTTTTCCATTTGCTCTATTATATTTGCAGCTTTGTTGTAACCTATCTTTAGGCGCCTTTGCAGATAACTGATCGACGTTTTTTGCTCACTTAAAATGATCTCTTTGGCCTCTTCGTAAAGCTCGTCAAGTTCATCTTCTCCTAGAGTACCAGCGGCCACACTTCCGCTTGTGCCTTCTTCTATTAAAAATTTCTCATCATAAACTACATCTTGTTGCTCTTTTAAGAAATTTACAACCGTTTCTATCTCTTTTTCGCTAGCAAATGGTGCGTGAAGTCTTATCACACCAGGGCTTCCTGGAGGTGTAAATAACATATCTCCGCGTCCAAGCAAGCTCTCAGCTCCCATTTGATCAAGGATCACTTTGCTATCTATCCTTTGCCCTACCCTATAGCTTATCCTACTTGGCAAATTTGCCTTTATAAGGCCAGTCACGACATCAACACTTGGGCGCTGAGTTGCTACTATCAAGTGTATGCCGCTAGCTCTTGCCATCTGTGCTAGACGGCCGATATAAAGCTCCACATCCTTGCCACTAGTCATCATGAGATCAGCAAGCTCGTCTATGATCACAACGATATACGGGAACTGCTCGCCACCTTCCTCTTTCATCTTTTCGTTGTAGCTCTCTATATTTTTTGTACGAGTTTGGCTCATTATCTTATATCTTCGCTCCATCTCAGCGACCATATTGGCAAGTGCAATGATCGCCTTTTTGGCCTCTGTGATAACTGGAGTTAGAAGATGTGGAATGTCGTTATATATGCTAAATTCAAGCATTTTTGGATCTATCATCATTAGGCGCAAAGTTTGCGGGCTATTTCTATAAAGCAAGCTTAAAAGCATCGCGTTTATACCGACACTCTTGCCAGATCCTGTAGTTCCAGCGATTAGTAAATGTGGGAGCTTTTTGAGGTCAGTCACAAAAGGGGCACCGACGATATCTTTACCAAGTGCCATAGTTAGTGGACTACTTGCATTTTTAAAGACTTCGCTCTCTAAAATTTCTTTTAGATATATAGTTTCTAAATTTTGATTTGGCACCTCGATACCTACCACATCTTTACCAGGGATCGGTGCTTGGATACGGATCATTTGAGCCTTTAGTGCCATCGCTAGGTCATCTTGAAGTGTTAAAATTTTACTTACCTTGATATGTGGAGCTGGACGAAACTCAAATGTCGTGACGATAGGCCCAGTATAAGTTCTAACCACATCGCCGTCTATTTTAAACTTACGGAGTTTATCAAGCAAATTAGAAATTTGCTGATCGATTTCCGTTTCATTTACGCTGTGCGAGCGTTTTGGCGGATCGTTTAAAAATTTAAGCGGTGGCAAGACAAAATTCTTTGGCTTTTCGACATTGCCTCGCTCTATTTGATCAAGCAACTTCTTGTTTTCAGCCACTTCGTTTAAAATTTCAACTCCGTTTATAGTTGAGGCCCTGCTCTCTTTTTCTGACTCAGGCTCTAGCTCTTCATCTAAATTCTGCTCATCATCATTTAGCACCTGAGCTTCGATAAGCTCTTCTTCTTTTACATCATTATTCTTTTGTCTTTTGCGTTCGATTTTTGGAAGTTGCTTTTGTTTTATCTCTTTTAAATTTCTCTCTTCATGGACTTTTATCTCTTTATCTACAAAAGCCTTTCTTAAAACAATGATAAAATTTTCCCTAAAAGCAAGCCCAAGTGAAATAATAAACATCATAAGTATAGCAACCGCAGTGCCGATAGAGCCGATCACCTCTTTTAAGGCACTAACTATAAAATTTCCAATTATACCGCCATTTATGCTCGAAGCACTCAAGGCTTGAAACATTAAAAAAGCTATAAAAAAGAGAAAAATTCCTACCAAAAACTGAGCAAAATCAAAATCAAATTTCTTAAAATTTTTATAGACAAAATAGCCCAAAATAATCAATAAAAATGGATAAACATACGCGATAAGTCCAAAATATTTGATATTTAAAATACCAAGGCTTTGTCCAAGCAAGCCAACAAAATCAGCAGTTGGAGCAGCTGTAGCGATACCAAAATATATAAAAATGCAAACAAAAATTGTAAATAAAATATGTCGTAAAATTTTAGATCCTTTATAAAAAAGGCTTATTATAGCACGCTTGAGTTTAATTTTAAAAAATCAGCAAGCTGGGCGACCTGCTGATTTAAATTTTAATTTAAATAATTTAGCAAGCTTAGTTGATTTATCTTTGCACTTGCTTGTAGGGTTGCTTGATAAGATAGTGAAAGCTGCGTAAATTTCAGATATGACTCCGCATAGTCTGCGTCAATTACATCATTTTTAACAGTTAGCACATTCACTTTCATTACTTCGGCTCGCTCTTTTGTAGCTGTTAAAAGTCTTGATTGAGAGCCGATCTTTGTAAGCTCTTTATTTGCATGATCTATTAAATGATCAAGCCTTTGTAATGCGCCTTGCATGCCGGTATTTCGTGGGTCATTACTATTTGCATCAGCTCTATAATATCCCTTTCTAACAGCTTCGATCATATTATCAAGGTCTTGAAAAACGCTCGTACTTGGCTCATCAATAGTTAAAGCATTATTTTCATTAAAGCTAAAGACAGAACCCTTTCCTTGAGGGTGGCCAGCATTACCAGCCGTATCTCTACCAGTGCTATCGCCATCAAATTTATCGCTATTTTTTGCATCATGCATAGTTACTTCTATGTTTGTTACTGATTTTGTCTTATCGGTTAAAACCATTCTACCTTTATCATCTAAAGTCGTCTCTACTGCACCCTTTGTCTTTGATAAAGCCTCTTTATAGGCATTATAGTTTTGATCTCTTTTTACTTTTTCAATATCTGTATCAAAATTTGCGTTTTCTGCATGTGGAGGATTTGGGATATTATCGCTTGCTGCCATAGCAACGATATCCATGAGCTGCCTATAAGTAAAATCGCTAGCGTAAGTTCTATAACTTCCAAACTCATCTGAGTTATAAACTGTTAAAGTTCTAGTTGCAGAAGGTGTACCACCTGGTGGTGTAGATGTTATTTCAAATTGCACTGGAGTATTTGTGCCTCCTGCTGTGCCCATTTTTACCTTTATGTCATATTTTGTACCAGTGATTGACTTTACTTGTAAATTTATCTCTTGGTCATCGATATTAAAAAGCTCTCTCTTTCTAGCATCGACATCTTTTGGATATAAATTTCTATCGTAGCTCTCTTTTGTACCAGAAACTTCGCTTAGCTTTGTCTGATCTGTTGCATATTCGCCCGTTCTTCTAGCTACTTGAGGTAAATTTGCGATTAGCTCATTATCCTTTCTCTCAAATCTAACCTTATCATAGTCAAATGCATTTGTCGCATTTCCATCTTTATCGGTATATTTGCTCTTTACAAATTCAGTGATATGAACTGTTTTTGGAACATTATTTGCCATTGTTTCAAGATCTTCAAGAGAATTTACCGCATCAAGCGCGTTGTTTTGAGCGATTGCGCCGCGATTTGGTGCTACTGATGTGGCTGCAACCATATGAAAGTCAATAGTTTGATTACCTTTAGTAAGATCTTTTATATTAAATTGTCCATCGTTGTTTATGCTTACATCAACAACCTTTGTTGTTTTTGTATTACCAAATTCCATGCCGATTTTTTCCATAAGCCCAGCCATTGTTGTATTTGCACTCATCTTAAATTTACTAGTAAATGTCGTACCATCTGGCTTTTTGCCTTGCATGAAAAAATACGTGTCTGGAAAATTTACATTTGAATTATCTAAAAAATCATAATCCGGATTTATTGTGCCATTGTAAGAGCCATCACTTCTAACCACTGAATCACTAGCGTAATTTAGCCCGATCATATTTTTTATCTTGCTGTTATCGTTTAGAAATTTTGGTGCATAAGAGATGTCGGTTCTAGTTTGATCAGCTAAACGAACATTTGTAGTCAAAATTTTACTGTAATCGCCATCTTTTCCTAAAAATAGATCATATCCTGGGATATTATAAGGAAGCTCAACCTGAGCACCAGCTGATGTTTTCATATAATCACGGTTGCCTTGATACTTTCCTGCACCATCTATTGGCTTTGTATCAACAGCACTTCCAGAAAACAAAAACTGCCCATTAACCGAAGTGTTTGCAATATTCACAAGGTGATTTTTTATGCCTTGAAGGTCATTTGCCAAAGCTTCTAGCGATGTCTTACTATGCACGCTGCTAGCTGCTTGGACTACTTTTGTCTTAAAATTTTCAAGCTGTTTTTCAAACTCTTGCAACGCATTATCTGTATTTTTTGAGAAATTTACAGATTTACCAGTGGCATCAACTACTTGAGTGAGAGTAGTCGCTTCATAATCAAGCCTCATTGCATCATTATAAGTCGCAGCACCATCGTATGGATCTTGAATTTTCAAACCATTTGAGAGCTGCTTATAGCTTTTATTTACACCAGTCATATTTTTTTGGTAGTCATGTAAAGTCTGACTAAAACGTAGTTGGTTTGTTATTCTCATAATTTTTTCCTAAATTTTTATTCCCTCTAAGCAAAAATGATTCCGCTTGTTTTTATATCGGTAAAAATTTGATTTTTTTTAGTATAAAAAGTTTATTGTATAATCCAACAAAAATTTACATATAAAATAGGTAAGAAAAATGGCATTAAAAATTCTCTTTTCTCCAAGCGAAAGTAAAATTTCTCTAAATACGAATAATAAATTTAATGGTAAGGATTTGATATTTCCAGAGCTTTTTGACAAAAGAGTTGAAATTTTAAACAGATATGATGAGTTTTTAAAAAACGCAAATTTAGACGAGATAAAAAAGCTTTTTGGGCTAAAAGAGCTTGAAGAGAGTAAGCAGCTGCGAGAAAGCCTATCTCAAAAAGGCAGCATAAAAGCTATTTTAAGGTATGATGGTGTGGCTTATAAACATCTAAACTATCGTGGTTTAGACAATGAGGCACAAAAATATATAGATAATAATGTTTTAATATTTTCAAATTTATTTGGGCCTACCTTAGCAAAAGATGAGATACCAGAATACAAACTAAAGCAAGGTGAAAAGCTAGGTGGCTTTGAAATTTCAAAATTTTATGAAAAAAATTTTAGTAAAGCGGTTGATGATTTTTTGCAAAATGATGAGATTTTAGACCTTAGAGCTAAGTTTTATGAAAAATTTTACACTATAAAAAAAGAATACATAACTTTTTGCTTTATAAAAAATAAAAAAATAGTGAGTCATCACGCAAAAGCATATAGAGGCGAAGTCTTGCGCCAGATAGCAAATAAACTTATAAAAAATAAAGATGAATTATTGAGCTTAAATTTTAAAAATTTAAAGCTTATTGATATGAAAAAGGTTAGTCTAAAGACCGAGCTTATGTTTGAAATTTGCGAGTAAATTTTTAAAAAAATCGCATTTTTTGTTAAAAAAACGTAAAAAAGAGCTAAATTTAGGGAAAAAGTATTGTATTTTTTTTTAAAAGAGTGTAATATAGCCACATAACTTCTTAAAAGGATGGTTCATGAAAAAAGCTGAATTTATTCAAGCTGTTGCCGATAAGGCTGGTCTTTCAAAAAAAGATACTCTAAAAGTTGTTGATGCTACTTTGGAGACAATCCAAGCAGTTCTTGAAAAAGGCGATACAATTAGCTTTATAGGCTTTGGTACTTTTGGTACTGCTGACAGAGCTGCAAGAAAAGCTAGAGTTCCTGGAACTAAAAAAGTTATCGACGTTCCTGCTAGCAAAGCAGTTAAATTCAAAGTTGGCAAAAAACTTAAAGAAGCAGTTGCTGCTGGTGCTGCTAAAAAAGGTAAAAAGAAATAATTTCTTTTTAGGGGAGCAAGTCTCCCCTTTTTTCTTTCTTCTCACAAATCTAAAATTTCAATCTTAACTTAGCCCGAGTGGTGAAACTGGTAGACGCGCCAGACTCAAAATCTGGTAAGGGCAACCTTGTGTCGGTTCGAGTCCGACCTCGGGCACCATTATACGCCTAAATACTTTATAAATTTATCCGATATTATCTGCAACATCTTTAAAAAGGATTTTAGATGAATATTGCATCGTTAAGACATAACTTTATAAATTTAAAAGATTTAGAAAATCCTACAGATATACTCCATACCTTTAAGGATAAACAAGGTTTAGAGATAAATAACGAACAAATTTTAAGCCTAAAAGAAAGTATAAAGGCAAGCAAAGTTATAAATATCACTGATTCCGAGATCAAAGAGCAAAATAGACATAAAATCCTACAAAAAGTAGAAGAAATTTTAAATAACTACTCAAAAAATCTCATCTACAGCAACAATAAAATTCACTCCGATGAGCTTTCTAGAGGCTATAATTTTAGTGAAAATGCCTACTTTAAAAATATAAAAGCTTCAGATAGCAGCAGCATGCTATCTACACTAAAAAGTGGATACATAGAAAATACAAAATTTAAAAATTTAAACGATTACGCTTATTCAAACACTTTAAAAACAAAATATGGCGAAGTAGAAGTATTTTTAGATATTTACGGCGACAACGATAAACTTGGCACTACAAAATTGGAAAATAATAGCTATCTTTTTAGCTTTGATAGCAACAATGACGGTGTACTAGATCAAAAAGATATACTCTTTGATAAGTTAAAAGTAAGGGGTTATGACAAAGACGGAAATGAAAAAATAGCAAATTTAAGCGATGTGATGCCAAGGGTCGATCTTAGACAGTTTATCAGCACAAATGTCATAAATCACAACCAAATAGAAAGAGAAGAGCTAAATCGTAAAGCAACGATCACAAATAATCCCGATCTTTATGTGGATACAAAAGATATTGATTATAGACACTCTTACTACGCCTCAGATCCAAATACTTTGTTCGCTGCAGAAAACAGATATGAAAAGATAGAGAAAAATGATATAAATAATTTCTTTAAAAAATATGCCCAAAATGACGGCTGGGTCGATCTAAGACACAATAATATCTTTGGTAAAGATAGCTCTTTTAAAAATTTTGCCTATCTTAAAGTGGGTTTTGATGATACTGCAAGGCTAAGTGAGTTTAATCCAATCATTGAGCCGAGCAAAGATTACAAAAAAGATGAAAATTTCTCATATACAAAATTTCAAAAAGATAGTTTTATGAAATTTTACAAAGATTATAACGCTGAGTTTGACGCATACAACAAAATGATAGAAAATCTTGGCATTAATTTAAAGAAATTTGATGAAAATGCAGACTCTTATATATCAAAGCTTGAGAAGACAAAATCAGCCAAAATGATCTCGATGGAAAATGAATTTAAACAAGCAACTGGACTTGAGTTTAGTATCTCAAATTTAAAAAAGGTAAAAAAGGCTTTTATAACAAATGAAGCCACAGCTGCCACATCTTTACAAGATAGCGATAGCGTCATAGCTATGAAGCTAAACAAAGATGGCACCATAAGGCTAAAATTTGACAGTGGCAGAGAGATAGACGTAAAAGAGCTTTATAACGATACTGGCAAGCTAAACACATCAAGCGAGCTAAAAACTAGCATAAATTTAGAGGCAAAAGAGATGAATAATGTGCAGCTAAATAGCTTGGATTTTAAAGATATTGGCTTCATACAAGGTGATAAAATCGTAAGTCTAAAAGATGCCGGAGCGATCGCCATTGCCAATCTATCTAATAAATTTGAGAGTAAATTTTTAATCAGTCTAAATAATGGCAAAAGCATATCTACAAGAGAAATTTATAATATCAGCTATCTTGAGAATGATTTAAAGAGTAAAGAAAAGATAGATGAGAGAGATAAATTTTATAAAAAAGTTGATATTAAGGCATAAATTTTGAGAGCAAATTTTAAAAAAGGTTTATTGTAATTTAATCTTATGGGTCCTATAATCAATTTTCCGTAAAAATTTAGATTTATAAAGAGAATGCTATGAACTTTACTCCACTTTTTGCAATTTTTTTCATAATCGCAACTGGTTTTTTTGCTAAAAAAGTCGGCATTGTTGAGCAAAAGCACTCAATCCCATTTGTGGATTTTGTCCTTTGTTTTGCAATGCCTGCGCTAATCTTTGACAAAATTTACCACGTCAATGTTGATGTTTCACTCATAAACACCATTTTAATCGGCTTTGGCTCAACAGCTATCAGTGCTGTCATGGCGTTAGTGCTTGGCAAGATCTTTAAATTTACTAAAGTAACAACTGTTAGTATGGTCATGCTAAGCCTTTTTGGTAATACCCTATTTGTCGGTATGCCTGTCATTCAGGGCTTCTTTGGCGATGCGATGGTAAATGAAGTCATCTTTTATGATCAAATAGCCACTGGTATCCCACTTTCGATCCTTGGACCACTCATCCTCTCTTTTGCCGCACCGGAGAAGGTTTCGCTATTTCAAAATACAATGAAAATTTTAAAATTTCCACCATTTATCGCGCTTATTATGGCTCTTATCTTAAAAGAAGTCCCACTTCCAGATTTTATCTTTGCGCCACTTAGGATGTTTGAAGGCAGCGTCACTCCAGTGGCACTTTTTGCGATCGGTGTTGGTCTTAACTTTAGCAGCATCACAAGCTCATATAAAGGCGTTAGTGTCGTGCTTTTATGTAAGATGATCTTGCCAGCTATCGTATTTTTCATCATATTAAAATTTTCAGGTATCCAGATGAACAAAACTTGGGTCGTTGGTCTCTTTCAATGTGCGATGCCAACATCAGCCCTTGCAAGTGCGATGGTCATAAAAGCTGGCCTTGATAGTTCACTAGCCATCTCATCAGTGGCCATAGGCGTGCTATTTTCATTTATCACGCTTCCAGTTATATATTTTGTATTTGCGTAAATTCACACTCACTTAACACTAAAGAGATAGTATTTCATCATATTTCATTTAAAGGAGACGTTATGAAGAAATTACTACTAGTTGCACTTGGTGCTATGTTTATGTTTGGTGGTCTTGCAAATGCTACTGAAATGATGAAAAAAGATGACATGGGCAAAGACGAGATGATGAAGAAAGAGCAGATGATGAAAGATGACATGGGCAAAAAACCCATGATAAAAAAAGATGAAATGAAAAAAGACGACATGGGCATGAAAGATGAAATGAAGAAAGACGACATGGGTATGAAAAAAGACGAAATGAAAAAAGGCATGTAAAGGTGCTTAATGGTTAGAATTTTGCTCGTTGAAGATGATGAAATTTTACTTGATCTCATCAGTGAATATCTAGTTGAAAATGGCTATGAAGTAACCACTTCAGATAATGCCAAAGAAGCGCTTGATCTCGCCTACGAGCAAAATTTCGACCTGCTTATACTTGACGTCAAACTCCCACAAGGAGATGGCTTTTCACTTCTTTCTTCCTTAAGAGAGCTAGGTGTTAGCGCACCTAGCATCTTTACCACCTCGCTAAATACCATTGACGATCTTGAAAAAGGCTACAAAAGTGGTTGCGACGACTATCTAAAAAAGCCATTTGAACTAAAAGAGTTACTCATACGTATACAAGCGCTTCTAAAGAGAAATTTCTCACATCACAGTGGAGATGCGATCAAAATTTCAAGCGAATTTAGCTTTCATCCGCAGAGCAAGACACTAAGCAAAGATGGTAAAAATGTAAATATCTCGAGTAAAGAGAGCGATCTGCTCGCCCTATTTTTGCAAAACAAAGGCAAAATTTTAACCAAAGATGAGATTTTTAATAAAATTTGGAAATTTGACGAGGAGCCAAGCGAGCTTAGCCTTCGTGTCTATATCAAAAATTTACGCCAAATTTTAGGCAAAGATACCATATTAAACAGGCGTGGGGACGGCTATGTCTATGTCTGAAAAGACGCAAATTTTATTTAAAATTTTATCCCTTTATCTTGTTAGCACTGTGCTATTTTTAGGATATTTTTTCATACACGACTATAAAAATAAAAAAGAAACGCTCATTTTAAACGAGGTGAAGTCTTTAAAAGAGATAAAAATGGGCATTTACATGAAAGCTAGAATGAATGGACTTGATTCAATTTCAAGTCTAACAAAAGAAAAAGGCGTGCATGCTTGCATCGTGCTAAAAAATGGTGAGAAAATTTATAAAGACTTTGACTGTCAAAAGATAGACAAAAGCAAAAATGTAAATTTGATCGGCGGCAAGGTCGCGATATTTGAAAAGATCCAGTACATGGAGGACAACACCACAGACGAACTCTCGTACGCAGATATTTTTCTAGTTGGCAAAGATATCAAGGCTGAAATTTTATCTTTACAAATTTCAACCATACTAAAGGCACTCTTTTTCTTTTTTGCCCTACTCTTTGTCGCCTTTTACCTAGCAAAACTAAGCCTAAGGCCGCTTTATGAAAAGATAGATACGCTAAACCGCTTTATAAAAGACTCAACACACGAGATAAACACGCCTCTAAGCGTCATCTCGATGAGCATAGAAACGGCTGATCTTGACAACCTAAATGAGCGAAATTTAAAGCGTTTTAACAACATTAGCCTTGCCGCAAAGAGCCTAAATAACATCTATGACGCGCTCGTTCATCTAAGCTTTAACCTAGATAAGCCTAGCAAAAAAGAGCCGATAGATCTAAATTTACTAACCACACAAAGGTTAAACTACTTCTCGCCATTTTTTGCCAAACGCGGACTTAAGATAGATGCCAGCCTAAAGCCCAGCTTCATAAATGCAGACCTTGAGGATATGAGCAAAATTTTAGATAATCTCCTAAGTAATGCCGCAAAATACGCAGCGCAAAATTCAGAAGTACGCATCGTTTTAGAGCCAAATTTCTTTAGCATAAGCAACACCGGTCGAGGCATCAGCAAAGAGGATCAGATGAAAATTTTTGACCGCTATACGAGATTTAACGACGATCAAGGCGGCTTTGGCATAGGGCTAAATTTAGTTAAAGAGTGCTGCAAGAAAAATGATATCTTCGTAAAATGCCAAAGCAAACTTGATGGCGAGACTACGTTTTCGCTCTCTTGGCAAAATTAAATTTAAAAAATCATCCTACTCTAAACAATAAAATTTATTAAAAAATAGAATTTATGTCCAAAATTTATTTTTGATAAATTTTATTAATATTATAATCCTTTTACAAAATCTTAATAAAGGAGAAAAGTATGAAACTACTAGAAAAATATGGGCTTTTCATAAATGGTGAGTGGCGTGACGCAAAAGACGGTGCTACACTTGATGCAAAAAATCCAGCAAACGGCGAGCACCTTGCAAAGATCGCTGATGCTACCGAAGAAGATGTAAATGACGCTGTACGTGCTGCACGTGAGGCTTTTAAGAAATTTAAACATACTACAATTAGCGAGCGTGCAAAGCTACTAAACAAGATCGCTGATATCATTGATGAAAACAAAGAGCACTTGGCAAAAGTTGAGAGCATGGACAACGGCAAGCCGATCCGCGAGACGCTAAATGTTGATATTCCTTTTGCGGCAGAGCATTTTAGGTACTTTGCTGGCGTCATCATGGGTGAAGAAGGCAGTGCAAACGTACTTGATGAGAAACAGCTCTCTATCGTTTTACGCGAGCCAATAGGCGTTGTGGGTCAGATCGTGCCTTGGAATTTCCCATTTTTAATGGCAGCTTGGAAGCTAGCTCCAGTGATCGCAGCAGGCGATGCGAGCGTGTTTAAACCTTCAAGTGAGACAAGCCTAAGCGTGCTTGAGCTATTTAGACTAATAGATAAAATTTTGCCAAAAGGTTTAATAAACATCATAACTGGCAAAGGTAGCAAGAGTGGCGAATGGATCAAAAATCATCCAGGCCTTGATAAGCTAGCATTTACTGGCTCAACCGAGATAGGCCGAGATATCGCCATAGCTGCGGCTCGCCGTATCATCCCAGCTACACTTGAGCTTGGCGGCAAGAGCGCAAATATCTTCTTTAGCGACGCAAATTTAGACAAAGCGCTTGATGGCCTTCAGCTTGGCATTTTGTTTAACCAAGGTCAAGTTTGCTGCGCAGGATCAAGAATTTTCGTAGAAGAGAGCTTTTATAACAAATTTATAGAAGCTGCGGTTAAGAAATTTAGCACCATAAAAGTTGGCGATCCACTTGATCCTAGCACTCAAATGGGCTCACAAATCAATAAAAAACAAGCTGAGCAAATCTTAAACTACGTCGAGATCGGCAAAAAAGAAGGCGCAAAAGTGGCAGTCGGTGGCAAAGCCTACACAGCAAATGGTTGCGACAAGGGCGCATTTGTCGAGCCAACGTTGCTAGTTGATGTGACAAATGATATGAGAGTGGCGCAAGAAGAAATTTTTGGCCCGGTTGGCGTTGTCATTAAATTTAAAGATGAAGCCGAGCTTATCAAAATGGTAAATGACAGCGAATACGGCCTAGGTGGCGGAATTTTCACACAAGACATCACAAAAGCACTTCGCGTGGCAAGGTCTATGGAGACTGGTAGAGTCTGGATCAACACCTATAATCAAATCCCAGCAGGCAGCCCATTTGGTGGATATAAAAACTCAGGTATCGGCCGTGAGACGCACAAGATCATACTTGAGCACTACACTCAGATGAAAAACATCATGATTGACTTAACCGGCAAGGTTAGCGGCTTTTACGCACAATGATTTTAGGGAGCCTAGGCTCCCTTCTGCTTTAAATTCCTTAAATTTTAAATATCTTTTACTAGGTTTTAACTTTATTATATCGCTAGCATTACGCCAATATAGTACAGCTATATAAAAGTGTTTTCTTAACACTACATTTTTAAGCTTAATAGACTAAAATTTGGCACAAAGGAGAAAAATTGAGCGAGCAAATTTATATCATAGGCGATGTGCACGGCTGTTTTAACACACTTTTAGAGCTTATCAAGCAGTTTCCAGACAAAGAAAAATCACAAATTTGCTTTGTCGGAGATGTGATAGATCGGGGGCTTTTTAGTTGCGATGTAGTCGAACTTATCATACAAAATAACTATAAAATGGTAATGGGAAACCACGAAAGAAGGTTGCTAAGCAACAAAGATTTCTTTTTAAAAAACAAAATACCATTTGATACAAGTTGGTTTTACAATAATGGCGGTGAAGAAACATACAGATCATACCTAGCTCAAAGCGTGGGGTTCAAGCAAAGACACATAGAATTTTTAGAAAGCATTCCAGTATATTTAGAGTTTAAAGACCACAAAAACCAAAATGGCGAGCATTTGGTCGTCTCTCACTCGGCTGTTGGGAAATTTTGGACTTTAAGAGATGATGATAGTTCAAGAGATGAGTTTAGAAGGCATGTACTATCAGGCAGAGGCGATATGATGCAAGTTGAAGGCATATTTAATGTCTATGGCCACACGCCAGTGCGTGAGGCTAAGCTCTATACAAATAGCGCCAATATCGATACGGGATGTGTTTTTAATGAAGAAGGATATGACAAGCTAAGTGCCTTAGAATTTCCATCGATGAAAATTTATACGCAAAAAAATGTTGAAAATTTTAACAAACAAGGATAAAAATGTGGTTTTCTAAAAAGAGCTCTAGCTTTGCAAGCAGAGTTGATAAATTTTGGAGCGAGTTTGGCAAAAATTTAGACGCCATCAAACAAAATTTAGAAGATAAAAATTTTGAAGCTGCAAGCAAAATGACCGAAGAAGCGCTAAATTTATGTTTAGTTGATCCAACTTTTATGATAGGCCTTATTAATGGAAAGATCGATCTAGTACTCACTCCAGAAGGACTTAAACATAGGCTTTTGTGGCTTAAATTTATCAAATCGCGTATGCCAAAAGAGTATGAGGCAAAGCTTACTTGCACACTTGGCAAGCCACGTGCACCACGAAACGTCGCTACTATACAGATGTATGGCGTAAGCGTTGATGCAAATGAGGTCATGGTCTATGCAAATTTCAACGACAAAAGCGTGGATATGTGCCTATATAACGAGACTCTAAGTAAGCTTAAAAGCGAAGATGAAAATAAGGCATATACATTATCGCTCATACTTTGTGACAACGTAGTTGGTGAGATGATTATGATAAATATGCTTGGAGAGTTTGAGATAATAGACGAGCCAAGAGAAAAAGGCGTGCCACTGATCGACTTTGCCGATCTTATAGATGAGAAATTTGGCAAAGAAGCCTCAAACGAGCCACTTAAGAATTTTATGGTCTATGAGCTAGAGCCTCGTTCAAACAAGCTACGTGACGACGTTTTCACAGGATTTACATCTCTTAGCGAGCTACTAAACGAATACTACGACGGTGCAAGCGATACCTATAACGAAGCTTTTGAGCTTGGCATAAATTTTTGCTTTTTAGCCATATCTCACGGTGGCGACATACAGTTTGGCGTTGATAGCAAAAACAAAATTTCAGACGCGCTAAAAGAGAGTGAAATTTGTGAGATCATAGGTGAAGCAAATGGCGAGATGCGATCTTACATAGATCTTATCTGCTTTGACAAAGAAGAGCTAGAGAAAAAGGCTAAAGAATTTAGCAAAGAGCTTGGAGTAAAGATAGAAATTTACGAGTTTAAACGCTGATTTTACATAATATTCTACATAAAATAATACAAATCACACCAGCTGGTAAATTTATAAAAATATATTGCCAGCTGGTACTAACTATTAAATTTATCTTTTAAATTTGGAGCTGTTTGAGAGATAAGCACAAAGCTTTAGCCCATATAAAAAGATGATCCACGAGATGTAGATCCAGACAAAAAAGAAAAGCACTGCTGAAAACGAGCCATAAACGCTTAGATAGGTTTTATTATAAAGGACATAATAGACAAAGGCCGACTTGCCAATATACCAAACAAGCGAGGCGGCAAATGAGCTAAAAAATGCGCTCTTAAATTTTATCTCGTCATTTACTGAGATGAGATATGTGATGCAAAATATCGCCCAGATGATGAGATATGGGAATATGCTTAAAAAATTTATCGAGTTTGTGATTACGTTTGAGTTTAGCATCTCTTGAATGAGGCTTGAGAGGTAGAAACTACCAGCAAGACCAAGTGGCGCGAGCGTGATAAGCGTCCAATACGAGCTAAGTGCTGACCAAAATCCTCTAGCCTTACTCGCACGTGTCACTTTTAAAACTACATATTCATAGTCACTAAAAAACATGGCTGATGTAAATATCATCGCCACAAAGCCAACTATGCCTAAATTTCCGCTATTTTGTAAGAAATTTTGCAAGTAGTTTGAGATGATCTCTTGATTACTTGGCAAAAGAGCCGAAAATATAAAGTCCTGAATTTTGGCGTAATAATCCTCAAAACTAGGCAGTTTTGTAAAGATAGAAAACGATATAAGAAGTATCGGAATGATCGATAAAATCGTATGAAAACTAAGGCTTGAGGCATAGTGAAAGAGCTCTTTGTCCTTAAGCGTTGGGAGCAAATTTAAAAACTCTTTTAAGCTTTGCTTACTTAAGGACAAACGGCTCATTTATCAGTTATCTTCTTCAAAAAGTTTTTCGTAGTGAGCGTCGTAGTTGTTGATGTGCTCACTATTTAGCTTCCAAAACACAGTGTCTATGTCGCTAACTCTTGTATAAAATGGTAGCTGATAGTACTCAACCTCGCCACTTTTAAATTCTTTTAGCACTTTAAAGCTTTGGCAATCGGCAAAAACGCTTCTGCCATCCATCGCTACGAAAATTAGACCAGCTGCACTTTGAGCACACATTTTTCTAAAGTCATCTCTGCTTGGATTTGGCTTGTATTCGTAGCTTAGATACGCTCCTATAATATCTGGGTGGATAAATATCATATTTGGAAACGCAGATGTGATCTCTTCGTAAATTTCTTTATTTGGCACGATGATTAATGAGCGGTTATAAAGATAGTTTAGCACGACCATATCGCCATTTGCAGGTGCAATGCCTGGAAGCGGGAGCGCCTTTTGCTCAAGTAGATCAAACACCTCAAATCTAATCTTAGCAAAGCCAGAATTTTTTGAGATAACGCTAACTCTTGCTATGATAGAGCTATCAGTGTCAAATTTATGAAGCACAACACCACTTGAGCCGATTAAAATTTCTGGACTATCAACTATCGTCGCTGTGCCATCACTATCGACGCTAATTATAGGAGTTCTATACTCATTTAAAGAAAAATCAGCCCCAAAAGCAAAGCCAAAAACTAGCGATAAAATCACAAATATACGTTTCAAAAATATCTCCTAAGTTTAAATTTTTAGAGCGATTATAGCCTAAAATGCTTTATCTTTTGCAAAATTAAAGCAAGTTTTAGTTAAAATCCCACCAGCTTTTTAAAAGGACATTAATGCCTCGTATTTTTATAATTTTTGCAATATTATCTATAAATTTATACGCTATAAAGCCAAGTGTCGACGAGCTTAGCTGGCCAAATGGAAGTAACTTCTTAAATTTCTTAGAGACAAACAAAATCCCACTTTCACTTTACTATAACTTAGCAACCGAAGATCAAGAGCTAACAGAAGAGATCATCGCTGGCACAAAGTATCAAATTTATAAAGACGACAACGGTAACACTAAACAAGTACTAATCCCTGTTAGTGACGAGCTTCAAATGCATATTTTTAGAGATGACAATGATAAATTTAAGCTCGAATTTCTTCCCATCTCTTATCAAAGTGAGGATAAATTTTTAGCCTTAAAGGTCGAT
The DNA here is from genome assembly GCF_002913715.1 of Campylobacter concisus. Classification (NCBI taxonomy): domain Bacteria; kingdom Pseudomonadati; phylum Campylobacterota; class Epsilonproteobacteria; order Campylobacterales; family Campylobacteraceae; genus Campylobacter; species Campylobacter concisus. The sequence continues at coordinate 606,347 of NZ_PPCE01000009.1, read as the reverse complement.
AAATCAGTCTCTGAAGACATTTTTGACTACACTGGCTCTGGCACGCTAGCTCTTGGCTTTAAAGAAATTTTTAAAGGAAGTGGCATTGATTTTAAAAAGATAAACAAAGGCGATACGATCGCTATCGTTTATAATCAAAAAATACGTATGGGCCGCTCTTTTGGCACTCCAGAAATCTATGCTGCGATGATAGAAACAAAAAATAAACGATATGTCATGTATAAATTTGAAGATAAATTTTATGATAAAAACGGAAAGAAAAATGATAAATTTTTACTAGTTCGCCCTCTTGCAAACGCTAGAATCACATCAGCTTTTACTCTAAAAAGATGGCACCCTATTTTACAAAGATATAGAGCGCACCTTGGCGTTGACTACGGTGCTCCAAAAGGTACACCAATCAAAGCCGCAGGCGATGGTACGGTTAAATTTGTCGGACAAAAAAGCGGATATGGCAGAACCGTCATCATCTCTCATGCTGGTGGCTACGAGACACTTTATGCTCACCTAAATGGCTTTGCTAAAGGCATAAAAGGTGGTCTAAAAGTCAAACAAGGCACGCTTATAGCCTACGTTGGCACAAGCGGTATGAGCACAGGGCCACACCTTCATTTTGGTCTTTATAGAGACAATAAACCTATCAATCCAGAAAGTGCAATAAAGGTCGTTAAAAGCCTAGAGGATAAGAAAGAATCAGCTAAATTTAAAGCAGTTGTTAGTAAAAATGATGAGCTAATAAAAAATGCTTTAAGCAACGAAAAAGAGTATCATAAAGTGGAATTTTTCCCTAACGTAATAGAATTTTAAAGGCAAATTTTGAATCAAGAACTAGATGAAGCAAAAGAGCTGATAGATCAGCATTTAGATGAAAATTTAGAAGACAATGAACTCTCACCTTACGAGCTAGCCCAGCACCTAAAAACACTTAAAAAGCACGATGAAGAGCTTTTTGCTCACTATCTTGAGAAGCTAGATCCTGAAATTTTAGGTGATGTTGCTATTGAGTTACCTGATCATATGCTAAAAGATGTGATCGAACAACTTCCAGCTGAAAAGATCGTAGAAGCACTTGAAGAGCTAGAGAGCGATGATGCGACTGATTTGCTTCAATACATCGAGGATATCGACGAAGATAAAGCTAGAGAGCTTTTTAACGAGCTTGATAGAGAAAACCAAAATGAAATTTTAAGACTTAGAAGCTACGAAGAAGATAGAGCTGGTGCTCACATGCAAACAGAGCTTTTTTCGGCTCACCTTGAAGAAAAGCTTGGCAATGCAGTAGCAAGACTTAGACGAGAAAAGCAAGAAGGCAAGCTAGAAAATATCTCTCAGCTTTTTATCATCGATAAAAATGGCGTTTTACAATACGCTATCCCACTTGAAGATCTTATACTTTTTGATTTTACAAAGACGCTAAAGCAAAATATCGAGTCAGCACAGATCGATCATTACAAGCCACATGTTGCAAATGATATGGACCTTATGCAAAATGTCGCTGATATGTTTCAAGAGTACGATTTAAATGTTATCGCAGTTACAAGTAGCACTGGAATTTTGCTTGGTCGTATCACATCTGATGATATTCACGACTATATTCAAGAGAGTGCAACTGAGCAAATTTATAACCTAGCCGGCGTTGATGACGAGTCAGAAGAGGACGATACGCTTTTTAAGGCTGGTCGTGGTCGTGCGGTTTGGCTTGGCGTAAATTTACTAACAGCTCTTTTTAGCTCATCTATAATCGGACTTTTTGACGAGACAATAGCAGCCTACGTCGCTCTTGCTGTTTTAATGCCAATAGTTGCATCAATGGGCGGAAATACCGGCACGCAAGCGCTTGCCGTTACGGTTCGCCGTCTGGCACTTGGTGAGATTGAGTTTAAAGATGCCAAAAATGTCTTAAAACGTGAGGTTAGTATTTCACTTATAAATGGACTAATCTTTGGTGTGGTAATGGGCATAATCGCCTCTGTTTGGTTTGACAAAGGTATGCTTGGCGTTGTTATCGGGCTTAGCATGGTTACAAATTTATTCTTTGCTGGCTTTTTTGGCACGATCATACCTTTGACGCTAAGGCGCTTTAATATAGATCCTGCAGTCGGCTCAGCCGTCATTCTTACTACTTTTACTGATGCGATAGGATTTTTTAGCTTTTTAGGACTTGCAAAATGGATACTACTATAACTAATTTAGAAATTCTACCTCTTGGTGAGTCAAAATACCTAAAGCCATTTAAGATAAAATTTATGCAAAATGGTGTCCAAAGAGATTGGGACTGCGTAAAAGTGATGAATAGCGTTAGTATTTTTTTATATCACGAGCAAAAAGATGCCTTTTTGTTTGTAAAGCAGTTTCGTCCTGCTGTTTGGTACTCACAAGAGAAAGAAGGCATCAAAACAAATGAGCAAGGCTTTACTTACGAACTTTGCGCAGGCCTTATGGATAAAGGACTTAGCGAAGAGCAAACAGCCAGAGAAGAAGCGATCGAAGAAGTGGGCTATGAGCTAAAAGAGATAGAGCGTATCACGATGACATACGGTGCTTTTGGCTTTGGAGGCAATATGCAAACGATGTTTTACGCAAAGATCGATGAGAGCATGAAGGTAAATTCTGGCGGTGGCGTCGATGGCGAAGATATCGAGCTTGTTTTCATAAAGCGAGAAGATATGATGAAATTTGTCTTTGACGAGAGCAAAGTCAAGGGCTTTGGGCTCATCTTTGCTTATTTGTGGTGGGAGAAATTTAAAAGCTAAAACGATATCTTTTTAATAAGCGCAAAAACAACGACTGCCACTAAAAAGATACCAACTAATATCACATAATCAGACATAACAAGCCTTTAAATTTAAGTTTTGGCTTATTGTAACCAAAATTTTAAATAAAGTAAGAACTTTATAACCGCATATATCATAAAATAACTCAAAAACACACAAGGAGAAGATGATGAGCGAAAATGAAACTCTTTTTATAAACCGAGAATTAAGCTGGCTACGCTTTAATTCAAGGGTGCTCGCTCAGTGTGAAAAGGAAATTCCTTTACTTGAAAAGCTAAAATTTATAGCTATTTATATGACAAATCTAGACGAGTTTTATATGATCAGAGTCGCTGGCTTAAAGCAGCTTTTCGCAGCTGGAGCTACTACGAGCAGTGGCGATGGCATGAGCCCACTTGATCAGCTAAGAGAGATTAGAAAATATCTACAAAATGAGCAAAATTTAGTAGAAGATCACTATAAAAAAACAGTAAATGCTCTTAGCAAAGAGGGACTTTTTATAAAAAATTATGACGAGCTTGATGATAGTTTGAAACAAAAATGCGACGAATACTTTTTCTCAAATATCTTGCCAGTCATCGTGCCTATCGCTGTAGATGCGACTCATCCATTTCCGCACCTAAACAACCTTAGCTTTTCTCTTGCCGTTAAGCTTGCTGATATCGAGCATCCAGAAATTTTAAAATACGGCATGATAAGAATTTCAAGAGTCTTGCCACGTTTTACACAGCCAAGTAGCAATGTTTTTGTGCCGATTGAAACGATCGTACACCGCCACGCAGAAGAAATTTTCCCAGGGTATAAGTTACTTAGCTCGGCTGCTTTTAGAGTGACAAGAAACGCTGATATTGTCATCGAAGAAGAAGAAGCGGATGATTTTATGATGATACTTGAGCAAGGGCTAAAGCTTCGCAGAAAAGGAGCTTTTGTTCGTATGCAAATCGATAAAAACGTAGATGCTGACATCTTGGAATTCTTAAATTTTCATATGAAAATTTTTCATAAAGATGTCTATTTTTCAAGTATTCCGCTCACTCTTAGCTCGCTTTGGGAGATAGCTGGAAGCAAAAATTTTACCCATCTGGCAAATGCGCCTTACGTTCCAAAAACGCTACCACCATTTGGTAATGGCATCTCGGTGTTTGACGCCATAGATAAAGAAGACGTGCTCTTAGTGCATCCATTTGAGAGTTTTGATCCAGTTGTAAGCTTTATCAAAGAAGCTAGCAAAGATCCAAAAGTCATATCTATTCGAATGACACTTTATAGAGTCGATAAAAGTTCACCAATAATTCAAAGTCTAATAGACGCCGCAAGTGACGGCAAGCAAGTAACTGTAATGGTTGAGCTAAAAGCAAGGTTTGACGAGGAAAATAACTTGCACTGGGCAAAGGCGCTTGAAGACGCTGGAGCGCACGTGATATATGGCATCACAGGTTTTAAGGTGCATGCAAAAGTTAGCCAGGTCATCCGCCAAATCGGCGATAAGCTTAAATTTTATATGCACTTTGGCACCGGCAACTACAACGGCAGTTCGGCAAAAATTTACACCGATGTGAGCCTATTTACGAGTAAAGAGGAATTTAGCCAAGACACGACCTCGTTTTTTCACATCCTATCAGGATATAACAAAAACCGCCGTCTAAACGCCCTTAGCATGTCGCCCTTTCAGATAAAAGAGCGCATCATCGAAAAGATAAGAATGGAGGCTAGCAAAGGCAGCGAAGGTAGGATCATCGCTAAGATGAACGCGCTAATAGACGAAGACGTGATAAACGAGCTTAGCCGCGCATCAAACGCAGGTGTGAAGATCGATCTTATAGTTCGTGGTGTGTGCGGACTAAGGCCTGGCATAAAAGGCAAAAGCGAAAATATAAAAGTTCGCTCAATAATCGGCAAATACTTAGAGCACGCTAGAATTTTATACTTTAAACATGCTCAGCCAAAAATTTATATCTCAAGTGCTGACTGGATGCCAAGAAATCTAGAGCGTCGCTTGGAGCTTATGACACCTATTTTTGAGCCAAGACTTCAAGAGAGACTACTTGAAATTTTAGAGCTTCAGCTAAGCGATAATGACCTAGCTTTTGAGCTACAAAATAACGGTGAATACGTAAAAGTTGCAAGAAGTGAAAATGAAAAAGTAATATCTTGCCACGAAGTTTTGGAAAATTATATATCTAAAATTTATAAATCCGTAAAAAAAGATACAGATAAAGCAAAAGCCGATATGCTCGCAAGCAAACTCTTAAAAGAGAGCTAAAAACAAGTTAAGCTTTTAGACCTAGTCTAAAAGCTATTTTTTAATCAGCATAAAGACACTAGCATTTGATTAAGTAAATATTATTAAAAATTTAAAATCCACAATAAAAAGCAAGATTTATAAATTTACTTGAGCCCCTCAAAACTAGCCAAATATTTCAAATTTTTTAAATAACTCTGGCTCATCTTTTACTATACCGCGCTTAACTAGATCAGCAACTACTTCGTGGTCACAATCCGTTTGTAATGGCCAGCCACGCGTATATCCCTCTAGCTCGTCCTTGCTCGTCGCATCTACGCAGAAATTTTCACCATCTATGAAAATATCACGCAAAGCATCGATATTGTTTGTCACACGCCAAAGTAGCATATATGGGTTTTCAAGGTGATTTTGCATATCTACAACGATAAGGAGTTTGAAAAATTCTCTAAATGTCAAAAGCTTGTCAAAAAGCTCTTTTACCACACAATCTTTTTCAAATTTCACCACACAAATAGGCGTTTTGGTATCCGTTTTAAACTGCTTAAGCTCTTTTACATTTGGCGTAACGCTTTGAAATTTAGCCAAAAGCTCGCTGTCGCTTAAAACCATAGGTCTAAATTTACAAAAATCTTGCGTCGCATCTACGCCGAGTTTGCCACCAAAACACGAATTTGGACTAGCATGATCAAGTTGATCGCACACACCTTGGCTTATTAGCACACTCTGACTACCAAAATAATTTAAAACAAAGCTAGTAAATTCATCATAATTTTTAAGTTCAGGCGCATCGGCTCCAACAAAAATGGCATGTTTTACAAAACTCATCTGCCCAACGCCCCAAAATGCGTGCATAGCCTGCTTTGCATGAGCTGGATAGAGCGTATTTATCTTGGCTAAGATTAGGTTGTGAAAGACGCCATTTTCAGGCATATTGTAGTCCAGTAGTTCAGGCACGGTCGTTCGCAAAAGTGGCAAAAAAACCCGCTCAGTCGCCCAGCCCATGTACTTATCCTCGAGTGGCGGCTTTCCAACCACAGTCGCGTGAAATACCGGCTCACGCTTGCTAGTTATCGCCGTAACCTCCATCACCGGAAAAGGCTCGATAGGCGTATAAAAGCCGGTATGATCGCCAAATGGCCCCTCAAGCTCGCACTTAGCCGTATCCACAAAGCCCTCTATCACGTAGTCTGTATCGTACGGGACGTAAATTTCATTCGTTAAGGATTTTACGAGTTTGGCTGGCTCTTTGCGGATAAAACCATAAAGCAAAAGTTCAAAAATTCCCTTTGGAAGCGGTGCTTGGCCGCACCAAATATAAAGTGGATCAC